>CAVAHB010000088.1:0-7603 GCA_963588415.1 Faecalibacterium sp. CAG:74
CGCTTCGTCATAACCCTTCGCATTTCTCGCCGCGACACGCAGTTCGTCGTGCGAGACGGTCAGCGTCGTCGGCAGGAAGGTCGTCACGCCCTCGGAGAGCTTCGCTTCAGCCAGTTTGAAGACGGCCTGTGGGTCGGCGTCGCAGAAGTCATAAGTCAGCGCACCGTGCGTGTGCACGTCGATGAAGCCCGGCATCACATATTGTCCGCCGACGTCAACGACCGTATCCGCGCCTTTCTCGGACATCTTCCGCGTCGTCACCGACTTGATCTTCCGCCCTTCGATGACGATGGTTGCGTTCTCCAAGTCCACGCCGGGCGAGATGACATGCGCATTCCTGATGATGGTTTTCTGCATAGCAAGTTCCTTCTGACCGTTTGTCGGGCGAATTATACCACGCCTTTCTTCCATCCGTCAAGCCCGCATCAGCCTGATGTCGTATCGACACGCACGATGTTTACCCGCCGTTTCAGCGGGCCTCCGTCGCCTTGATGCGATCCCACGCCTTGTTGTAGAGTTCAAGGACTTCCGGTTTGTCGGCGAAGCCCCTGAGAACCTGTCCCTTCTCCAACTGCTCTTCCGAAAGGACAATCAGGCTGCGGTAGTCCGGGTCAAGCTTCTCGATGCCGGGCTTCACGGGGTTCGGGCCGCAGATGTAGTCCATGTTCGCCGCGGCCACGTCGCCGTCGTAGATGTAGTTGATGAAGGCATAGGCAAGATCCTTGCGCTTCGCGCCAGAGGCGACGACCATCTCGTCAAAGGCAATCGTGTAGCCCTCCTTCGGCAGGGCGAAGCCGATGTCGTCACGTGCGGGTGCGCCCGCCTCGTCATCCCCGACGATGACCTGCGTCGTATCGGTCGAGTAACCGTGGCCGAGATAGGTCGCCCCGCCGGGGACTTCCGTCTTGTAGCTTTCGCTGTCAAACTTGCGGATGTTCGCCCGCCACTTAAGAATCTGCGCGACCGCCGAGTCGATTTCCTTTGGGTCGGTTGAATTGATCGAGTATCCGAGATACATCAGTCCGCCGCCAATCACCTCGCGAATGTCGTCAAGAAGCGAGATGCGCCCCTTCAACGCCGGATTGCCGAGAATCGCCCAACTGTTCACGTCCGCCCCTTCGGGAATGCGGTCCTTCGCATAGGCGAAGCCAGTATATGTCACGGCATAAGGCACGTTGTACTTGAAGGAAGGGTCGAGAATCTGCCGCGTGAACGACGGGTCGAAGTTCTTGCGGACGTTCGGAATCTTCGCGTGGTCGAGTTCGTCGATCATCCCCTCCCGCGCCATCGACTCAATCTGGTAGGAACTGGGCATGATGATGTCGTAGCCCGTGCCGCCAGCCTTGAGTTTCGCGTACATCGCCTCGTTGGAGTCGAACGTATCGACGACAATCGTCACGCCGAGAGCCTTCTCGAAGCTGGTCAGCACGTCGGGGGCGATGTAGTCGCACCACGTGTAGATGTGGAGCGAGCCCCCGTCGCCGCCGTCAGGCGGACGAAATCCGCTCGCCTCCGCCGCCGCGAGTGCCTGGGCCGTCAGATCGACACCCCCTTCGCTCTCGCTCTTCGAGCAACCGCCGACAATCGCGGATGTGGCGAGAACCGCCGCCGCGAACTTCATTTTACTGCTGATATTCATGTTCTTTCCTTTCGTTTATATGCATTGTTTGCGCCGCATGTGCGGCGGGGGAAAGTATATCAAAAATCAGCGTTCGCGGGGGATGCTTTATTCGCGAATTCGCACGGCCTGAATGGACGACGCTTTCTTCGTCTTCGGGTCGAACTCGATGATCGCACCCTCAATCACGCAGGGCCCCGACGCAACCTCGAACCGCGCCGGCATTCCCGTGACGAACTTGCGCGTCACGGGCTGGAGGTCGCGCCCAATGGAGCTCACGTAGGGGCCCGTCATACCGAGGTCGGTTATGAACGCCGTCCCATTCGGCAAAAGCCGCGCATCCGACGTCTGGACATGGGTGTGCGTTCCGGCGACCGCCGTCACGCGCCCGTCAAAATAGTGGGCGAACGTCACCTTTTCGCTCGTCGCCTCGGCGTGGAAGTCAACGAAGACGGGCACATCCTTCGGGATTTCGGCGAGCGCCCGTTCGGCAGCCTTGAATGGACAGTTCACCGGCTGCATGAAGACGCGCCCCAGCACGTTCATGACAACGAACCGAAAGGTCGGCATCGTCACGAGACACCACCCCCTGCCGGGGCATTCCGACGGATAGTTGACTGGCCTTGTCACGCGGTCGAGCGAATCGATCTGTCCGGCGAATTCGCGCTGTCCCCACGTATGGTCGCCGAGCGTAATCGCGTCCACCCCCGCGCCGAGGATGATTTTCGCGTAGTCAGCCGTCAGTCCTGATCCGTGCGTGCAGTTTTCGGCATTGACGATTGTCGCGTCAACACTATGCATCCTCTTGAGGTTCGGCAGTTCCCGTTCCAGCATCGCCCGTCCGGGAGCGCCCACGACATCGCCAATCATCAGAATTCTCATGTCCTCACCTCTTTGGATAACCGTTCTTCTCAAGCCATTTTGCAGCCGGGCCGTCGCCCCGCGCCGCCCGCGCACGCATCATCCAGACGAGCGACTGCATCGAATCCTTCGCCGTGCCGAGTCCCTTCTCGCTGCACTCCGAAAGGCACGCCATCGCGTCGGCGTTCCCCTGCGCGGCGGATACCTTCAGCAACTCAACCGCCCGCATCTCGTCCTTCGGCTCGCCTTCGCCGCGCAGAAGGGCGAGCGCAAAGTTCAGCTGTCCGTAGGAGTTGCCCATTTCCGCACTTTTCGCAAACCACTTCGCCGCCTTCACGGAACTCCTGACCGTCCCGACGCCATCCCGGTAGAGCCCGCCCACGTTGTTCATCGCCTCCGTGTGCCCGGCCTCCGCCGCCGCCCGAAAGGCTCCGACGGCGAGCGCAGCATTCTTCTCACACCCGAGCCCCTGCAGATAGCACGTCCCCAGATTGCAGAACCCGTTCGGATCGGACTTCGCCGCCGCACGGCGGAAGCAGAGGAAACTCTCTCGCGCCGCCTTCTCAAAGGCGCTGGTATCCGTGCGCCGGCCCGACTCCATCGCCTTCGTCAGCGTCATCGTTCCCCAGGCGTTCAGGGCCTGCACGTTCCCGCCGTCCGCCGCCCTCTTGAGCAGTTCAGGGTCGTTCCGCTCCATCGAAAGCAGATACCACGCGAGTGCGTTGTTCTTCGTCTCGGCCAGTTTGCGGATGCGGGGCCGGTTGTCCTCCAAATACTTCAGCCGCCGCGCCTCGCTGAGTTTCGCCGCACGGGGTGCGTTTTCGTCCGCCGCCACGAGCGCAATCACGTATTGCTGGAGAACGCCCCCCGCCTCGGCTTCGCGGCGAACGGCCTCCGCCGCCTCGGCATAGCCACGCGGACTCCCCGCCGTCCGCAAGTTCAGCAGCCGTTGAAGTGCATCAGCACTGCCGCCGCCGAACAGTGAAAGCGACGAACCAAGGCAGACAATCGCAAGCAGCCGCCTCATTTCCGCCACGCCTTCTTCTGTGCGCAGACGGTCAGCGTCCTCCCCCGCCGCCTGAAAAGCCACCACGGCGAACGCCGGATTGCCGTCACGTCAAATCCATTCCGAAGGAAGAGCTTGTAGAGCAGCGGCGCGGTGTAGCCGTTCGTTCCCGTCGCGTCCTCGGCGACCGTGAAGAAGAGCGAACCCGACAACTTGAGGACGCGGTGAATCTCCTGGACGATTCCCGCCGAGATATGCGCCCCGTTGAGCACCACGACCTCGAACTGCTCGTCCTCGAACGGCATTGCACCACCCCTGCCGACGGTCAGCACCGTACTCGCCGGGAGGGTCGCCCGCACCCGTTCGGCGGCGGCGTTCTCCATCTCCACCGTCATCCACGTTCCGCCGCGTAAATTCCGGAGTGCGGCGGAAAACGCCCCGTCCGCGAAACCGACGTCCAAACCGCACCTCACACGCGGATGACGGGCGACCAGTTCCACGACTTCGGGCTTCAAAGGCAAATCTCCGTCTCTTCGCGCGTCGCCATATCCTTCAGCCGCGCCATGCCCTTTTCCACGTCGTCCGGCCCGAGGAAGACCGCTTTCGCCGCACCGCACGAATCGGCGTGCGAGAAGAACTTCTTCGGCTTCTGGTTGCGCAGGGCGAGATTGACGCATTCGCCGGCCCTGCGCAGTTTCGCCGCGAGTTTCACCGCCGCGTCGCGTTGTTCGGGGAACATAAACCCGACGGCGATGCCCTTCTTCGTCTTCGCCGCGTCCGCACCGAGGCGCGACTTCAGGAGTTCCGTCACGACCACGTCGCCGAAGCCGAGCCCGACCGCCGTCGCCGGATCGCCACCGATCGTCGTCAGCAGGTTGTCGTAACGCCCGCCGCCGAAAATTGCGCGAAACTCGCCCTTCGTGTCGAAGCACTCGAAGACGACGCCCGTGTAGTAACTGAGGCCGCGAATCACCGAAATGTCGAACTGCAGGCAGTCCGCAAAGCCGGCGATCTCCGCCAGACGGAAAAGTTCAACCAGTTCGGGACACGCCTCATACGACTTCGTGTCCATGATGGCGAATGTCGCCCTCACGTCCTCGTCCGTCAGACCGCCGTCGCGGAGCATCGCGGCAATCTCACCGTCCGGCATCTTGCCGCGCTTGTCGAGCGCAAGAAAAACCTGCGCATGCTTTTCGGCTGCAATTCCGCTCTTTTCCAGCAGTTCGCCGAGGAACTTGCGCGAAGAGACGTGCACTCTGAAGTCGGCGGACGTAAGCCCCATCCGATGCAGCGCGTCACACGCCGCGCCAATCACCTCGACTTCGGCGAGCACCGACTCTTCCCCGATGATATCAACATTCCACTGATAGTGCTCGCGCTTGCGCCCCTTCGTCATGCGCTCATAGCGGAAGCACTGCGCAATCGTCGTCCACTTCAGCGGAAAGGCGAGTTCGTGCTGACGCTGCGCCACCATCCGCGCCAGCGTCGGGGTCATCTCGGCGCGGAGTGCCAGATGCCGTTCGGACTTGTCAAGGAAGTGATAGATCTGCTCCCCGACCTCCTCGCCGGCCTTGCGTGCAAGCAGTTCGTAACTCTCGACCACGCACGCATCATACGGCTCAAACCCGGCGGATTCGCCGGCCGCACGGAATGCATCGAACACCTTGTTGCGCCAGACCATGTCTTCGGGATAGAAATCCCTCATGCCACGCGGCGGTTCAAAACTAATCTTATCCGACATGAACGCTCCTTCGTCTTCTCCTCATATTATAGCAAATCCGCCGCGCCTCAGGAGCGCGGCACTTCCCCCGCACCAATCACAATCTGCCGAAGTTCGCGCCCTTCGAAGTAGCCAAAGGACGGGGCGAAGCCGCCCTTTGGAAGCGCAACGGAACCCGGGTTGAAAATCGTCAGGCCGCAGGGCAACCGCTTCAGTTCCGGGATGTGCGTGTGCCCGTGGGCGAGCACGGTCCCCATGCCGAGCGGCGGTAGGTTGCGTTCGTTCCAGCGGTGACCGTGCGTCAGGAAGAAGGTCGTGCCTTCCGCCTCAAGCAGCGCGTAGTCGCCCATCATCGGGAACTCAAGCATCATCTGGTCGACTTCGGCATCGCAGTTGCCGCGAACGGCGATAATCTTGTCCTTGAGTCCGTTCAGACGTTTCGCCACCGCCACCGGGTCGTAGAAGTTCGGCACGCCGTTGCGCGGCCCGTGGTAGAGAAGGTCGCCCAGAAGGACGAGCCTGTCGAATCCAAGCGAACCCGCCGCCGAAAGTGCCGCGTCCAGCGCGGCGGGCACGCCATGGATGTCGCTGATGAAGGCGATTCTCACGCGCACGCCCCCTCGGCAAGTTCCTCCCGCAGAAGTTTCCGCGCAGACCCCACGCCGCCAAGCAAACGCACGAAATAGCCCTCGATCTTATCCGCGAGCGGGGTCTTCGTCAGGTCGGAACCGAATACGGACGCATTGGCGAGGATTTCGCACAACTGCCCCCTGTAGGTCTTCGGGTCGTTCCAGACGATTCCCGCGAGTTTCGCCTGCAGTTCTTCCTTCAGCGGATCGGCGGAAACCTCCATCGGCTCGCCCCTGTCATTCACCGCAAGCAGATAGCGCATCCACCCCGCGAGCGCAAGCGGAATCGCAACGAGGTCGCCGAGGTCGCGACCCTGCGCGAGATAGCTCTTCACCGTCTCGCCAAAGCGAACGCCGACCTTCTGCGAGGTGTCGGTGGCAATCCGCCGCGGGTCGTCGGGCATGAACGGGTTCGGCAGCCGCTCGTTCACCACCTCGTCGATGAAGGCTCGCGGCGAAAGCATCTTCGGATCGACGACGACGGGCAGGCCCTCGACATAGCCGAGTCGCTTCACGAGCCGTACGATGTCCGCATCCTTCATCTCCTCGCAAATCAGCGTGTAGCCAAGCAGACACCCGTACATGCTCATCGCCGTATGGAGCGGATTGAGGCACGTCGTCACCTTCATTTTCTCCGTCTTGTTCACCGTCTCGCGGTCGGTGAAGTAGACGCCCGCCCGTTCGAGCGGCGGCCGTCCATTCGGGAACTTGTCCTCAATCACGAGATACTGCGGCTTTTCGGCGTTCACGAACGGCGCAATGAAGGTCTTCTTCGAGGTGACGATCGGATCCATGCCTGCGATTCCGGCGGCGGCGAGTTCGGTCCGCACCCGTTCGTGCGGGCGCGGCGTAATCTTGTCGATCATCGACCATGGGAAGGAGACCCGCGCCTCATCCGTCAGGTAGGCAAGGAAGTCATCCGCGACGAAACCGTTCGCCTTCCACGCACGGGCGACTTCAAGGACGGCGTCCATCAGTTTCTCGCCGTTGTGCGAGCAGTTGTCCATCGACACGACGGCGATTGGCGCAGCCCCGGCCCTGAAGCGTTCAAGCAGTAGCGCACACACGATGCTCATCGCGTGATTCGGCGCGGCGGGTCCCGCCTTCACGTCCTCCGCAACGACGGGCAGAAGCGTCCCGTCCGTGCGGTGCAGCTGATACCCCTTCTCGGTTATCGTGAACGACACCATCCGCAGACTCGGCGCACGGAAGATCCAGCGCAGCCGTGCGGCGGCCGTCCCGTCCGAAAGATCCGCCTTCAGTGCCTCGGCGACGGCGGCCAGGACCTCCCGCGTCGTCGTGCCGTCCGGGTTCAGCGTGACGTTCAGCGTGAGGTTGTCGAAGTCTCCGTAGATGCGGTCGATGATGTCGAAATCGAAGGTATCCACCGCGATGATGCCCGTCTTCGCAAGCCCAGCCTCAAGAAGCCGCTGGTCGAGCGAGGCGATGAACCCGCGGAAGATGTTGCCCGCGCCGAAGTGAACCCATTCGGGCGTTTCCGCCGTCGCCGCACGAACCGCTGCAACGTCAAAGGCCGGCAGTTTAACACCCGCCGCCCGCCATTGCGCGGCATCCCGCGCAATCGATTCCAAACTCAGCTCCATCATCATATTCCTCGTTTCTCGTTTTTTTCTTTCCAATGCTGCCAATTATACCATATTCCGTCCTCGTCTGGCGTTTGCCCGACTTGGTTTTAGGCCGCTAACCGTCGGCACGGCGAACCCTTCCTGTCCGACCGCCGTACCACCCTATGGAGAAATCAAAATCAC
>CAVAHB010000089.1:0-926 GCA_963588415.1 Faecalibacterium sp. CAG:74
TCACTAGATGGAGTACGCCGTGCCCATATATGGAGTACGCCGCGTCCATCTATTAGGTACGCCGTGGCCATCTATTGAGTACGCCAACGCTCCGAGAGGGGGTTCGCCGCGCTCCCCGAGGAGTCAGACGCGGACTTTGCCGTACTCCTTATATATAGAGGATTGCCATACGGGAAGACGACGCGGCCGGGCACCCCCCATGAGGAGATTCGCCCGGCCGCGAACGCTTTCCGTATCCGGCGTGCAGTGCGACAGCTTCAGCGGATGCGAATGTAAAGACCCTTCGGGTCGCGCAGGGAGGGCTTGTGCACGAAGAACGCCTTGCGCACGACCGTCGTCCCCGACTTGACGACGAGAAGTCCGAACGCCTTCTCAAGCGTCGGATCGGCGTCGATGATCGCCTTCTCCTTGGCGTTGAACTGGTCTGCGCCGAGGAAGAAACCGGCCGGATTCGCGTCGGAGTAGGTTTCCGCCGCGCCCGGCGTCCACTGCTTCTTCGAGACGAAGATGCGCAGGTCGTTCTTCTGCCATCCCCCGTTGACGTAGTAGCCGCCCTCGCCCAGGTTCTTGTTGTTGGCGGCCGCCACGACGACGTTCGTGACAAGCCCCATGTCGGCAAGGACAGAAACAAGCTCCACGCTGCGGACGTTCTGCTGTCCGCTGAATGCATCCGCCGCGATGCCGACGAGATTCGGCAGATCAAGGACGACGTTCGTGATCGAACTGCCCTTGAAGGCCATTGTCGGCAGGGAAACGAGCGTTCCGGCGAGGGTCACGTTCGTCAGCGAAGCCCCGTTGAACGCCTTCTCGCCAATCGCCATGACGTTCGTGAGCAGAAGGTCGCCGCCCAACTTCGCGTGCGCGAACGCACCGCCGACGACATTCGTGATGCCGGGAACGGCAACCGTCGCAACATCAATCGGGTT
>CAVAHB010000089.1:958-9528 GCA_963588415.1 Faecalibacterium sp. CAG:74
GTGCTGCCGCCCTTGCGCAGGTTCGGGAAGTTGAACTTGACCTCCTTCAGGTTCGTGTCTTTCTGCGTGATGAGGCTCGGCAGCGTCTCGGCGCTTCCGCCGATTTCAATCTTGGTCAGGTTCGCGTTGTTCGCGAAGCAGTATCCGCCGTCGTTCAACGAACTGATGACATCGCAGTAGAACTCGACGAGACTGCCGTTCGAATAGAACGACTGCTTGCCGACTTCGGCCGCCTTGACTTCCGTCTTCACCGACGTCGACGAATTGAGGACGACGAGCGGGCTCCGCAGGTCGAGAACGCCCTTCGCCGCCGCGTCGGACGGCTCGGCGACCGACTTGATCGCGGAACTTCCGAACGCGAGCGTCCCCGTCGCCGCGTCGAAATTCGTGACCTTGATCGTCCACTGTCCGTCGCTGATTGTGCCGACGACGCCACCGCTTTCCGTTCCCGGCGTATAAACCCATCCCGTCTCGCCGGTCGATTCATCGGCGGCGGGCGAATCCTCCTTCGCTTCGCCATCCCCCGACTCGTCGGTCTTGCCAGACTCGGACGAATCCCCTTCCGAACCGTCGGCCTCGTCAGTCCCGGTTTCGGTCTCGGTCTCGGTCGATTCCTCCGCACTGGCAGCCCGATAGATGGCGTAGAACGTCGTGGCGTTCGCTTCCGGAATCTTAACGGTTGCCCCGCCCTTGTAGGCCGCGCCCGCACCCGTCTGGCTCTTGTTCCACTCGACGAACACCTTCTTCTGGGCGGCGTAGGGCTTCGCGGACGGGAGAACCGCCGTCGCGCCCGCGTCACCGCTGACGGGCGCGATGCACGGTGCGCCCCCAAGGGTGTTGAAGAGGATGTTGCACGGCTTCTTGTTCACCGTCGCCCCCTCCACGTCAATGACGAACGTCGGGGCGGGGAGGCCGTCGCCGTTGTAGAGGTTCGGGTTCTCCGGCGCGTTCTGCCAGCCGTAGCGGATTTGCGTCGGGGTCCCGACGAGTCTGTCGGACGCGACGGCGACGAGCGTCTCGCCGGAAACGCTCGCCTTCGCGGCGGGCGAGAACACGCCGTCCGTTCCGGCGATTTCGACCTCGCAGACGTCCGCGCCCGGCGTGTCATCGGCGTAGTGTGCGACGGTCGCGGCGGTCGTGTAGACGGGTTTCATCGTCTTCAGTCCCGTCGCGTTGGAGAACGTGACCGTCACCGTATTGCCGTCCGCCGTCGCGGCAAGCGGCGTCGGGCCGATCTTCGGGCCCTTGCCCGCGAGCATCGACAGCAGGCAGTCCGCCATGCGCGTTCCGATGATGTCCTTGCCGAGCGGGTGCATGCTTTCCGCCGTTCCCTTGTCCGTGTCGAGCGTCGAGACGCACGCCAGGTTGTCGCGGTTCGCGATTCGGCTCGAGGTCAGCGCCATCACGTGCGCGGCGCGAATCGGGGCGAAGAACCAGTTGGAGTGGTTGCTGCGCGCAATCTGCGCCCAGATGATCGGCACGTCCGCGCCGAACTTGTCCTGAAACGAATTGATCGCCGACGGGAAGTCCTTGCCGGACAACTCCATGTAGAAGGAAATCATGAGCCACGGATAGATGTTCTGCGCCGAGTTGCTCTCGCCCTGGTAGAACAGTATTCCGCCGACGTTCAACCCGACGAGCGGAAGGATGTGCGTATTGACGAGGCCGCCGCTCACGAAGTCCTTCACGGGCATTCCGCCCCACGAGACGTCGATGACGCCGACGGGAACGCCGGGATTCGCCGTGCGCATCCGCTGCGCCGCATATTGCGCGAGATAACTGAAGTGCCGGTTGTCGGGCGTCTTGCCGTCCGACGAAACCGCCGCGCTGGCGCGAAGCCACGAGTTCGTCACGTGCCGGAGCGGCAGGTCGCTCCATGCGTTGTCCGCGTCCCAGACGTGGTCGGCCTTGATGAAGCGAACGTATTCGTCCTCCACGAGCGCCGGCAGGTCGTCCGGTCCGTATTTCCCCGCGTAGTTCCCATTCGCGCCGCTGCCGGTGTAGTATTCGGTGTAGTTCGCCTCCATGTTCGACTGGCCCGTGACGAGCACAAGGTCGCCGGAATAGACTTCCTTGATCGTCCTCACCGCCTTGCCGCCGACCGAGACGGTCAGTTCATACGGCTCGCACGATGCCGGGAGCGCGGCGACTTCGGCCTTGAACGCGCCGTCCGCGTCCGCAACCGCCGTCGCACCCTTCGAGCCGATTGCAACGGTCACGGACGTGCCGGCGGGCGCGGTTCCCATCACCACGAATGGTTTTCCGCGCTGGAAGACCATCCCCTCGCCATACCAGTTGCGGAGCGTCACCGCCTCCGCATCCGCCGCGACGGACATGCCTCCCCACAGGGCCGCCCCAAGGCAGAGGATGCCGACCGCAAGTCGGCGACATACCCCCCCCCCCCCCCAGCGGGATGGTACGGACGCCTTCGTGCCCGCCCCCGGCGTAATTGTCGTAATACTCGTGTTCATTTCTGTTCTCCTTCTCGCTTTTTGTCGCCCTGTTTTTCAGCGGCGCGGACGAATCCGCCGTCTCCCGCATCCCGCGGGAACACCTGAATTATACCAAAAGGGAGGCACTGCACACAAGAAAAGTGTGTCATTATGCGCAGAATATTTTACCTCATTTTACGAAAAGTCAAGCCCCCGAAAACGGCGCAACCCCTTGCCCACGTGGCGCAAACGCCGTTTACGACGCGCCCTCACCCCCTCGTCCGCCGTCACCCGTCGGGACGGAGGGGCGTTTTCCTGTCGCCCCCTTCCGACCCCCATTCGCGGTTTCCGCGCACCCTCGCGTACCCGCCAAACCTGGGGGCATTGTCGCATGGGGCGTTTTATGGTATAATTCGCGCCTGTCATTTCTCCATACACAAGACAGCAAGGAAAGCAGACTATGGCCGATACGGAAGCGTTGGTAAATGAATTGAACGGTTGCGCGGAACGCGGTGACTTCGAGACCGCATTCGGGCTTATCCGAAAGAATCTGGGCGATTTCACGCGGAAACTCGAACCTGCCGGTGTGCGTGACGCATTGAAGAAGACGACGAAAGACCGTCTTCTTCTTTCGTTTTTGGACGGCGTCGATTTCGCGCACAGGCCGCTGGACGAATCGATGATGCGGCTTGAGAAGCTGCTCTCCTTCAAGGAGGGTGCGCTCGTCATCAACCCGACGTGGGGGCTTGGCAAGGTGCGGCGGCTCGACTACTTCTACCGCCGCATCACCGTGGACTTCAAGACGCGCAAGGGCCACCAGTTCGCCTATGCGGCGGCGACGGACATGCTGGAACTCGCGCCCGAGAACCACATCCTCGTACGGCGCGAGGCGGATCCGGCGGTCGTCGAGACGATGATCCGCGAACAGCCGGGCGCGTTCGTCAAGGAAGTACTTAGGAGTTACGGCGACCTGCCGCTCACGCGCCTCGAGGAAGTCTGCGTCGGCAACGGCTTCGTGAAGGCGGTGAACTGGAAGAAGTTCTGGGAATCGGCACGCGGCGAACTTCGCAAGGACAAGCTCGTCTCCATCCCCGTGAAGCGCACGGAACCGCTCCGCCTGATGTCCGTCGCGGAAGATTACGGCGACAACTGGATGATGGCGTTCTCGCACGAGACCGACCCGAAACTCATCCTCGCGAAGGTGCGCGAGTTCAACGCGCAGGACAAGTTCAAGGCGGCGGACGAGGCGACGAAGGCGAAGATCGGCGAACGGCTGGCGTTCGCCGTGACGGCGGCGCGGAACGTGGACGATGCGCTCTACGCCCAGCTCGCGTGTCTCGTGACGGGCTTCGGCTTCATCGTGCCGACGGCGGCGGAAATGCGCAACTACCTCTGGGAGCGCCGCCGCTTCGTGCGGGCGGCCGCGGCGCTTCCGGCGCGTGACGTCGGGAACATGATTGCGTTCCTCGCCGATTCCGACGAGAGCAAGGCAAAACTCTACAAGAACATCCCCGACTTCTGCTTCGCGGCGGTTTCCGAAATCGTCTCGCAATTCGGCAAGGAGGCCGCATGCCGTCAGGCGGTTGCCGAGTTCATGAAGCAGCCGAAGGCCCCGGCCACGCTGACGACCCTGCTCGTCGGTAAGTACGAAACCTTCCAGGAATGGGCGGAACTGCCGCCGCTGATTACGCTCCTGACGCACGCGATTGCACTCGGCGAGGGACGCCAGAGCGGCGAGACGCTGAAGATGCAGAACATCGTGCGCCGTCTCTTCGCCGACACGAAATGGCTGACGAAGGTGTTCGGCTGGCTCTCGCCCGAGAACAAGGCCCTCTTCTTCGAACGCTTCCAGGCCTCCATCGCGTGGGACCCCTCGACGCATCACGCAATTGTCGTGCGCATGACGCACATCGACCCCGCGCTTTCGGCCCACCTCGTGAAGGTCGAGAAGAAGAAGGACTACGCCCGCCTGACGAGCTACCGCAGCTACGCGATGAAGAAGGCCGAATACCTCAAACTCATCAACGAGGATATGCCGGCGAACGTGAAGCGCATCGAGTTTGCGAAGGGCTACGGCGACCTCAGCGAAAACGCCGAATACCAGTATGCAAAGGACGAACAACGCGCCCTCATGCAGAAGCAGACGCTCATGCAGGAGGAACTCGAGACGGTCAAACCCGCGGACTTTGCGGATGCGAAGACGGACGAGGTGATGCCGGGCGTGGCGGTCGTCGTGACGGCGGATGGTGCGGAGAAGACCTACTACGTCCTCGGCGAGTGGGATAACGACATCGAACGCGGCATTCTCTCCTCGAAGACCCGTCTTGCCCAGAATATGCTCGGCAAGAAGGCCGGCGACCAGTTCGAACTGCCGGGTTCGGAAGGCGAGACCCGCTTCGGCAGCGTGAAGCAGATCTGCCCGCTTCCGGACGACATCCGCGAATGGATGAAACTCCCGGCGGGAATGCAAATCTAAGACGGTGGTGAGAAGAAAGGAGACCGAAAATGGCAACTAAGAAAGAAACTGCGAAGAAAGTCGCAAAGCCGAAGGCCGTGAAGGCCGCAGTTGCGCCACAGCCGGCCAAGAAGGAGAAGAAGGAAGCGGACGAAGTCAAGCGCGTTGCACCGCAGATCAGCCGCAAGGCGGCGGCGAAACTGGCCACCCTGACCGACGAGGAACTTGCCGCGAAGAAGGCGGCCGAAGCCAGGGCATTCGCCATGTCAATTGCCCAGGAAATGAAGCGTTCGGCGAAGCAGGATGCGACGAAGGAGCCGGACAACGGCATTCGCCTGTCGCGCCGCCCAACGACCCGTGCGCAGGGAAAGACGACGGACAAGTTCCCCGAATCCGACCTGAAGGAGTTCCGCAAGCGCCTGATGAACGCCCGCATTGCGGCCCAGAACGGAATCAACGCGATGAAGGCGACGGGCTTCAACGAGACCGACGACCACGAGGCCGACGGGGGCGACGGCACGAACCAGACGCTTCGTCTGCAGGCTCTCGGCCAGATGGGCAACATCAACCGCACGATTCAGCAGATTGACGAGGCCCTTCACCGCATTGACGACGGGACTTACGGCGTCTGCACGGTGTGCGGCCAGTTGATTCGCAAGCCGCGCCTTCTCAACCAGCCGTTCGTGCTCACCTGCATGGAATGCCAGTGTGAGATGGAGCGCGGTCTGCAGGGCAACGGCCCCGCTAACGGCTGATGCGCCGCTTCCTTGCTACGCTCGCGGTCGTGGCGAATCTCGTCCTCGTGGACGCGGTCGCGAAGGAACTCGCCGCAGGATTCCTCAGGGGTTCTGCGGCGGTTGCCGTCATTCCCGGCTTCTTCAACCTCGCGTATGTGGAGAACCGGGGGTGCGCGTGGGGACTGTTCCAGGGGAAAGTGTGGCCACTCGCCATCTTCGGAATTGCCGCGCTTGCGTTCCTCGTCTGGAAGCGGAAGTCGGTTTTCGGCACGGGGCGGTGTGCGGCGGTTGCGGAATGCCTTCTGTATGCGGGCATCATCGGCAACCTGATCGACCGCATCGTGCGCGGCTACGTGATCGACTTGTTCGACTTCCACTGGGGAATCCACCACTTCCCGTGCTTTAACGTCGCCGACACCTGCATCTGCATCGCGGCGGGGCTCCTGATACTATGTTCGAGCGTGAAGCGTACCTGTTAGCCGGCCCGACGGCGAGCGGAAAGAGCGCCATCGCCGCGCAACTGGCGCGTGAACTGGGGGCGCGGATTCTGAGCGCGGATTCAATGCTCGTCTACAGGGGAATGAACGTCGGCACGGCGAAACCGTCCGAGGCGGAACGCCGCGAGTTCGGCATGGGCGGGGTTGATATCGTCACGCCGGCGGAGGAGTTCTCGTCGGGGGCCTGGCTTCGTGCGGCTTCGGACTGGGCGGCGGAAGTGCCGCGTGAGATCCCGATTGTCATCGTCGGCGGAACGGGGCTCTACTTCTCCGCCCTCCTGCGCGGTCTCGACCGAAAGTGGGAGAATCCGCCGCCCGCCTATCCCGTCATCCGCATCGACCGTGCCGTCGTGCGCGAGCGCATCCGCACCCGGCTCGACCAGATGTTCCTCGCCGGACTTGAGGACGAGAAGCGGCGGCTGAAGACCCGCTATCCAGTCTGGTCGCGGACGGCCTCGCTGGCCATCGGCTACCGGGAGGGCGATACGCCCGAAAAGATATTCATCCGCACCTGCCAACTCGCCAAGCGTCAGGACACGTGGTTTCGCCACCAGGCGACGGCGATCTACGTCGAGCCAACGGCCGAAAGCGTGCGGCGGTGCTGGCGCGAACACGGCCCGTGGAAGGTCCGGTTCGATTAGCCACGCCCGCCGCCGGGGACGTGGAAGATGTGGTATAATACGCGGGCATGAAACCGACGACGATACCCATGACGAACGCGCTCCGCGCCCTGAACGCGGCAAAAGTTGCCTACGAGACGCGGTGCTACGACTACTCCGAACACGGTGGCACGATTCAGGCCGCGACGGAACTGGGGCTCGACCATCACGCAACAATCAAGACGATTATCCTCGAGGACGAGACGAAGAAACCATTCGTCTGCCTGATGCACGGCGATTGCGAAATCTCGACGAAGAACCTGGCGCGGGCGCGCGGCGTGAAGACCGTCGTCACCTGTGCGCCCGAAACGGCGGATCGGCACAGCGGTTACCATGTCGGCGGAACCTCCCCGTTCGGCACGCGCAAGCGGATGACCGTCTACGTGCAGAAGTCAATCTACGACCTTCCCGAAATCTACATCAATGCGGGTCACCGCGGCATTCTCGTCGCGATGAACCCAGCCGATCTCGACCGCGCCCTCCCCGGCCTTACGGTGCAGGTGGATGTCGCCATCGGATGAGACGGCGGCTACCCCCTGAAGAACCCCTTGAACGCCTTTTCGACGGTATCGCCACCGTCCTCCTCCCCACGGGGACGCGAGACGGCCCGCAGGAGTTCGGTGCACTTTCCGCAGTTGGGGCAGTTGTTGACGCGGGTGCAGTCGCGCACGTCGGGCCAGAGAGGTGAAGCGCCGAGCGCCGCGTTGTCGATTGTCATCGGGAAGCGGAAGAACGGGTCGGTCAATTCGGCCAAGTCACCCTGGAAGGAATAGGTCGCATACGCCCGAATGATGGCTTCCGGGTTGGCGTGGCGGCGCGTGGCGAGTTTCACGACGCCCACGTAGGGTTCGTAGCGCGGCAGTTCCTCCGGCCGAATCCAAAGCCCGCGCAGAAAATCCTCGTATCTGCCGCGCTCATAGTTCGTGCGGCAGCGGAAGACCGAAAAGTTGAATTTCTCACCCGCGACGGACTGTTTCATGCGATTATGACCGTGCAGGTTGTTGTGGAACTGGTGGAAGGGGCAGTTGCGGAGGCAGCCCGAGTTGGCGTAAAGCCCCGCAACCTTTCCGTGCGCCGCCGCCCACGCACTCATGCGCTGCACCTCTTCGAGACGGCGGTGGTCGCTCAACCCGATGTAGAACGAGTCGAACAGTTCAAGCATGTAACCGAGTGCATTCTCGGTCGTGATGTCGGTGTTCACGCTCAGGCGAATCTTGACGGACGGGAATCGCTGGCGGAGAACGGTCGCAATGAAGGGTGACGTGGTCGTGAGGTGTTCGGGGAACAGGCCCACCGCATCCATCTCCCGGAGTTTTTCGCTCACGTGATCCGCCAGTTCCTCCGACATCGCGATGTCGCCGTAGCAGTTCGCGTTGAAGATCGTGTCGAGTTCGAGACCGTTCGCCCGCGCCCAGCGGAGGTCTTCGACAATCCGCTCCTTCCGCTCCGGCGTCCACGGATCCATCGGGCGGCTTGCGACAACGCCCGGCCAGGCGAAGAAGACCTCGTGAATCCGCGGGAGATACTTCTCGCATATTTCAATGAAAGGCTTGTTATCGAACCATCCGACCGCAAGCGTCCGTTTTGCAATCCTGTTTTCCATAGCGGGGGAATGATAGCAAAACGGCCCTTCCGCGTCAATACGGCAAACTCTCTGGAGTTTACCCGTTTTTCGGGCGAAAACTTCGCCCTCCGAGGAGTTCCGCTTCCGCCCCTTCCGAAGCGCGGCGGACTGCACCCGGGTGCAGACACCTTCTGCACCCGGGTGTAGACACCCTCTGCACCCGGGT
>CAVAHB010000090.1:0-21583 GCA_963588415.1 Faecalibacterium sp. CAG:74
GCGTGGTCGTGGCGGCGAGTGCGTTTTGCCGCCATCCGGCGGTCGCGGCGGTTCTGTCGCTTTTCGTGCTCGTGGCGATTCCGCGCGGCGGCTGGACGGCACTTCTCGCGTGGGCCCCGCAGGGACGCACCTCGTTCGGCGAGATGCCGCTTGACGCGCAGACGGTTGACTTTGCGTCGGGTGCGATTTCGACTGGGGCGGTCGTCTCGTATCTTGCGGGGACGCTGGCGGTTCTTTTCGTCGCCGCACGGCTTGTCACGGCGTATCGGTTCGTCGGGCGCGGCGCGGTGCGACTTCGGCTTTCCGCCGCATTTGCAAGCGTTCTCGCACTTGTGCTTGCGGGGTTGGCGGCGACGCTGGCGATTCGGGTGAGCGTGCCGTTCGATTTCACCACGTCGGGAGGGGCGCGTTTCTCGACCCGCACGTGCGGCATTCTGGCGGATGCGCGGGGGACGGTTTCGGTCGTTTGCCTTTTGCCGCGCAACGACCCTCGGTTTCGTTCCGTCGGCCAGTTTCTACGGTCGTTGCGCCGTGAGGCGGACTTGCTCGGCGGCGTGCGAATCGACCTCCACTTTGTCGATCCCCGATGGGACGTCGGGGCGGCCGCACGGCTGGTTCGCTCGGGTGCGGATGGGGAGGGGCTTGTCTTCTCGCGTGGACAGTGGTCGATTCCGCTTTCGATTCGCGAGGGATTGGACGAGCGGAACTGTGCGTCGGCGATTCTTCGGCTCACCGTCCCACCCCAGCGCCGGAACATCTACTGGACGCTTGGCCATGGCGAGATAGCCTTTGACAGTTACGAGCCGTGGGGCATGAGTGACATCGTGCGCGAACTCGCCCGCGACGGCTACGCCAACGTCCCCCTCGACCTGATGAAGGTCGATCAGATTCCGGCGGACTGCGCCCTCGTCGTCGTTGCGGGTGCGAAGAACGATTTCTCCCGTGTGGAGATTGAACGGCTGGATGCCTATCTGCGGCAGGGCGGTCGTCTGCTGGCGTTGCTTGGTCCCGGGACGGAAGGCGGCGTCGCGTCGCTTCTCCCGTCGTGGGGGCTTCGGGCGGTGCGTCGTCCGTTGGGCGACGAAGTGCCGACGGTTTCCGGTGAGGATCTCATCGTTTCGGCCCTGACCGACCACGACATCACGTCTCCGCTTCGTGGTCAGCAGATTGTCCTCGATTCGCCGCTTGTGCTCCTTTCCTCGTCTGCGGCGAACGGTGCGGCGGGGGCGGATCGTATCGGTTTCTCCCCGCTGGCGAACGTCGGTCGGTTCGCCGTGGCGGCGATTGCCGAGAAGGGCGTGGGTACGGGTTCGGATCTCGCGATTCGCCCGACGCGTATCGTGGCGATTGGCGATTCGGGGTTCGCGATGAACGGACAACTCGCGGTGCGGGCGAATGCCAACCGAGATTTCTTCCTGAACTGCGTCTCCTACCTCTCCGGCACGGATGCGCTCGTGTCGGGTGGGCCTGACGCGGGTGTCCTGGCGGCGGGGATGGATCGCTCGACGCGCCGTCGGTTCGCCATTTCCTTTGCCGCAGGCCCGTCGCTGGCGGTCTTTTTTTGCCTCGTCCTGTGGGTGAAGATTCGGCGGAGGGGACGCAAATGAGCAATCGTCGGACGATCTTCTGGATGCTGCTGATGCTCGCGGTGCTGGTCGCGGCGCACGTCCTTCTCAACGTTCGGGGAACGCGGGCGGATGCGCGGATTCTTCGCCAGTCCGTGCTCGTTCGCGGGGCGGATCGGGCGACGGGCTTTCTTCTTGCGCGGCAGGGCGAACCGACGGTGGCGATCGAACGGAACCTGAACGACTGGCGGATTGTTGCGCCGTTCACGGCGGCGGCGGATGCGCGGCGGATTATGCGCCTCGCCGATGCGCTCGCTTTCCGCCCGGTGCTGGATTCACAGTCCGACTTCGAACTTCTGAAACTTGGGCGGAAGCGGTCGGACTTCGGCTTGGAAGTGCCGCGACTCTCGGTCTCGGTTTTGGGCGACGGGGTGACGAATGCCGTCGTTTCGTTCGGGGACCTGACGCCGACGGAAGACGGGGCGTATGCCGCAGTCGGGGAATCCGATCTCGTCTACGTCGTGCCGACGAACGTTCTCGCCTGTGCGGACTTGCCGGTGAGCGGATTCCGGAATCGGCGGCTCTTCCTTTCCGAGACTGAGGTCGTGTCCATCGACGTGCGTCGGGGGGCGGGTCCGTTCCTGCGGCTCGTGCGGAAGGGCGAGGCGTGGCGGGTGGAGGAACCGCGGAAGGCGGTGGCATCGGCGCAGCGCGTCGCCCTCCTGCTGTCGGCGTTGCAGACGACGGAGGCCGAGGAGTTCTTCTGGCCGGTGGGGGCGACGAACGAGCCGTCGCGCACGACGGTCGCCCTGCTGGCCGGCTACGGACTCGACCCCGAAAGTGCGGTGACGATTACCCTGCGCGGACGGGATGGCTCGGATCGCACGGTCTCACTTGGCAAGGAAGCCGGGCGCGGCCGCGTCTATGCGCTCGTGCAGAACGGCGGCGCGGTGGTTTCGCTCGATGCCGGGTTAAAGGATCTTGCGCTTGCTGAGTCGGAATCATTCGTCGATTCGCGGCTCTTCCCCTACGAGGCGAAGGCGATTACGACGATTTCGATGGTGGACGGGGAGACGACCTATTTGCTTGCCCGCGCACCGAACGGACGGTGGCGAATGGATGCGCCCGTCGCCGCACCCGCCGACCAGTCAGCGGTGGATGACCTCGTGACGAAGTTGCTGCAACTGACGGCGAAGGAGGCGGAGACAAACGGCGTGAGGGTGAGCGTCGCGGCAAATGCGGAGCCGGTTGCCGTTTCCCGTGAACAACTCTTCTCGAACCATCGGCTGGAGGGCTTGCGCTCGAAGAACGTCCTGCGCGTGGCGGCGGATGACGTGAGGCGAATCGTCTCAACGGTGAACGGAGAGAAGCCGACTTCCGTCGTGTGGAATCCCGACCGCCGCGTCTGGAACGTCGAATCCGCGCCCGAAGCGGGGGCGGCCGACGAGAAGGCGATTGCCGCATTCCTCGCCGTGCTGAATCCGCTGAAGGCCGCGTCCGTCGCCAAGTTGAAGGTCGCACCCGCCGAACTCGCGACTTACGGGCTTGCGAAGCCGCGCCAGACGGTGGCCGTCGATTTGAGTAAGGAGGGCGCGGTGCGGCGGAACATCCTGATTGGCGACCGCGCCGAGGGCGGCTATTATGCGACGCTTGGTTCGCTTGACGCCATCTTCGTACTTCCTGCGGAGACGGTCGAGCGGCTGACGGCATCCCTCGTGAACGCGGCGGAACAGCCGCCGACAAACTAATTGAACGATTTGAAAGGATTAGACTTATGATGATGGCAAACTCTCTTGTTGACGGCTTCCTCGCCTCGAACCTGACGGGGCAGGGAATCGTGTGGGCGCAGTTGGTCGGTTCGGTGCTGATGGTCGCCGTGATTATCGGCAAGTGGAAGGAACTGAACTTCATCAACATGGCAGTCCGACGGTTCACACGCGACTTCTCGTCCAGCCGCGATGTGCTTGAATACTACCTCAGTCGCCGTCCGAGCAAGGAGGCGACGGGACTTGTCGGGATTTACGCGAAGTCGTGCGAACGCCTGCTCAAACTCCTCACGCCGGACGTCCGCGCGCTGCTCGCCGGGCGCGGCGCTTCGGGCGAGGGCTCCGCCGCGTTGACGGCGCGTGAAATCGAACTCGTGAAGGGGACGTGCGAACACGCGCTGGACGAGGAGGAGTTGCGCGTCGAGCGCGGCATGGGCGTGATTGCGACGGTCGTCGCGCTTTCCCCGATGCTGGGTCTGCTCGGCACGGTGTGGGGCGTTCTTGATGCCTTCGCCGAAATGGGCACGGCGGGTTCGGCGAATCTTGCGACGATTGCGCCTTCCATCTCCGCCGCGCTCGTCACGACGGTCGTCGGCCTTCTGATCGCCATCCCCGGCGTCATCTGCTTCAACCTCATGAACGGGGCGATCCGCAACATCACCTCCGACATGGAGGGTTTCGCGGACGAACTGATCGGGCGCATCGCCTGTGAGTTCCAGGGGAGGATGGACTGAGATGTCGCGGCGGAGGCGGATGCGCGGCGAAAAGCCGAAGGCGGCGGTCGACATGACCTCGCTCATTGACCTGACGTTCCTCTTGCTCGTCACCTTCATCGTCACCCTCCCCGCGCTGGAGCAGGGCGTGTCGATCATGCTGCCGCAGGCGAAGACCGACACCCTGCCCTCGAAGGACAACAAGGCCAACACGATTACGGTGGACGCGACGAACCGTCTCTTCTTCAACGGCAACCCGACGACGCTCGCGGATCTCGAGGAGACGCTGAAGGCGAAGGTTGCGGAAGACCCCGACGTCCCCGTGCTCGTGCGCGGCGACGAACGGCTCGACTACGGCAGCGTGATGAATGTCGTCAAGGTCGTCTACAAGTGCAAGGTGCGCCGAATGGCTCTCGTCACGGTTGACAAGTAGGAGGAGCGGGACTTGTTCGCCGACGAAGAGAGAAAGGCACCGACCGTATTGGGTGTTCGCAGTCTGACGATTGCGCTCGCCCTCCACGCCGCGCTTTTCCTCGTCGCCTACCTGTGCGCCGCCGTCGTCCGCAAGCCGAAGGAGTCCGTCATTCCGATCGACATGACGGTGGTCGTGCACGAGAATCTCGACGGGAACGAGAACGAGCCGCCGCCGATGAAGCCGCCCGAACCCGAACCTCCCCGCCCCGAACCGAAGCCCGCGCCGAAGCCGGAGCCGAAACCCGAACCGCCGCCCGTCGTCGAACCGAAGGTCGATGCGGTCGTGAAAGTTCCCGAAAAGCCGAAGAAGCCCGACAAGCCGAAGAAGACGGCGGAACAGATTCGCAAGGAACGGGAGGAACACCAGCGGAAGCGGCTGGAGGGAATCCGCAATCGCGGCAAAGTTGTGAACAAACCCGTCAGGAAACCGGTCGAACGCCAGCCCAACGGACGCACGGGGAAGAAGACTTTGAGCGACGCGGAGGTCGCGAAGTGGCTTTCGATGGGGGCGCGGGCTGGAACGGTCGAGCAGTTGCCGAATAGCGAATACCAGCGGTGCGTTTCGCTGATACAGGCCGCGTATTATGCGAAGTGGGATCGTCCGCCGTGGACGGACACCCTTCGCGAGATGCACCTCTCCGTTCAGTTGGGTTCGGGCGGACGCATCCTCGGCTACAAACTTGTGCAGAGTTCGGGCGACCCGAAGGCGGATGCGACCGTGCTGCAGGCGGCTTCGAGCGTGAGGTCGATTGCGGGGCTTTCGCCCGAATTCGTCCGACGGAACGCGACGGTTCTCATTCGCTTCAAGGTGACGCCGCAGTGATGAGGAGAAGGGGGAAATGTTCGGCTTGCTGATTTCCAAGATTCTGTTCGCGGCGATTCCCCTGACGGGGGTTGTCGGGGACGGTTTGCGTACGCGGGCGTTCTTCGACGCGAACAACGTGAAGGTCGGCGACCCGCTCGTTCTGACTCTGGACTTCCTCGGCGAGGCCGATTTCGCCGCGCTTCATCCGCCCGCTTTGGCGAAGGCCGTGAGCCGTGCGGACTGGAAGCTGGACGACGCGAGCGCGAAGACCGAGACCTACCGCGACGCACGGCGGCTCACCTACCGGGTGCGCCCGATGCGGGAAGGCGTGCTGTGGTTTCCCGAACTCGAGTTCTCATACGTCGGGTCGGACGGCAAGTCACGCGGCGTTCGCTCGAACGCGATACCCGTCCACGCGAAGCGCGGCGCGGCGGTCGAGGTGGCGGAACTGCACGGGGACGAGGTGACGATGCCCCAACCCGACGCGCTCGTCACCGACTTCAGGACGGACGACGCGGACCTCGACTTCGCGTGGCGCAAGGCCTGTGCCCGACCGACGGCGGACGCCTTCGCGGCGTTCGACTTCCCCGAGGCGAAACTCAACGAGGCGCGGTGCGCCACGCTCGCCGGCGACTGGAAGCGGGCGCTCGCCGTCTACTCGCGCCTCGAGTGGCGCATCGGGCAGACCCCCGCAATCGAGCGCGGCATTCTCGCCGCTTTGGCGGTGCGCTATGCGAACCCGCTCGTCGAACTGCCGGTCTGGCGGCAGGTCGCCCGCCCCGTGCTGAAATACGGCTGGAAGGGGCGCATCCTCATCGTCGCGGGCGGTGCGCTCGCGCTCGTGTTCCTCTTCTGGCTGGCGGGAAGGTGCATCCGCCGCCTCGCCAGTTTTGCCGTCGTTTTCGCCGCGCTCGCCTGCCCCGCGCAGGATGCCGACCCGTTCCAACAGATCCGCCGCGTCCAACGGCAGCAAATGGACGAGATGATGTCCCTTGCGTTCGGAGAGGATGGCTTTCCGTCCGCTCGGTCGGCGGCGCAGCCGCGCCCGAAGATGCGCGCGTCGGTCGCGCTGAGCCGGGACGACCTTCAGGTCGGCGACGAGTTCGACTACGTCCTTTCGCTCGAAGTCCCGAAGGGGCTTGCCATCGGGCAGGTGAACGTCGTCCCGGTGAACGCGGGCGACTTCGCGGTCGTCGGAAGGGTGGCGAACCTGACCGACGGGAAGTCCGCCAATCCGTCCAACGTCGTGCGGCGGTTCTCCCTGCCCGTGCGCTACGACCGGCCCTATCGGGGGAGGGCGAGTTTTCAGCTGAACGTGCCCTATCAGGCGGCGCGCACGCGGCAAAGCGGACTGTTCAGCTTTTTTTCGTCCTCCCTCCTGAACGCGAAAGTCCAAACGCCGGCCGTCGAGGTGAACGTGAAGCCCCTTCCGAAGGAGGGGCAGCCCGCCGACTTCAGCGGCATCATCGCCACGCGCCTGACCCTGACCGAGACGACCGACCTGCGGAAGGTCGAGACGAACGACGTCATCCGCATCACCTACCGCATGTCATTCGACGGCCACCTGCCGGAAGGCTGGATGCCACCGGGCGCGGCGTTCGAGTGGGGTCGCGAAGGCGATGTGGCCGAATGGCGGCGGTTCTTCGTGGCGGATGGCACGGCGACGACGCCGAAGGGCGAAGTCGTCTGGTATGACGCGAAACGCCGCGCCTATCGCCGCGAACCGTTCGGCGGCACGCCAATCGGCTATTTCACCGAAAAATGACAATTGGGAAAATACAAAGAAGAAGGTGTCGTCATATGAACGTAAAAGCAAATGTCGGTGTTCTGGCGGTGGTCTTCGGTTTCGCCGTCGCGGCGAAAGCCGAGACCTGGAACATGACGCATCCATGGGTCTGGGCGCGAGAGGCCTCGAACGTGACGTTCGCCGTCCGTGCGGACGGCGCGGCCGAACTGCGCCACACGGGTGCGCAGGATTGGGCGGTCAACGGCTTCAAATCGATCGACGTCCGCCCCGGCGACGTGTTCCGCCTTTCATGTTCGAGCGAGTCGCTCGCCGACGCGCCGGGTGCGTCGCCGTTCTCGTTCGGCGTCATCCTGCGCGATGCGAAGGGCGACGTGCTGAACTGGTGCTACGGGTCGAAGTCGGCGAAGCCGGGGCGGTCGGTCGTCACGTCGTTTATGGTGCCATCGGGCGTGGCGCGAATCGATCCGCGCCTGATCGGCGACGGGCGCACGGGTGTCGTGCTGCGCGACGCGAAGGTCGAACGTCTCGGCAACCGGATGCCGGCGACGCCGCCCGCGACGGAGACCGTGGAGACGGATTCGCTGCGCGTGGAGGTGTCGGGCGCGGACGGTGCGCTCGCCGTGACCGACCGCCGCACGGGTCGCCGCTGGTCGCCGCTGACCGGCAAAGTGGATCTGGTCGCAATGGAACTGTCGCGGGCGGGGCGGGCGATTTGCGCCACGCTCGTCGATCCGAACACGCTGCTCGAACTGAAGGTTTTCGTTTCGCCCGTTCCGACGCGGCCCGAAGTGCTGGTCACGGTGGCCGGCGAAGGCGAAATGCGCTCCGACATCGCGTATCCCGCCGCGTTCGCCACGCGAAAGGGCGACCGCCTGATCGTGCCGATGAACGAGGGCATCTCCTATCCCGTCGAAGAGCGGGACGGCATGCCATGGCGGCTGTCGACGTATGCGGGACACGGCGGACTGAGCATGCCGTTCTTCGGCGTACAGGACGACGCGACGGGTGCGGGCTGGATGGCGCTCGTCGAAACGCCGGACGACGCGGCGGCGATTTTCCCACGCGGCGCGGAGGGGTTCGCATCGACGGGCGTTTCGTGGGAGGCGCAGAAGGGCCGCTTCGGCTATCCGCGTCGCGTGCGCTATGCGTTCTTCGACAAGGGCGGCTACGTGGCGATGTGCAAGCGCTACCGCGCCGACGCGCAGGCGCGGGGACTTGTGAAGACGTTCGCCGAGAAGGCGAAGACGCGCCCGCTCGTCGACAGGTTGCTCGGCGCACCGAACGTCTGGAGTTGGACTGCCGATCAGGTCGGCATGGCGAAGAAACTCAAGGCCGCGGGCATCGACCGCTTCCTCTGGAGCAACGGTGGCTCGCCCGGGCAAGTCGCCGAAATCGCGAAGATGGAGGGCGTTCTCGTCAGCCGCTACGACGTTTACCGCGACATCTACCGCCCCGAACAGCTCAAGGCGCTCGGCTGGAAGTCGGGCAACAACATGGATGCCTGGCCGGACGGCGCGGCGTGGGACGGCGAGACCCCGGACACTTGGCGCAAGGCGTGGGGCGTGAAGGACAAAAACGGCGAATGGACTTACTGCGCGTGCATGTGTGACGCGACATCCGCGAAATACTGCCGAAAACACGTCTCGGAGGAACTCCGCGCCAGCCCCTACAACACGCGATTCATCGACGTTACGACGGCGGCGGCGTGGGATACGTGCAGCAACCCGGCACACCCGATGACGCGCAGCGACAGCCGCCGCTACCGCATGGATCTTCTGCGCCTTCTCGGGGACGACTTCGGCCTCGTCGTCGGCAGCGAAACGGGGCTCGACGCCGCCGTGCCGTATTGCGACTATTTCGAGGGCATGCTTTCCCTCTGCTCCTACCGCGTGCCCGATTCGGGGCGCAACATCAGAGAGGTCTGGACGAACGTGCCTCCGAATGTCGCGAAGTTCCAGGTCGGTGCGGCGTATCGGCTGCCGCTCTGGGAACTCGTCTACCACGACTGCATCTGTTCACACTGGTACTGGGGCGACTACAACAACAAGTTGCCGTCCCTCTGGGATAGGCGCGACCTCTTCAACGTCCTTTACGGCACGATGGGAATGTTTTTCGTCGATGCGCAGCAGTGGGAGACCCATGAGGAGCGCTTTGTGCGGAGTTATCGCATGACGTCGCCCGTTGCCCGCCAGACGGGCTACAGCAAAATGCTCGACCACCGGATTCTCTCGCCCGACCGTCTCGTCCAGCGCACGGTCTTCGCGGACGGCACCGTCGTCACGGTCAACTTCGGCGACAGGCCGTTCGCCCTGCCGGAGGGCGGCACAATCGCCGCCGGTGTCCATTCGGTGAAGCGGGGAATTGTGAAGCGTCCGTAGTTCGCCCCTGGGCGTGGCGATTTCGCGGCGGAGTTCCCTTCGGTTTCCATTCTATGTAAGGTCGCAGCCCCGTCTGGCGCGGCGGAAGTGCGGAAAGGCGGTCGCGGTGCGCTTTGACGAGTTTTGGCACGATTTCTGCTATCCTTATTACTGTTCACACGTCGTGAACAAATCTGTCGAAGCGACACAAGAAAGGAAACAAAAAGCAAATGAACAGAATCGTTGGTTTGGCGGCGCTTTCCGCCGCATTCGTTGCACCCGACGTGGTGCGTGCGGAGGAGTCCGCCCCACCGCAGACTGAGGAAACGGAAAGGGCGTTCCCGCTTTCCGTCTCGGTCTCGGTTGACGTGCTGAGCGACTACATCTGGCGCGGCACGATTTGCAACGACAACCCCGTCTGGCAGCCGTCCGTCTCTCTTTCGTATGACGCGGGCGACTACGGGAGCGTTGCCGCGAACGTGTGGTCGACCTTCGACCTGACGCACAAACGCGGCACGGCGACCGAGACCCGCCGCGCATCGGGTCTGCAGGAAATCGACTACACGCTCTCGTATGCCGTCGAACTGGCGGGCGTGGGGCTTGAGGTCGGCCACATTTGGTACGTCTACCCGAACGGCAACGGACACAGCGATCAGGATCTCTATGCGTCGATTTCCTACGACAACCCGTTCGTGACGCCGAGCGCGGCGGTCTACTGGAACTATTCCGACTCGGCTGGGAACGACGCGAGTACCTTCTACTACACGTTCGGCCTGAGCCATGAGTTCGCGCTGACCGACGCGCTGACGCTCACGCCGAGTGCCTCGCTCGGTTTCGGCGGCAATGCGTGGACGAAATACGTGACGGACGAGAGCGTTGGCACTGAACTGACCGATCAGACGGTCGGGCTTTCGCTGGCGTATGCGCTGACGGACTGGCTTTCGCTTGGTGCGCAGATCAACTACACATGGGTTCCGAGCCACACCCTGCGCCATCTGGATTACATGGGCGAGGGGAAGGATCAGATCTGCTGGGGTGGCGTAAACGTCACGCTCACATTCTGAGCAGACGCAATAATACTAAGGAGTACGGCAAAGCCGCCGTTTGCCCCCCTCGGGGAGCGCGGCGAACCCCCTCAGGGAGCGTTGCCGTTCTCCATATATGGACTCGGGTGTTCTCCATATATGGACAAATCGTTCTCCATATATGGACAAATCGTTCTCCATATATGGACAAACGCAAATCCATATATGGACAAATCGTTCTCCATATATGGCCAGCGGTTTCTCCATATATGGATTTCGGTTTCTCCATATATGGACTCGGGGGTTGTCCATATATGGGCTCGGCGGTCGGACAGGAAGGGGTCGCCGCGCCGAAGGAAAGGCAACTTTCCATGGACTGGTGCAGAGATTGGGTCGCGGTCACGTACCGCGTGACCGAGCCAGACTGCTGTCGCCGCCCAATCCTATCGATCCTGTCTGAAAACCGCCGCGACATCTCGTGGTAAGGATCGGGAGTGAAAATGGGCAAACTCCGGCTGGTATCGCGTTTGACCGACGAAAGCGGAAGATGGTATAATACGCCCCGTTTCGTACGGACGTGTGCTGTGCGCTGTGCTGTCGACTTGACTGAAAAGGTATGAAGGCGTAGCAAAAAGCGTGGGCCTGTAGCTCATTTGGACAGAGCAACTGCCTTCTAAGCAGTGGGTAGCGGGTTCGAATCCCGCCAGGCCCGCCAATGCGAACCTCGTTTTCCCGTCAGGGGCGGCAATCTGCCGCGCACAAATGATGACAAGTGAGAAAGAAGGTTAGATATGAAAGCTGTCGTTGTGCTTTCTGGCGGACAAGATTCGGCAACCGCGCTGGCGATTGCCGTGCGGAAGTTCGGTGCGGACGAAGTCGCCGCGATTACCTTTGCCTACGGGCAGCGGCATTCGCTTGAGACGAAGTATGCGAAGGGGCTCGCCAAACGATTCAGGATTGCCGCGCACAAACTCGTGCGGCTCGACTTCTACCGTCATCTGACGACGAACGCGCTGATGTCGAAGACCGCGAAAATCGAACGCAGGCCGGGGGCGAAGTGTCCGTCGACCGTCGTGGAAGGGCGCAACGCCTTCTTTCTGCTGGCCGCGTCCGTCTGGGCGAAGGGGCTCGGCGCGACGGAAGTCTACACGGGCGTGTCGGAGGCGGACTTCTCCGGGTATCCCGACTGCCGCGCCGTCTTCATCCGTGCCCAGCAGAAGGCGATTCGCCTCGCGCTCGACTATCCGATCCGCATCGTCACCCCGTTCATCCACAGGACGAAGGCGCAGGAGTGGGCGATGGCGGATAAACTCGGCATCCTCGACGTGATTGAGAACCACACGCTCACCTGCTACAACGGCGTGCCCGGGCGGGGTTGCGGCGAATGCCCCGCCTGCCACCTGCGCAACCGCGGCTTTGACGAGTACATGAAGGCGAAGCGCGGCAAATGAGGATCACGGGCGGAGAATTCGGCGGACGCAACCTGCTCGTTCCGAAGACGGACGCGATTCGCCCGACGCAGGATCGCGTGAGGGAGTCGCTCTTCTCCATTCTCCAGCCGGAGATTGGCGGCGCATGGTTTCTCGATCTCTTCGCGGGGTCTGGCTCCGTCGGGCTTGAGGCCCTCTCGCGCGGGGCCGCCGCCGCGACGTTCGTTGAGGGAAGCCGCCGCCACGCGGAGGTTCTTTTGCAGAATCTGAAGGCTCTGCGGGCGGAGGGGCGCGGCGAAGTCGTCGTCGCGAACGCCTACCGGTGGATTGAAACCTACACGGGCCCGGGCTTCACGATGGCGTTCGCCGACCCGCCGTATGCGCTCGGCGAGGAGCGCGGCTACGCGCAGGTTCTCGCCACGCTCGCGGCGCGGAACGTCGTGCGCGAGGACGGGCTGTTCGTCGCCGAGATGACCGCCGTGCAACGTGCGGAGGAAACGCCCGGATGGGATCTCCTGCGCGACAGGACTTATGGAAAGACGCGAATCTGCATCTGGCGCAGGCTCGCCGCAACGAAGGAATCCAACGATGAGAAATGACCTTGAGGGACTGAAAACGCTGGGCAAGACCGTCCGCGTTCCGATGGAATACAATCCCGCGCTTCTCGACGCATTCGACAACAGGCACCCCGAGCGCGACTACTGGGTCACGTTCACCGCGCCCGAGTTCACGACGCTCTGTCCGAAGACGGGGCAGCCCGACTTTGCGACGCTCACGATCCGCTACATCCCCGCGAAGAGGATGGTCGAATCGAAGTCCCTCAAACTCTACCTTTTCGGCTTCCGCAACAACGGGGACTTCCACGAGGATGTCATCAACATCATCTACGACGACTTGCGCAAACTCCTCAGGCCGAAGTATCTTGAGGTGTACGGCAAGTTCGCCGCACGCGGCGGAATCTCGATCGACCCGTTCGTGAACGGCGGAACGGGTGCGAAATATGCCGCGCTCGCGAAGAAGCGTTTCGAGAACTGGAAGGGAGTGCGGGACTGATGCGCATCTGGGGCGTGACGGGTACGAACGGCAAGACCACGACGACGTGGATTCTCGCCGAGTTCCTGCGGGCGGCGTATGTGACGACGGTCGAGGTGAACACGCTGGCGCGGCGGTTCTACACGGGCTACACCACGCCGCCCCTGCCGCAACTGAAGCGGATCTTCGCCGAGATGGAGGCGAACGGCGCGAAGGACTGCGTGATGGAAGTCTCGTCCCACGCCATCCACCAGCACCGTACGGGCGACACGGCCTTTGCGGGCGGCGCGTTCACGAACCTTTCCGAAGACCACCTCGACTACCACAAGACGATGGCGGCCTACTTCGACGTGAAACTCGATTTCGCGCGGCGGATGCCGAAGGGTGCGCCCTACGTCGTCTGCCTTGACGGCGGCTACGGACGCGAGATGCTGGCGGCGTGTCGGGCGGTTGAGGGACTGAACGTCATCCCCGTCACGCTTCGCGAACCCGCCTTCGACCTTGCGGGGCTGCAACTCGTCGGCGACTACAACAAGTCGAACGTGCTCGTTGCGGCGGCCCTCGCCGAGGCGGCGGGCGTTCCGCACGACGAAATCCAGCGGATTATTCCGACGCTGAAGCCGCGTTGGGGGCGGCTCGAATACGTGCCCTGCGCGGCAAAGGCGAAGGTTTACGTCGATTTCGCCCATACGCCGGACGGACTTGAGAAGGTTCTGACGGCGGCTCGCGGGTTCACACGCGGCAAACTGTGGGTGGTGTTCGGCGCGGGCGGCGACCGCGACCCGATGAAGCGTCCGCTGATGGGCGAGGCGTGCGCACGGATCGCCGACCGGCTCGTCGTGACGAGCGACAACCCGCGCAGCGAGAACCCGGACGTGATTATCGCGGCGGTCTTGGCGGGTGTCCCGGCGGGAAAGCGGGCGGACGCAATCGTCGAACCCGACCGGCGGAAGGCTATCCATGCGGCGCTTTCCGCCGCCGGAGCGGATGACGTCGTTCTCGTCTGCGGCAAGGGCCACGAAACAACACAGGAAATCGCGGGCGTGAAACATCCCTTTGACGACCGTGCGGTTGTCCGTTCATTTTTGGTATAATATGCGTTGCACTTTAGAGGAAGGTTGGCGGAGTGGTTGAACGCGGCGGTCTTGAAAACCGTTGACTCGAAAGGGTCCGGGGGTTCGAATCCCTCACCTTCCGCCAGTTGATTTCGACCACTGAACACGCCGAACCCTCCGCCCCAACACCTTCAGTGTGTTCTGTCGTGAAATCTGAGCCGCCGCAGCCGCCTCCGCCTCCATGGCCTTCCTTCCTTCTTTGCTGACCCGTTAGATTTTACAATTTCCACGTTTCACGTCATTTCATTCGCACAACACAGGCACTCGGGTGTGTGGTATAATATTGCCATTGTCAGTTGTAAACACCACCGAAAGGAACATGACGAATGAGAAAAGACGAGAACGAGATTTCCGCCGCGATGCGTGCGGGCTTTACGTTGATTGAAATTCTGGTTGCCGTGGCAATCATCGGTATCCTGGGTATGGTCGCGATGACGAATATCCCGAAGATGCTTGAAAGTTCGAAGCAGACGGCGGCGAAGAGTGCCGTGGACAATATCGCCCAGGCGGTGACCACCTACAGCCTCAACTACCGCAAGATGCCCAACGACCTGACCGACCTCATCAAGGAGGACGGCGAGGACGGCGCGATTCTCGAAGGCGGCGAAGGTGCGCTCGAAGATCCGTGGGGCACGACCTACAAACTCGAGTGGAAGGGCAGCGGAAAGAAGCGTTTCGTCATCATCTCCGCCGGTTCGGACGGCGAGTTCGGGACGGACGACGACATCCGCAGCGACAAGATCAAGTCCTCCAAGAAGAGCAACTGACGGCGCACTCCGCCGCGCCCGGAGCCGCGATGCGCAGGGCCTTCACGCTGATTGAGATTCTCACGGTCGTTGCGATCATCGCCATCATGGTGACCGCAAGCGTGGTGAGCGTCCGTTCGGGTCAGGGTGCGGCGCGGTTGAAGTCCGCCACGCGCGACATCTTCGCGACAATCCGCCACGCGCGTTCCGTCGCGCTCATCACCCAGCAGCCGAGCGTCATCACCTATTCGACGGAGACGGTGGACGGCGAGGTCTGCGCGAAGGTGACAATCGTTACGGCGAAGATCATGAACGACTTTTCCGTGAAGGAGGCGACGACGCTGGCGGGTGAGGTGGTGCGAATAGGCGGCGGCGACGAGGCCGTCGAGGCGAAGGACGGCAAATCCGCCGGCGACTCCGCAGACGACGCGGGCGGGCAGTCCGTCGCGGATATTCTCTTCGCGCCGATTTCGTCCGAAGTCGTGAAGGGTCTTCGGCTGAAGGTGACGAAGGGCGAGGAGATGCCGGGTGGCGTGGAGATGAGCGACGAGCAGCGCAAGTCGATGATTTCGGCGTGGGGCACGGCGAGCGGCATCATCGAGAGTTACCGGAAGTCGCAGGAAAAACTCGCGGCGGAAAAGGCGGCGAAGAAGGAGGGTGAAACGGATGCGGCGGAGGAAGCCGCCGCGTCGGCGCAGGAACCGACGTCGGTCGTCTGGGAGGTGAACGGGCGAACCGAGCCGCACCGCGTGTGGATCTATCGCGACGGCAGTACGCCGGAGAAGGGGCTTTCCATCAAAATCGACCGCTTCGGCGCGGCAAAGGTGATCGGCCTCGGAGAGGAGGACGAATGAGCGGGCGCGGCGGATTCACGCTCCTCGAGGTGCTTCTCGCCTCGCTGATTCTCGGATTCGGGCTGACGACGATTCTCGTCTCAATGTCGCAGAGCCAGAAGATGATGCTCTCGACGGCGCGACTTGAGACGGCGCAGGAGGTGATGGATCTCGGCGACATGGCGTATCCGCTTTCGGACGTGCAGGACCCCGACCGCGATCTCGACGTGTCGGAAACGCGGGCGACGGAACTGTGGGAGAAAATCGCCGGGCGGAACGCCAAACTCTCGCGTGCGCAGGAGGAGAAGTACCACGGCTACACGTGGAAGCGCGAGTGGCTGAACAAGCACGACGACGAGGAAATCAAGCGGCTCGGCAATCTCCACACCGTGCGCATCACGGTGCGCTGGGGCGACGACCGGCGCGGCAATCACGAGGAGGAGTCGTACGTGACGTTCTGGAGAAAGGCGCAATGAGCCGTGCGTTCACCATGATCGAACTGCTGCTCGCGGTCGTGCTCGTCGGCATCATGACGACGTTCGCAATGCTCACCTTCCGATCCGTGAGCCGCAGCTGGCAGGTTTCGACGGACTACATGGACAAGTTGCAGCGGACGGACTTCGCGCTGAACCAGGTCGTATCGGGGTTGCGCAGCCTCTACTACCCGCACGAGGGTTCGCAGAAGGAGGAGTACGGCTTCGTCCTCGAGAATCGCGGCAGCGGCGAAGACCCCGACGGGTCGGACGTGATCGAGTGGTCCAAGCGCGGCACGGCGCTCATCGGCAACAAGAGCGCGGGGGCGGATACGGTGCACCGCGTTCGGCTGATGGTGCTGGAGGAGGGTAACCGCGACTACAAGGAGGAAATCGAGGCGACGGGGCTTTACGCGCGCTACTGTCCCGACGCGACGCTCCGTCCGAAGAACAATCGCGACGACATCGACTTTTCCTTTGCGAACGACGAGATGTACCAGCCCGTACTTGTCGCGGACGGCATCGTCGGCTTCAACTGCCGCGTTTTGACGGACAAGAAGAAGGTTGAGTCGGAGAACGACGAATCGCTTTTCGAGGATACGTGGGACAGTTCCAACTCCGTGCCCTACAAGGTGGAACTCACGTTCTGGCTGGCGGATGCCGACGGACGCAGCTATCGCTCGAACGCGGCGCCCGTGATGCGAATCGTGCGTCTGCCGCTGCACGAACAGTCACTGGACGGCGCGGCGATTCCGAGTTCTGAGACGGAAAAGAAGAAACGATCCGTGCCACCGCCGCCGCGTGGAGGGGGAGGTCGTTTATGAGGCGGGCGAGCGCGTTACTGATGGCACTCTGGATCATCGCCGTCCTGTCGGTGATGGTGCTCTCGTTCGCAACCGAGGCGCACTTGCAGAGCGGCGTGAATGTCTTCGTGCGTGAACGCAACCGCGTGAACCGGCTCGTGGATGCGGGGCAGGTTCTGGCTGAAATCATCATCACCGGCTTCTCGTCCGTCAACGACTGGTCGGAGGATCAGGACGTGCAGAAACTTCTTGAGGAAGACCGCTGGTATCTTGAGAAACAGGACTTGAAGTCGGGGCGGCCCTGCGTGGTTGGGCCGATTCTCATTGACGCGGAGAACCCCGAATCCGGTACGGTGAAGGTCGAAATCAGCATCGATCGGAAGATCAACGTGAACGAGCTCTACTCGGGCGGCGACTCAAACTACCGCGTCCGTTGGGAGATGATCCTGACGAGCCATGGCATACCCGAAGACTACGAGGTCGAGACGGACGACGGGCGGCGGAAACTCACCGACCTGCTCATCGCGTGCTGGAACGACTGGCGCGACGAGGACGACAACGTGACGGTAATTGACGGCACGGAATGCGGTGCGGAGTCGGCGTGGTACGAAGACGAGTTCACCGACAAGAAGATTGACGAGGAATACCGTCGCTATCCGCGCAACTCGAGCATTCCCGACGTGCGCGAACTCTCCTACATCCGGGGCTTCCGCGACTATCCGGCGATTCTGACGGGGGGCGTACTCAATCCGCAGGACGACAAGGACGAGCAGATTACCGTGACTGGCATCGCCGACCTCTTCGGCACGACCGGGAGCGCGAAGGTGAACGTGAACGACCGCGACCTGACCGCAGATCAGCTCCTCACCGTGCCGGGCGTCTTCGACGAGGACGACGACGAGGGGCAGTCGTCCGGGCGGGCGATTGCCGAGGCGATTATCCACTGCCGGACGGTGATGCCCGAAGGCTACGACGTGGACGAGACGCGGGGCTGGTGGCCCTACAAGGACTGGAGCGACCTTCTCAAGCGCGTGAAGGACGAGACGGACGAAACCGTCGGGAACGAGGCCGCGCAGTATTTCGTCTTCAAGCCCGACGACACGACGCTTTTCGACATTCGGATTACCTGCGAATCGATGGGCATGTCGCGCAGCGTGGTCGCAAAGGCCTACGTGAAGGATTCGGAAGTCCGATACGTCGAATGGGAAGAAGACCCCAAGGAAGGCAAGGAAAACTGACAACAGGAAAGGTGAAGACCAGATATGAAGACTATTGACGGCAAGCAACTCGCGGCGAACCTGCGTGCTGAAATCGCCGCCGGAACGGCGCAACTGAAGGCGGAGAAGGGCGTCACGCCGGGGCTCGCGGTGATTCTCGTCGGGGACAATCCCGCCAGCGTCAGCTACGTGACGGCGAAGGAGAGGGCCTGCCATGAGGCGGGAATGCTTTCGCGTGAAATACGCCTTCCCGCCGAGACGACGGAAGCGGAACTTGTCGCGCTCGTCCACGAGTTGAATGCGGACGTGGCGATTGACGGCATCCTCGTGCAACTGCCCGTGCCGAAGCACATCCGCGAGAAGGCTGTGATAGACGCGATAGCCCCCGAGAAGGACGTGGACGGCTTTACGCCCGTCAACGTGGGGCGCATGATGATTGGCGAGGACTGCTTCCTGCCCTGTACGCCGCACGGCATCATCAAGTTGATTGAGTTCGCCGGGATGGATTTGCGCGGCAAACACGCGGTTGTCATCGGGAGAAGCAACATCGTCGGAAAGCCGGTTGCCGCGCTCCTTTCGCGCAAGCAGACGAACGCGACCGTCACACTTTGCCATACGGGTACGCCCGACGTTGCGAAGTTTACGCGAGAGGCGGATGTTGTCGTCGTTGCGGCGGGGCGGCCGAACGTGCTGACGGGCGCGATGCTCAAGCCGGGGGCGGTCGTCATCGACGTCGGCGTGAACCGCGTTCCCGATTCAACGCGCCCGAAGGGCTTCCGGCTGGTGGGCGACGCGGACTTCGAGAGTTGTGCGAAGGTGGCCGGGGCCATCACGCCCGTCCCTGGTGGCGTCGGACCGATGACGATTACGATGCTCCTCTGGAACACGTTGGAAAGCGCCAAGCGCCGTGCGACTCGATAAACTTCTTCTTGACCGCTACTTTGAGTTCTCACGCTCGCGCATCGAGGGCCTCATCAAGACTGGTCACGTCACGGTCAACGGCAAGGTCGTGACGAAGGCGGGGGCGAAGGTGGTGGAACTGGACGACATCAAGGTCGAGATTCCGCCGCCCGTTCCTCCCCTCCCCGTTGCGGAGGATATTCCGCTTGCGATTGTCTATGAGGATGACGACATCCTCGTCATCGACAAGGCGCCGGGAATGGTCGTGCATCCGGCCCCGGGTCACATCACGGGGACGCTCGTCAACGCGCTCCTTCACCACTGCCCGAACCTGTCTGGCGTCGGCGGCGTTGCGCGGCCCGGCATCGTTCACCGGCTCGACCAGGATACGTCGGGACTGATGGTTGTCGCGAAGACGCAATCGGCGATGGACGGTCTCGCCGCGGCCTTCGCCTCGCACAAGACAGTTGAAAAAGTCTATCTCGCCCTCTGCCACGGAACGCCGCGCCTCGCCGCAGGACGAATTGAGAACTGTATCGGCCGGCATCCCGTGGACCGCAAGCGCATGGCGATTGTGGAGAAGGGCGGAAAATACGCCATTACGAACTATCGCCTCGTGCGTACGATCGGACCGATTTCCTTGGTCGAATGCCGCATCGAGACGGGGCGGACGCACCAGATTCGCGTTCACATGGCCTCGCTCGGCTGTCCCGTCATCGGTGATTCGCTTTACGGAAAGCGTGCGCTCGACAGGCAATTAAACCCAGTCCCAGCGCGACAGATGCTGCATGCGTGGCGGCTCGCCCTCTGGCATCCCGTGAAGAACGAATGCATCTCCTTTGAAGCGCCGCCCCCGGCGGATATGGCCGCCTACCTGACTTGACTTGGGCGGGAAAGCTCTTGTTTGGTTTCCACCCGGAGCAGGGTGACGGCATCGGCATTTCGCAGTCCTGCAAGACAAAAGACACTTTGGGTGGTTGCGCTCGTGCGCGGGGTATGGTATAATTCACGCGATTTTCTAACAGACCCTCGAAAGGGGGTAAATAAGGAGTAATAGAAGATGGCAAAGACGCCGAAGTTCGCGAACGCGAAGGTGTTCGCTTGGGTTGACAAGTGGAACAAGGTCTGCACGCCCGACAAGATCGTGGTCGTGAAGGGCACGAAGGAAGAGCACCTCGCGATTTGCGAGATGATGGTCAAGAAGGGACAGTTCATCAAGTTGAACCAGAAGAAGCGTCCCGACTGCTATCTCGCCCGTTCGCATGAGAGCGACGTCGCGCGAGTTGAGGGTCGCACCTTCATCTGCTCGAAGAAGGAAATCGACGCGGGTCCGACGAACCACTGGATGGAGCCGGAGGCGATGAAGGCTCTCATGCTCAAGAGCTACAAGGGCTGCATGAAGGGCCGCACGATGTACGTGATTCCGTTCGCGATGGGCCCGATCGGCAATCCGATCACCCAGTACGGCATCGAGTTGACCGACTCGCCCTACGTCGTCGTGAACATGAACATCATGACCCGCACGGGCGACGCGGTGATGGATCACCTCGGCAAGGACGGCGACTTCATCCCCTGCATCCACTCCGTCGGCGCGCCCCTCAAGAAGGGCGAGAAGGACGTCGCGTGGCCGTGCGCCAAGAAGATTGAGGATAAGTTCATTACCCAGTTCCCCGAAGAGCGCCAGATCTGGTCGTTCGGCTCGGGCTACGGCGGGAACGCCCTCCTCGGCAAGAAGTGCTTCGCGCTGCGCATCGCGTCGAAACTCGCGAAGGACGAGGGCTGGATGGCCGAGCACATGCTCATCCTCACGCTCACCAGCCCCGAGAAGAAGCAGTATCACGTTACGGCGGCCTTCCCGTCCGCCTGCGGCAAAACCAATCTCGCGATGATGCTTCCGAAGCTTCCGGGCTGGAAGCTGCAGACGATTGGCGACGACATCGCGTGGCTCAAGCCGGGCGACGACGGCCGTCTCTACGCCATCAACCCCGAGAACGGCTTCTTCGGCGTTGCGCCGGGCACCTCGATGGACTCGAACCCGAACGCGCTCAAGAGCTGCAAGAAGGGCACGATCTTCACGAACGTCGTCCTGACGCCCGATGGCGACATCTGGTGGGAGGACATGGGCATCAAGGCCCCGAAGGAAGGCATTGACTGGAAGGGTCAGCCCTGCTACGTCTGCAAGGACGACCCCTACCGCATGGGCCCGAAGCCGGGCATGACGAAGGCAGAAATCAAGGAATCCAAGTACGTCGCCGCGCACAAGAACAGCCGCTTCACGGCCCCCGCCGTGAACTGCCCCGTGCTCGACAAGGAAGGCTTCGCCGGCAAGTTCAACAAGAAGCCAACCGGCGTGCCGATTGACGCGATTCTCTTCGGCGGCCGCCGTCCGAGCACCATCCCGCTGGTGAACGAGGCGAAGAGCTGGACGCACGGCGTGTTCATGGGTTCCGCCGCCGGCTCCGAAGTCACGGCCGCTGTCATCTCCGACCAGATCGGCCAGGTCCGCCGCGATCCGATGGCGATGCTTCCGTTCTTCGGCTACAACGTCGCCGACTACTTCCAGCACTGGCTGGAGATGGAGC
>CAVAHB010000091.1:0-11594 GCA_963588415.1 Faecalibacterium sp. CAG:74
GGGATGTGTGATAATAACTTCCGTTTTTCAGTGAAGGAAGTAGTTAAGGCTATTCGTTTTCGGATGTTTCTGCGCAATAAGTATGACGGATATCTTGTCCCAGGTGCGTCGGGGGTAAAATTGTTGCGGTTTTATGGTGTTCCAAGAGAAAAGATAGAAATAGGTATGTATGTGGCGGACGCAACCATTTTTAATGATGGAGGCGTCGCCATTTGTAGTCGTCCGAAGAAGATCATTTTTGTAGGACGCTTTTGTAAGCAGAAGAATCCGCTACGGCTTTGCGCGGCATTCCGTGATTCAGGCGCGGCAAAACAGGGGTGGACATTGGAACTTTATGGGTGTGGTTCATTAAAGGATAAGATTCCACAAGGGGATGGAATAATGGTTCACGACTTTGTCCAGCCTGAAGAATTGGCGGCAAAATATCAGCAGGCGCGCGTTTTTTGTCTGCCGAGCCTTTATGAGCATTGGGGACTTGTTGTACATGAGGCGGCATTGTCGGGGTGCGTGCTCCTGTTAAGTGAGGAGATTGGCGCAAAAGACGACTTTAAGGGGAAATTTAATTGCTTCACATTCTTTGCGCAGAAGGAGCGTGCGCTTGCAAATGCAATAGGCAAGATTATGGCTCTATCTGAAGAGGCCTTGCGGAAGGCTTCTGAAGAGTCCATTTTGCGCGGTCGCGCCTTCTCTTTTGCAACCTTTATCTCGGGGGTTCGGCGTCTATCTATGCGTAGATGATGTCGGGTGGGGGTGGCGCGGCGGTTACGCGGAGCGTGGCCGGGCCAGACTGCCGCCCGTCGCCCAATCCTGTCTGAAAGCCGCCGCATCGCCAGTTCGTGGTCAAAATCCCGACGAAAAATGGGTGAACCAGTCACGCCGCTCTTGCCGCAGAGGGGTGAAATGTGATACAATAGTAAATACTTCAATCGCCAGAGTGGCGAAGAAAGAGATAACGATCATGAAAATCAAGTTCGGTGATACCGTCGAAAACATTGTGACTCGCAAGGAGTTCCCTCTGAAAAAGGCTCAGAAGGTTCTCAAGAACCGCACGGTTGCGGTTCTCGGTTATGGCATTCAGGGCCCGGCGCAGGCTCTCAATATGCGCGACAATGGGATCAACGTGATCGTTGGTCAGCGCAAGGGCAAGGGGAAGAACTCCAGCTGGGCGCGTGCGATCAAGGATGGCTGGGTTCCCGGCAAGACGCTCTTCTCGATTGAGGAAGCGGCGGAGAGGGGTGACGTCGTGATGATGCTCACCTCCGACGGTTCGGTCGGCGAGGTGTGGAAGAAGATTGAGAAATACATGACCCCCGGCAAGGCGCTCTACTTCAGCCACGGTTTTGCGTATGTCTACCAGAAGATTACCGGTGTGAAGCCCAGCAAGGACGTGGACGTGATTATGGTCGCTCCGAAGGGTTCGGGCACGAACGTGCGCCGCAACTTCCTGAACGGCGCGGGCATCAACTCGTCCTACGCCGTCGCGCAGGATGCGACGGGCAAGGCCGACGAACTGACGCTTGCGATCGGCATCGCGGTTGGTTCGGGCTATCTCTTCCCGACCACGTTCGAGAAGGAGGTCACCTCCGACCTCGTCGGTGAGCGCGGCATTCTGATGGGCGCACTCTGCGGCGTGATGGAGGCGCAGTACTACACCCTCCGTGCGAACGGCCACTCCCCGTCCGAGGCGTTCAACGAGACCTGCGAGGAACTCACGCAGTCGCTGGCGCGTCTCGTGGACGAGAACGGCATGGACTGGATGTACTCGAACTGCTCGCAGACGGCCCAGCACGGTGCGCTCAAGTGGCGGCCGATGTTCCGCAAGGCGACGGAGCCGGTCTTCAAGAAACTTTACGCCTCCGTCAAGCAGATGAAGGAGGCGAAGGAAGTGATTCGCGATACGGGCCGTTCGGACTACAAGGAGTTCATGGCGAAGAAGTTGCAGGACATGCACGATTCGGAGATGTGGAAGGCCGGCGAGGCCGTCCGCGCGCTCCGTCCGCACGAACCCGTGCACAAGGGCGCGGCGACGGCCGCCGGCGTCCAGGGCCGCAAGATCACGAAGTGACGCGGCGGACGAGGGAAAACGTTTTTACAACACGAAGGAGAAACACATGGTCTACTCGACTGAAGTGCAGCATCAGTGCCCGCTCATGAAGGGGTGCAATCACGGTCCCGCACCGATTCCCGAAGAGGGGAAGTGGGTGCAGGCGAAGGAAATCAAGGACATCAGCGGCTACACGCACGGCGTGGGCTGGTGTGCGCCTCAGCAGGGCGCGTGCAAGCTGTCGCTGAACGTGAAGAACGGCGTAATCGAGGAAGCCCTCGTCGAGACGATCGGCTGCTCGGGCATGACCCACTCCGCCGCGATGGCTTCCGAGATTCTCGTCGGCAAGACGATTCTCGAAGCCCTCAACACCGACCTCGTCTGCGACGCGATCAACACCGCGATGCGCGAACTCTTCCTCCAGATTGTCTACGGGCGCACCCAGAGCGCGTTCTCCGAGGGCGGTCTCGTGATTGGCGCGGGGCTTGAGGATCTCGGCAAGGGTCTGCGTTCGATGGTCGGCACGATGTACGCGACGAAGGCGAAAGGCCCGCGCTACCTCGAAATGACCGAAGGCTACTGCACGCGCATGGCCCTCGACGAGAACAACGAGGTCATCGGCTACGAGTTCGTCTCGTTCGGCAAGATGACCGATTTCATCAAGAAGGGGCTCTCCCCGAACGAGGCGTGGGAGAAGGCGAAGGGCCACTACGGCCGCTTCGACGGCGCCGCCAAGTACATTGACCCGCGCAAGGACTGAAGGAGAATCTGACAATGGCACAGTTTGAAGGTTATGAACGTCGCGAGGCAAAGATCCTCGCCACCCTCAAGGAATACGGCATCTCGTCCATCGACGAGTGCAAGGAAATCTGCGACAAGGCGGGTATCGACCCCTACAAGATTGTCGAGGAAACCCAGCCGATTTGCTTCGAGAACGCCAAGTGGGCCTATACGGTCGGCGCGGCGATTGCGATCAAGAAGGGCTGCACGAAGGCGAAGGACGCCGCCGCCGCGATTGGTGTCGGGCTTCAGTCGTTCTGCGTTCCGGGTTCGGTCGCCGAAAACCGCAAGGTCGGTCTCGGCCACGGCAACCTCGGCGCGATGCTCCTTGACGATGCGACGGAGTGCTTCTGCTTCCTCGCGGGCCACGAGAGTTTCGCCGCGGCGGAAGGCGCGATCAAGATCGCCCTCAACGCGAACAAGGTTCGCGGCACGAACCTCCGCGTCATCCTGAACGGCCTCGGCAAGGACGCCGCCTACATCATCAGCCGCATCAACGGCTTCACCTACGTGAAGACCGAGTTTGACAACGCGCTGGAGCAGGTGAAGATCGTCTCCGAGAAGGCGTTCTCAAACGGCCCGCGTGCGGCGGTTCGGTGCTATGGCGCCGACAACGTGCCGGAAGGCGTCGAGATCATGAAACTCGAGAACGTCGGCGTGTCCATCACGGGCAACTCGACGAACCCGACGCGCTTCCAGCATCCGGTCGCCGGAACCTACAAGAAGTGGTGCGTTGAGAACGGCAAGAAGTACTTCTCCGTCGCTTCGGGCGGTGGTACGGGTCGTACGCTCCACCCCGACAACATGGCCGCTGGCCCGTCTTCGTACGGCATGACCGACACCATGGGCCGCATGCACTCCGACGCGCAGTTCGCGGGCAGTTCGTCCGTCCCGGCGCACGTCGAGATGATGGGCCTCATCGGCATGGGCAACAACCCGATGGTCGGTGCGACCGTTGCCGTCGCCGTTGCGGTTGAAGAAAGCTTCAAGAAGTAAGGCGAAGACTTGAAGTCGGTGCGGAAATACGCCGCGATACTGGCCGGGCTGCTTGCAGTCCGGCTTGTTGTCATGGCCTTCACGCCGGTTTTCGACCCGAGTGAGGCACGTTACGCGGCGCTTTCCGCCAACATGGCGCGGACGGGGGACTTCCTCGTCCCCCATTTCACCTATCGGGACTGCTACCAGTCCTTCGACGGCAAGCCGCCGCTTGTTTTTCAGGTCGGGGGACTGTTTTGCCGCGCCTTCGGCGTGAACGAATTCGCCGTGCGGCTTTTCCCCCTCCTATCCGCGATTCTCCTTCTGGCGATTCTCCACCATGTGGTTCGGCGGGTTTCGGACGCGGAAACGGGGCGGCTCGCCGTCCTCATCTGCGCGAGTTGCACGGCGTTCTACGCGGCGGCGGGGTTCGCATTGCCGGATATGACGCTGACCTGCTGCGTCGCGGGGGCGCTGCTGCTCTACCGGTGCTTTGCGGAGACGCGGCGAAGTTCCTATGCGTTGGGTGTCGCGGCGCTCTTGGGCGCGGGGATGATTGTGAAGGGACCCGTCGCACTCGTGATGTTCGGTCTGCCCGTTCTCGTCGATGCTGCCGCGAACCGCCGGTGGAAGTGCGTCTTCTCGGCGAAGTGGCTGATTGCCGCGCCCGTCTTTCTGGCGATTGCCGTGCCGTGGTTCGTGCTGGTCGAGCGGCGCAATCCGGGCAGCGTGTGGTATTTCTTCTACAACGAGAACTTCCTTCGCTTTCTCGTGCACGACTACGGCGACAGGTATGGCGCGGGGCGCGAGGCCTTTCGTGGCGTTTCGGTTCTCTGGGCGTTCGTCTCGACATTGCCGTGGGTCTTGCTCTTGCCCTCCTTCCGCCGCACGGATTACAGGGTCGGCGGCTGGCGCAATTTGCCGCGCTGGGTGGCGGGATGGACGAACTGGCGGTCGTTTGAACTGATTTCCCTCCTGACGATCGTCGGATTCTGGTGTCTGACGAGCCGCGTCCTCCTTTATTATCTCTTCCCGATGATTCCGCTTTTCGCCGCGTGGATGGCGCTTCGGCCAGATGCGGTGCGGCGGTTCGGGCGTTTCGCTATGCCGATTGCTGGGATTTCGGCGTTCGTCTGCACGGCGGCGCTGGTCGGGTGCACGCTCTTTTCTGACAAGATGGAAGGGCGGAAGGGGGAGTATCATCCGAACGCCAACCGCTACGCCTACGAGTTCTACCACGGAACGCCCCCGTCGGCTCTCGACAATGCCGCAAAGACAAAGTAAAGGATTTGAAGATGACCATTCGAGGACTTTTGGAGAAGAATGCGCTTGAACAACCCGAACGGATTGCCCTTCGGTGGTGCGAGGGAAAGGTCTGGAAGAGCCGCACGTGGCGTGAGTTCCTGGCCCGCGTGCGCGACCTCGCCGAAGGCTATGGAACGCGATTCGGCCTGATTCCCGAAAAGGACAACGTCGCACTCATCCTGGGGAACTCCCCGGCCTGGCTCGAGTGCTATCAGGCGCAGGCGGGCGCGGGGCTTGCCGTCGTCCCGATGGACCCGAAACTGCACGACGGCGAAGTCGAGTTCATCCTCAGGGATGCGGAAGTGACGGTGATTACGACCGACGCGGCGCATCTGCGGATGATGATGAATCTCGTGCCGAAACTGCCGAAGTTGCGCGGCATCGTCGTCGTGGACGGCGTCATCTTCGAGGGTCGGAAGATCGGCGACGTTCCCGTCGTCGGCTATGACCATCTGCGCATTTCGGGGGGCGGCGCGTGGTACGATGCCCATATCGCCCGCGAGGAGGACGTCGCCTCGATCATCTACACGTCCGGCACGACGGGTCGGCCGAAGGGCGCGATGCTCACTCATCGCAACTTCTGCACCGATGCCGAGGGCGGCATTCGGACGTTTGGCGCGGACTTGGACGGCGACGACAGCTTCCTTGTCGTCCTGCCGCTTTTCCACGCATTCAGTTTCACGGCGAACTTCATCGCCTCGATGATTCCCTGCGCGTCGATGCTGTTCGTCGAATCCCTGCGCACGGTCGGGCGCGACATCCGGCTTCTGAAACCGTCCGTCATCTGCGCCGTGCCGCTTCTCGCGGAGAAACTCTACGATAAGATTCAGGACGGTTTGCACGAGTCGAAACTCGCCCGCTTCCTGATGGCGATTGGCCTGCGCGGGCCCGTGATGCACATGGTGCTCTTGAAACTTGGCGGACGGCTTCGCTATATGGTGACGGGCGGCGCACCGTGTCCGCGCCACGTGCTGGAATGCTTCCGCAAACTTCACGTCAACTTCGTCGAGGGCTACGGGCTGACGGAATGTGCGCCGATTGTCTCGGTGACGAGTTCGACCTGCAAGAAGATCGGGACGATCGGCAAGCCGTGCGCCGGGGTTTCGGTTCGTCTCGTGGACGTGAACGAGGCGGGCGTCGGGGAACTCCAGGTGAAGGGCCCGAACGTGATGAAGGGTTACTTCCACAACGAAAAGGCGACGCGGGAGGTCTTCGACGGTGAGTGGCTGGCGACGGGCGACCTCGCGTCCATCGACGAGGAGGGGCTGATCACGATTCGCGGACGCAAGAAGGCGCTCATCGTGAACCGGGAGGGCAAGAACATCTACCCGGAGGAAGTCGAGATTGCCATCGCGAAAGACCCGTGCGTGAAGGACGTCATCGTCGTCGGCTACACGCAGGGCGGCATTCCCGGCGAGCGCGTGGGGGCGATCATCCATCCGGACGAGGACTGGTTCGCGGCGCGGAACGGCGGGAAAACGCCCGACTGGGCGGAGATGGAGAAGACCACGGTCAAGCGCGTTCAGGAGGCGATGTCCGACCTTGCGGACTACAAGCGCGCCCGCAAGGTCGTCGTCTACCGCGAACCGCTGGAGCGGACGGCGATTGGCAAAGTCCGTCGCGTGACCTACAGGGGCAAGTTGGACGAATGAGGAAGAACGTCTATCTCGTGTGGCTTGAGTGGCCGGAGAAGTGCTTTCGCGCCCAGGCGAAGGACGTTGCCGCGCTGAAGGCGACGGTTTCCGCTGGAAGTCGCGTCATTTGGGCGAAGAGCGAAGCGGCGTTTCTGAAGGCCTTGCCTTCGGCCACGCATGCGTTCGTCTGGAACTTTGACGCGGCTTGGTTCGTGCGGGCGAAGAACCTGCGCGTGTTGGCGACGCCCGCCGCCGGGCAGGAACTTTTGCCGAAGGAAGGCCCGGAAGGAGTGGCGATACACTTCGGCGGCTTCCACGGCGAGGCCATTGCCGAAACGGTTGTCGGCCTGATGCTGGCGTGGTGTCGAGGCGTCGTCGCGGCGATGCGAAGTCCGAAGGTCTGGCCGCGCGTCGAACTTTCGGCCACGAGCTACCGCCTTTCGGGAACGCATGCCGTCATCCTCGGCTACGGGCGCATCGGGCGCACCATCGGCGCGAAACTGGAGGCTCTGGGCGTTCGCGTGACGGGCATCCGCCGTCGGAACGTCGGCGACCTCGCGGCGGCGGCCCGCACGGCGGACTGGCTGATTGCGGCCCTGCCGGGCGACACGGGAACGGACAACCTCGTCGATGCCAGACTGATTGCCAAGCTGCCGCGCCGGTGTGTGGTCGTCAACGTCGGGCGCGGCAATGCGATTGACGAGGAATCGCTTGAGAAGGCTCTTGCGTCGGGGCGGCTCGCCGGGGCGCTGCTGGATGTCTTCAAGGACGAGCCGCTGACGGCGGCGCGGCGAATCGCGGGCGACGTGCCGAATCTCGTGCGTCTGCCGCACGCATCGGCGTTCTATCCCGAATACGTGCGGGACTTCTTTGCTGAACTTGAAAGGGAAGGACTGCTGAAATGAAGGGCGCATACGAAGTTCACTCCGTCGAGGAGACGTGGAATCTTGCGAACCAGTTTGCCGCGACGCTCAAGCCGGGCGACGTCGTCTGTCTGGAAGGGGAACTTGGCGCGGGGAAGACGACCTTCACGCAGGGACTTGCCGCCGCGCTGAAGGTGAAGGGGCGCGTCACTTCGCCGACGTTCTGCATCGTTCAGGAGCACGCGGGCGACGGATGCCTTCTGGTGCACATGGATCTCTACCGCCTGAAGGGAGAGGAAGACGTCGAGGCCATCGGCTGGGAAGACTACCTCGCCCGTGGTGCGATACTCGTCGTCGAGTGGCCCGAACGCGCCGGCGGTCTGATTCCCCCGACTGCGCGGCACGTCGTGTTCGCGCATCTCGACGGCGAGGAGAACCGGCAGATAACCTTTTTATGACGCGGCGCGGGTGAAATAGGCGCGAGCCTTGGCGACTGATTCGGCCGTCGGCGGCTTCACGTTCTCAAGCCGGTAGGGGATCTTGAGCGCGTGCCATTTCGCCACGCCAAGCGTGTGGTAGGGCAGAATGTCAACGCGGACGATGTTTTCCATCGGATTGACGAAGTCCGCAAGCCGTTGGAGCGCGTCCGTGTCGTCCGTAATGCCCGGTACGAGCACGTGCCGCAGCCAGACGGTCTTGCCAATCTCGTTGAGATAGCGGGCGCAGTCGAGCACGCTTGCGTTTGAAGCCCCCGTCAGTTCGCGGTGCTTCGCCTCGTCGATATGCTTGATGTCGAGCAGGATGGTATCCGTCGCGGCAAAAAGCCGTGCGAACGCCGCGCCTTTTTCGCCTTCGCGCGTGAAAGGCCCCGCCGCCGTATCGAGGCAGGTCGTTGCGCCTTTCGCCTTCGTCTTCTCGAAGAGTTCCGTCACGAACGCGGGCTGCAGAAGGGGTTCGCCGCCGGAGACGGTGACGCCGCCCCTGTCGCCCCAGTATTCGCGGTAGCGAAAGGCCCGGGCGAGCACCTCGTCGGCGGTCGCCTCGGTCCACTCGCGGCCGGCCCAGGTATCGGGGTTGTGGCAGTAGGCGCAGCGGAAGGGGCAACCGTGCAGGAAGACGATAAAACGAACGCCGGGGCCGTCAGCGGCCCCGAACGTTTCGTAGGAATGAATGATTCCCTTTGCCATCTTGTCGTCGCGCCCGATTACAGGCGGTCGTGGCAGGTACGCGCAATCACGTCGTCCTGCTGTTCCTTGGTCAGGTTGATGAACTTGACGGCGTAGCCCGAGACGCGAATCGTGAACTGGGCGTATTCCGGCTTCTCCGGATGCGCCTGGCAGTCGCGCAGTTTCTCGACCCCGAACACGTTCACGTTCAGGTGGTGCGCACCCTTGGCGAAGTAGCCGTCCATCACAGTGACGAGGTTCTCGGCACGCTCGTCGTCCGTCGAGCCGAGGGCTCCCGGATTCATCGTCTGCGTGTTCGAGATGCCGTCGAGCGCGTGCTTATACGGGATCTTCGCGACCGAGTTGAGCGAGGCGATGAGGCCGTTCTGCTCGGCGCCGTAGGACGGGTTCGCGCCCGGTGCGAACGGGGTCTTGGCCGGCCGGCCGTCGGGAAGCGCGCCCGTGGCCTTGCCGTACACGACGTTCGACGTGATCGTGAGGATCGAGGTCGTCGGCTCCGCGTTCCGGTAGGTGTGGTGGCGCTTGATCTTCTTGATGAAGGTCTTGAGCAGTTCGACGCCAATCTGGTCGGCGCGGTCGTCGTCGTTGCCGTACTTCGGGAAGTCGCCTTCGACCACGAAGTCGCGGGCGAGACCCTTTTCGTCGCGGATGACCTTGACCTTCGCATACTTCATCGCCGAGATGGAATCGACGCAGTGCGAGAAGCCCGCAATGCCCGTTGCGAACGTACGGCGCACGTCGGTGTCGATGAGCGCGAGTTCGGCCGCCTCGTAGTAATACTTGTCATGCATGTAGTGAATCAGGTTCAGCACGTTGACGTAGAGACCTGCGAGCCACTCGAGCATGATGTCGTAGTTGTGCATGATCTGCTTGTAGTCGAGATACTCGCCCGTGTAGACGGGGATCTCCGGGCCGACCTGCACGTAGGGCGTAAGGCCGTCGCCCTCGTCCTTGCCGCCGTTGATGGCGTAGAGAAGGGCCTTGGCGAGGTTGGCGCGCGCACCGAAGAACTGCATTTCCTTGCCGGTCTGGGTGGCCGACACGCAGCAGCAGATTGAGTAGTCGTCGCCCCAGATCGGACGCATCACGTCGTCGTTCTCGTACTGAATCGACGAGGTCTTCACCGAGATGAGCGCCGCGTATTTGCGGAACGCCTTCGGCAGACGCTTCGTGTAGAGAACCGTGAGGTTCGGCTCGGGGGAGGGACCCATGTTCTCAAGGGTGTGCAGGAAGCGGAAGTCGTTCTTCGTCACCATCGAGCGGCCGTCGATGCCCATGCCCGCGACTTCGAGCGTCGCCCAGACGGGGTCGCCCGAGAAGAGCTGGTTGTAGCTCTCGATACGCGCGAACTTGACCATGCGGAACTTCATGACCATGTGGTCGACGAGTTCCTGCGCCTGCTGTTCGGTGAGCGTGCCGTTCTTGATGTCGCGTTCGATGTAGACGTCGAGGAAGGTCGAGATGCGGCCGACGGACATTGCCGCGCCGTTCTGGGTCTTGATCGCGGCGAGGTAGCCGAAGTAGAGCCACTGGAACGCTTCCTTCGCGTTGGCGGCGGGCTTCGAGATGTCGAAGCCGTAGGAGGCGGCCATGACCTTCATCTGGTTGAGGGCCTTGATCTGGTCGGCGACTTCCTCGCGCAGACGGATTACGTCGTCGGTCATCGTGCCGTCGCCGATGTTCGCGAAGTCGTCCTTCTTCTGGGCGATGATGTAGTCGATGCCGTAGAGCGCGACGCGGCGGTAGTCGCCGACGATGCGGCCGCGGCCGTAGGTGTCGGGCAGGCCGGTGATGATGTGGGCCTTGCGGGCGGCGCGGATTTCAGGGGTGTACGCATCGAACACGCCCTGGTTGTGGGTCTTGTGGTACTCCGTGAAGATCTTGTGGAGTTCGGCGTTCGGCTTGTAGCCGTATTGTGCGCAGGCCTCCTCGGCCATCTTGATGCCGCCGAAGGGCATGAAGGCGCGCTTGAGGGGCTTGTCGGTCTGGAGACCGACGACCTGCTCGAGATCCTTGTCGAGGTAGCCCGGTTTGTGCGAGGTGATGCCCGAGACGACGTCCGTATCCATATCCAGCACGCCGCCCTTGGCGTGTTCCTCCTTCTGGAGTTTCTGGAGTTCGCCCCAAAGCTTGTCAGTCGCCTCCGTCGGACCGGCGAGGAACGAAGCGTCGCCGTCGTAGGGGGTGTAGTTCAGGCGGATGAATTCGGGGATATCGATTTCCGATTCCCAGCGGCCGCCTTCAAAACCGTTCCATTGTTCGAATTTCATAGTCTTTTTGCCCTTTTTTCGCACAGTCCGTGATTGGTCTGCACAGTTGGTGTTAGCGGCGTAAATTATACACTATTTCCCAAAAACTGGCAAGGGCACCCATCTGGGTCATTTCCGCCACTTTGCGTCTTGCCGCGTTCCTTTCGGTAGAATCTCCGGCGGTGGGCGGTCGGCGCGGCGAACCCTTCCTGTCCGACCGCCGAGCCCATATATGGAGAACTCCAACGCTCCCTGAGGGGGTTCGCCGCGCTCCCCGAGGAGGCAAACGGCGGCTTTCCCGTACACCTTATATAGATTATATAGAGCGGCGGCGCGGCGGCTTCAGCACGGGCATCACAAACGCGGTTGCGGCGCGGATTTTACCACTGAACACACTGAACGGCCTTCGGCCGGCACAGAATACACTGAATTTGCCATCGGAGGGAAGTCAAGCCGACTTTCAGTGTGTTCAGTGTGCCGCGAAGCGGCTTCTGTGTGTTCTGTGGTAGAAACCCCGCCCCGCCTCCCTCTACCTTTCTACAACTCAACACGGCCAA
>CAVAHB010000092.1:0-2666 GCA_963588415.1 Faecalibacterium sp. CAG:74
GGCGAAACCTTTGACGACGGGCGGCTGATGCGCCTGAAGGAGAAGGACTCGCGGAGACCCATCCGAGGCTCGCGAGGCGTACGCAGTCTTGCGTATTTGGCTTTACTGGAAAATCGACCAATCTTCATGGAGAGCTGAGTATGTGAGATGCGCTACGTGGTTCATTCCACGCGGCGTGTCTTCTATTCCGTGTTTTCCATAAGGCGCTTGGTCGTGCCCCCAGTAGAACATCAAAGTGAAGGCACGCCGCTCCTTTTTCCGCGCCCGGCGGCTGTGCCTTTGGCAAAGGTGGTGGCGCGGAGCAAAAGAAAACGGAACATGAACGCAATAAAGAAGTTAGGACTCCTGGTGCTGTCCGTGTGGACGGGCATCTCGCTGTTCGCCGCCGCGCCGCTGACGATCAGCGACGTCACGGTGACGCCCGTCGAGCCGTTCGGCTTGGCGATCGACTACACGCTCTCCGACGTCGCTTCGGACGCGGCGGAGTATGTCCCCGACGTGACGCTGACGGTCGGCGCGAAAACCTACATAGCGATGACGCTCCTCGGCGACACGAGCGTGGCAGAGGGCAAACACCGCATCTACTGGAACATGGCGTTCGATGGCGTCGAGTCGTTCGAGGACGCGACGTTGAGCGTCACCTACAAGAAGAAAAACTATCCGCTGATTGACGAGCCGACGACGGTTGAGGATGACGGCAAGAAGTTCTGCGTCATCGACCTTTCGGCGGGTTCGGAGGCGGAATCTTATCCGCTGGAGTTCTTGGATGCCGAGCCTGAGGGCGGCTTCAACACGGAGGAATACAAGACGACGAAGCTTGTCCTTAGGCGAATCGAAGCGGGTTCGTTCATCATGGGTGAGGATCAGACGGACGAAACGCATCGCGTGACGCTGACGCAACCGTTCTACATGGCGATCTTCGTGACGACGGAGAGACAGTGGCGCCTTGTGATGGGTGGTACGGACGGAACGATATGTCCCGCCAATAGCACTAGCTACGGCGGCATTCGCGGTTTGTCGAATGGTGCGAAGTGGCCCGAATCGAATGCGGTGGATGAGACATCCTTCCTTGGTAAACTCCGTGCGCGGACAGGTCTGAATTTTGACCTTCCGACGGAGGCGCAATGGGAATACGCCTGCCGTGCCGGGACGACGACGAAATACAACCTTGGCGACACGGAAGACGATCTCAAAAATGCGGGATGGTATACGGGCAACTCCGGAGTCGGTCACCACGACGTCGGGGGGAAGGAACCCAATGCCTGGGGTCTTTACGATATGCATGGCAGTGTGTGGGAGTGGTGCTTGGACTGGCACAATGACACGCTTGCCTATGGCACAGACCCCTTGGGCTCGTCCTGGGGATGGCGACGGTGTTCTCGCGGCGGCAGTTTCCTCGATGGTGCAGATAATTGCACCTCGTCCACTCGGGGTTGCATGAAAGAGGGCGCCTATTGGTTCTACAGTTTTCGCCTCGCAAGAACCGTTCCCGCCGCGACGGTTGATCCTGTGACGAAGGATGGCGTTTCCGCAAACATTCTGACGGCATGGAGTAAGATCAGCGACACGGTGACGATTGATTGCAACCAAATCGAAGGCGCGGAAGTTTCAATTGAAGTGAATGGCGAAGAGGTCGATTCATCCAGCGGCTCGTATGCGTGGCTACCGAACAAGGTGGGGTGGAACACGATTGCGTATACGATTGACGGCAGCACCTTTACGGTCAACTATTACGCGGCGGAGCGCGCGCCAGTGATTACGGCGGTTGAGGTCTCGGAGGTTGCGCCGTTTGGTCTTGCAATTGACTACGCGTATGAGACGATGGAAGGCGCGACGGTGATCTACACACCCGTTGTCACGGCGATGGCATCGAACGGCTCGACTGTTTACCAGGCGACAACGCTGACCGCGCCGCAGTCGGTGGGCGATGGCAAATACCGCGTCTACTGGAACATGGCGAAGGACGGCATCGAGTCGCTTGAAAGCACGACGGTTGCGGTGCGGTTGTGCGAGACGTCCGCCATCGACGCGACGAAGAAGATCTCGAACGTCTACGAGGTCAAGGACGTCTCGGCGTCTGTCATCACGGACGGCTCGACGGTGGGCGACACGGTGACGCTTGACTACTGCCCGGCGGAAGGCGGGGTGGCGACCCTCAAGGTCGACGGCGAGGCATTTGGCGATGCGTCGGCGACGGCGGACAGCATCGCCTACCGTCCGACGGTGAACGGGGCGCACACGATTGAGCATATCGCGGGCGACGCGGTGATGTCCGTCACCTACAACTTCAACCTGCCGCCGCTGACGATCAGCGGGCTCACCGTGCAGAAGATCGAGCCGTTTGGTCTCGCGATCGACTACACCATCGAGAACGTGTTGGACGGCGTGGAGGCGTTTGCTCCTGCCGTGACTCTCCACAACTGGCGAGGAGACCCAGACCGCTACACGGCGAAGACGCTGTTCGGCGACACGAGCACAAAGGCGGGCAAACACCGCATCTACTGGAACCTGGCGAAGGACGGCGTGGAGTCGTTCGAGGATGCGTTTTTGGAGATTACCTACGAGAAGGCGACGTATTGCGTCATCGACCTCTCGGGCGGAACGGACGCAGCCTCCTATCCCGTCACCTATCTCGCGACCGAGCCGGAGGGCGGATTCGCCGCGTA
>CAVAHB010000093.1:0-8791 GCA_963588415.1 Faecalibacterium sp. CAG:74
CACGCCCCGTCCCCCTGCGTCAGTTCGACGCTCGCACTGTCAGTCTCGACCGAGACGGACTGCGGCGCGGCTGCATCGATCACTCCGCCCGACAGCGTCCCCGCCGCCAGAAACGCCCCAATGCCAACGATTTTCCCGATGTTCATTTTACCTCTTTTCCTTTTGCCGACTGCATCTTTCCGTAGACGATATCCGACCATTCCGACGGCGTTCGCACGGGAATCCCCTCGCGCTTCAGCCAGTCGAGGAACTCGCCGTTCAACTTCAGCCAGTTCTCCCAGCCGCCCGTGCGCTTGTGGCTCATGTGGCTCAGGATCTCCGCGACACGCCCGTCGTCCATTACGTCGCGGACGGCCTTCACGACCTGCTCGAGCGACGAGCCGTCGTCGAAGTACGTCCAGCACGGGCTGATGGCGAAGCGCGTGATCGCCCCGTTCGGATCACCATAGGCGAACGTGCGCTTCGCGCTACCCGACGCCGTGCCGCCGTTGTAGTCAAACTCGCCCCCGCAGATGCGCGCCACGTTCGTCGCCGGGACGAACGGCTCCCATCCGCCCGGCTGACACCACGTGCGCGGCGGCGGCAGACCGTGATCGACGAACGCCTTGCGCGAACGCTCCGTCTGCAGACGCAACAGCTCGTCCGGCATCTCGAACGCCCTGTCGGAAACGAGCAGCATCTCCTCGTCCGTCACGTTCAACTCGACGCCACGGCACCAGAAGTCGCGCAGAATCAGGCGGTCGCCCTCCTTGGCGACGCCGAAGAATTTCTTCAGCGACGGAATCCAGATCTTGTTCGTCCACTTGACGAGATCCCTGTCCTTCGCATCCGTGACCGTGAGAATACAGTCGTTGTCCCTGCCCTTGGCCGAGGCGCGAAACCACCTGTTCAGTGGATGTTCCAAATCGACCTTTCCGAGACAGTAGAGGCGCATGCTGCCGTCGTTACAATCAACAACAAACGGATATTTCTTCGCCTTGGCCACCTCGTATTCCTCCTTCGTCTCATAGTCGAGACGATAGAGTGCGTGCTGCGGGGTGTGGTCCATAATCTCGTGTCCGCGATCCGCGAGTTCCTTGAGCGTCTTCCAGTGTTCAGGCGTCATCCAGTGCCGTGAATTTGGGATGACAGCAAGAGCCATCCGAAGCCCCCGATCCTCGAACTGCTTTGCAAGTGCCTTCCATTCGGCGACCTTGTGGTTGTCGTCATAGCGCATCGCCACGCCGACTTCGCCGACGAGATCCTTACCCTGCGCCCTGCGGAGCGTCAGCGCCTTCAGGGCCGTGATGCCCGTGCCGCACGAGACGAGGCGAAGTGCCGTCAGCGGCTTCGCCGGATGTGGGTTGCGCAGAACGCCGTTGAAGAGGCCGTATTCCAGTCCCGAACCCGGGGCTTCCCACTTTACGGACGGCTTCGCCTCGGGATGCCCGACGAGAAACCAGTCCCGCACGTCGCGCCCGCAGACGAACGGCAGACGCGCCGTCGTGCCGTCGTCGTAGACGAGTTCGATTTCGGCCGCCGTCGTGCAGTCCGCCGCCTGGAACATCACGCCGCCGAGCGTACGGATTTCGGAAACACGGATGCCGGGGAGTGCGATCTCGGCCTGGGTCTTCGCGCCACGCCAACCGTCGCCCGCCGCCACGAGCCAGCCTTCCGTCAGGCGGTAGGGCACGCCGCCGAAATACTTCACGCCCGTACCGAGCGGAGATGCCGCGCTCAGGTCAATCCGTTCGTCCGCACCGCGCCGGAGGTCGGTTTCCGCCTTGGGCAGAACCGTCAGCACCGCGTCATCTTCATCGAAGGCAACTGGCTCGCAGGGCGTGAGCCGCACGTCGTCGATGACGACTTCACCCGGCCCGTCGATGCCAACAATCGCCGCAACCGAGACGTCTGGCTCCGAATCAACCGTCACGTTGAAGTGCAGGTCGATCACGCCGTCAGTCCCCGTCTTCCCCGCCAAAGGAATGTCGCGATTCCAGAGCCGTCCCGTCTGCTTCTGCTCGAAGAGCCGCAGAAACGCCTTCGGCTTACCCGTGACAACCCGCGCCTTCGCCGTCATGCGGTAGGCGCCGGCCCCCGGCAGTCGAATGGGCTGGAAGAGGTAGACGGACTTGTCCGCCGCGGACGCGACGAGCCGCGCCGAGTAGCGGCCGGAAATCGCCGCGTTCGTCACGCCGACGAATCCCTGCGGATCGCGCTGCGTCCGAATCTGCCAGCCCTCGAAGCGGCACTTGTCGATGCCGTCCAGGTCGTCGCCCATCAGATCCTCGAAGCCGGCGTTCGGGACGAGCTGGTTCGTGCCGACGACGGAGAAGTCCGCGACCTTCGGCGGCTTGCGCGTCACCGCATACAGGAACGCCCCATCCAGCACGAGTTTCCCGTTCGCCGCCGGCGCGACGGGCGCACCGTACATGTCGCGCACCTCCAGCGGCGTTTCCGAGAGGCGGATCTCATACTTGCCGGCGGACGAGCCGACCATCGCGAGATACGTCCCGTCGGTGCGGCGGAAGGCGTGGGCGATGTCGAAGTCCGCCGCCGGGGCATCGGGAAGCCGGCCGAGAAACCTGTCGCAACCCGACAGGTAGGACTGATGCACGGCGACCGTATGCATCGGGGCCTCCAGCGAATGCGTGTGGCGGTCAGTCAGGTAGCCGATGCCGAACTCGAAGAACTTCGCGTAGCCCTCCTCGAGAAACCAGTTGTGGATTGCGGGGCCGAGATAGGCGCGGCGCACGGGGTCGGAGAGGACGTGCCACATGAACTCGGTCTGCCAGACGGGCATTCCCGGCTTGTAGCGGCGCGGCACGTCGCGATATTCGGCGGCCTTGCTCCGGATCATGTAGGCGTGCATGTTCCAGACGTCGCAGTAGTCCGTCGCGCCCATCTTGCAGAGGTCGGCGTAGATGTGCGCCGTCGGACTGGCGCCCGTCCCGAAGCCCGAGACAACGACCGTGTTCGACGGATCGACCGCCTTGAGTTTCCCGTGTGCGCGTTTGAGCAGCTCGAGGTAGTCCGCCGGCGTGCCCGTGAAACTCGCCGCCCGTATCGGCGGCATCCAGTCCACTTCGTTCCAGATTTCCCAGTGGTCGATCTTGTCGCGATAGCGCGTGGCGACGGTCTGCACGTAGTTGTCCCACGCCGCGAGATCCTTCGGCTTGTAGGTGCCGACCGAGGTCGAGAACATCTTCTCGTTCTCCGGCGTGATCGTCGGCTCCTCGACCGCCCAAGCCGGACCGTAGCCGAGCGTAGCGAGCAGACGGATGCCCCGGTTCACCGCGCCGTCAATCGCACGGTCGGCGCTGCGGAAGTCCCATTTGCCGCGCTGCGGCTCAACCTGATACCAGAGGAGCTCGTGCTCGTTCCAAAGCCGTTCCCAGCGGATGCCGCACGCCGAGACGAGCGCGGCGTCGGGGATGAAGGAGATGCCGAGGTAGTCGGCGAGCGCACCCGACTCCGAAATCGGCCTCGGCAGAACCGAGACGCGAAACGAACAGCCGAACGCCTCGGCCGCGTGATAGCCCGCCTTCTGCGGCGGAAGCGTGATTGAGAACTTCCGACCCGCCGCGCCGGACGGCACGTCGAACGCGACGGGGAACTTCCTCCCGCCGAGCGTCATCTCGCCGTGCACCGCCGTCGCCGCGCCGGCGTTGGCGACGGCGAAGTCCACGCGAATCGGTTCGCCCTCGCGAACGACGCGCTGCGCGAACGGCGCGAACGGCATGACGATGGGCTTTGCGGCAAGCGCGGCGCTCGGGATGAACTGCGGCGCGTCCAGATCGTTCGCGACGAGCGTCGCGCCGCAAACGACCCCGAACGCCACCGACGAATCCGCCGCGAGTTCGTTCGCGGCAAGTTCGCGGTCGCAGACGCGGATCTTCTCGGCGAAGAGCGGCGACCGGTTACAGACCTCCAGATAGGGCGAAAGCTCGAAGAGCGGACTCTTGAACGGACGCGCCGAAATGAGGCGTCCGTCGCGGTAGAGCCGGAACTCGCCCGACGGCCCCCACGTGACGGCGTAGTTGACGCGCTCGCCGGCCTTGACGTCGGGCTGCGTGTCAACGCCGGTCGCCGCGCCGGCTTCCGTCCGACCGAGAGCCGTGATGCCGGGCCTGTCCGCGAAGTTCATGCGCGTCGGATAGTAGATTCCGAGAATAGTCCTTCGGTCGTCGCGTTTCTCCTTGCCGAGCGAGAGGAACGCGAACGGCCAGCCGCCGGGGTCGTCCTTCAGATCCTGCGCCGGAACAATCGTCACCTCGACCGTGCCCGCCGACCGGCCCACGACGCCCGCTGTCGGATAGTAGACCGAACCTTCGTCCGCATACCACGCCGCGCCGTCGGACACCGCCGCCGTCGCCGTCAACGCGGCAAGAACCAACCCCGCAACTGCCATCATGCCGTTTTTCATGTCGCTTACTTCTCCTTCTCTTTCGTCAGCGGATGATGATTGCAAAGCCGCCGGCACGTACGAGAAGCACCTGCGTCTTCGCAGCGTTCAGCACGACCTTCCAGCCGATTTCCGCGAGTGCGGCGGAAGCCTTCGGCTCGCCCTTGATTTCCGCCGCCTCGATCAGCACGTAGTTGTCGACGTAGGTGGCGCGTTTCTTCTTGAATGCCGCCGCGTCCGTGACGGAAATCTCGGCCCCTTCGCCGAACGTCAGCGTCCCCGCAACCGTAAGTTTGCTTGGTTCGGCCTGTCCGTCGATGACATACGCTTCCGTCAGCGTGAGGTCGCCGCCCGCGACCGTCGGGAAGCCCGTCAGGTTCTTGAGCGCGTATTCGTCCGCAATGGTCAGCGTCGTGCCGGCGGCGCACGTGACCCGATCGAACGCCGCGAACGACAGGATGTCGACCGACCGTTCGGGCGTCGCCGTCAGGAGCGACCCGTCGCCCGGATCCGTCAGCAGCATGTAGTCGCCCTGCACCGTCGTCATCAGGTTGTTCGTCGCGACCATGAGTCCCATCGACGTCAGGGAGAGGGCCGCGGTATTGTTCCAGAGGTAGCCGCCGCACCAGCCGTTCCACGTGTAGCAGCGCACCTGCAGGTGATGCCGACCCGGCGCCAGCGCGACGTTCTTCATGACCTCCTTGCACGCCGTGTTCACGTTGATCGCCTCGTTGTAGACGGCTTCCGTCGGCGTGTCGATGATGCGCGTTCCGTCCACGTAGACGGACATCGCCGTCTGGACGCCCGCGAGCCACGTCCACGTCACGTCTTCGCCGCCGTTCGCGTCCGGCACCCACAGGTAGCCGTCGTAAATCCACGTCGTCTGCTCCTTCTTCCCGACCATCCCATTGAAGACGCTGTTGACATACGAGGCGTAGCGCGCGTTCGAGAAGACGCCGTTCGTCACCGTGCCGACGGGATACTTCTCGACGGAATTGCACAGGTCGCCGAGTCCCTCGACGTAGGTCTCGGTGATGCCGGGCTCGCCCGTCCGGCCGGTCACCACCGGCTGCAGGGTGACGCCGCCCTTCTGGAGGGAAAGGCTCGTCGCGCCAGCCGTCGAGGCGTAGATGAGGTCGCCGGCGCCGATCTTCGTGACGGACGCGCCCTGCGTGCCGCCGGACGTCGCGGCAAGCGCAAGCGTGAACCCCTCGCCGACATTGAACGTCCCCGTGCCGCCGACCGGCCCGTTAAAGGTGTAGAGGGCCGGGCCTGAGCCGTACTTCCAGCAGTTCAGGGCGCCTTCGACCGTGACGGGACCGTTCCAGTAGTGTTCCGTCCTCGGCGTGGCGTTCTGCGCGTCGCGGTGGTAGATTTCCGCGCCGTCCTCGAAGACGAGCGGCCACTCGCGTGCGTTCGAATACTCCCAGAACGTGCCGGTCGCCCAGCCCGCGCCCTTCCTGAAGAGAATCGAGCCGGCCGTCTCGCCCGCCGCCAGCTTGCCCTTGCCGAAGGCGAGGTAGCCCTGCGACTGGACGATGCGCCCGGGGCCCGTCGCGTCGCCGTTCATCGTCGTCACCGACGGGCCGGCGAACGTCAGGTCGTGGCCGTTGAGCGCGAGGGCCGACACGTATTTCGGGCCTGACGCGCTGGCGACCGTCGCGTCCGCCGCGAGAACGATCGGACCGAAGGCCTTGCCGTTGTCCGTGACGGCGGCGCGCCAGACCGCGCCCTTGCCGTCGATGCCTGCGCCCGCGAGGACGAGCGTCTCGGACGAGAGGTCGGGCGTGCCGCCGTCGCCGTCGGCGATTTCCAGCGTCGCGCCGTCCTTGACGTAAGTCGCGCCCGCCGCCGTGCCGAGCGCACCCGTCGCCCGCGCCGAAAGCGAACCCGCCTCAATCACAATCGTTCCACCGAAGTCGGCCAGTTCAGCAGTGACGACAAGCGTTCCCGCGCCGCGCTTGACGAGCGCGTCATGCTGCGATATACCCCCCCCCCCCCTGGGCGGAGAGCCAGTCCGCGAGCGTCGTCTCGGAGGAGACGTCAACGACGAGCGGATTCGTCGCCTCGGCTGGGGTGAGCGGAAATGCGTCGGCGAAGAGGCCTCCGCACGTCAACGTGCCGACGGTAGCCGCCAGCAGTCGTGAATTGATTCTGTTCATTGTTTCATCTCCTTCGTTTGCGTTTGTTGATGTTGTTGTTCGGTAAAATCCTCAGATTTCTATACTCATGTTATGGCACAATCACGCCGTTTCCGCGTTCCTCAGCGGCAATAGTCCTCCGTTGCGAAGGTGACGACGACGTCGCGGCGGAACTCGGGGATGCGTCCGTCCGTCACGACCGTCGTGACGTCGTTCCACGGGTCGTAGACCGAGAAGTTCCTCGGAATGTCATTGAGCCATTCCTCCGACTCGGCGCGGGTGACGACGTTGAAGTCGCCGTTCTTCGCGCGCAACCAGAGCAGGGTCTTGTTCGTTCCGCGCAGGCCCCAGAACCGGAGGCGGTGGTTCTCGAAGCGGAACGGACGGAAATGCTCCACCGCCGGGTCGATGCCGGCGATTGCCTTCCTGAACTGCACGAACTGTCCCCAGAGGTTCTTGCCGTCGATATACTGGTGGTCCCAGTGCCACGGCTGGCCCGACGCGCACGAGCCGGCGAAGAACGGCGCGAAGAGCGCGTCGTGCAGGATCGTGCCGCGCACGTCCGCCGCATACCGTTCGCTCGACCCGGCATGATTCGCCATCACCGCGCCGGTCTCCGCCAGCATCACCGGGCGGTCGGGTGCGCGGTCGCGCATTTCGCGGATCGCGTCCGCCGCGAGCGCGTCCATCTCGGCGTGGCAGATGTCGAGATGCCCGCCGGGGTCGAAGTAGCGGTGCGCCTGCAGGATGTCGTTGTTGGGAAGTCCCGCCAGCCAGTCGTAGGTCTTGAACGCGCCCGGCGGCGAGAAACTGCCGAGGCTCTGCAAGGCGAGCTGACGGGGGAACCGCACCTTCAGTTCGCGCAGCATCCGCCGCGTCCAAGGGTCGATTGCCGCCTTCCACGTCTTGTGCGTGTAGTCGCCTTCCTTCGGCCATACCGCGTCGATTTCGTTCCAGAGCTCCCACGCCGCAACGGCAGTCGAATCGCCGAAGCCCATCGCCTTCAGGCGGTCAACCTTCTGAAGATAGATGGCGGCGCACGCCTCGCTGCGGAAGAACTCGTCCATCGTCTTCGCGAACGGCGCGTAGAGCGGGCGCGTGAAGATGTCGATGCGACCGGGGTCTTCCGCGTTCGCGTCGGGAATCGTGCGGCGGAAACTTTCGAGCGTGAACTTCAGCTTGATGCCCAGTTCCTCCGCGAGACGCACGATGTGGCGGAGCGTCTTTTCCCCCTCGGGATCGAATGCACCCGGCTTCGCAGGCATGATTTCCGTCGAGGGATGCCCGAGCCAGACGCGCATGAAGTTGCCGCCGTTCGCCGCGAATGCCTGCATCCAGCGCGTATAGCGTTCGCGCGTTTTCGCCGCGTCGCGTCCGTCCGTATTCAGGCGATCAAAGCAGATGTTGCACCCAATCGGTATGAACGTCTTGCCGTCCGCATCGGCGAGATAATGCGAATCGATGGGACTCACCCGCAACACGGGACGTGCCGCCGAGCCACCGTTTTGCGCGGCAAAACACGCGCCGCCGAGGGTCGTCAGAACCCCCGCCGCAATTGCAATTCCATTTCCAATCCTCATCTGTCGTGCAGTCCTTTCGTAAGGTCTGCGTATAGTATACACTATTTTCCGTCGGTTGTGTCAAGTGGCTGAGCCACTTCTGGTGTTCACCCGTTTTTCAACGGCGACCCGATTCTTGCCACGAAAGTCGCGGCGACTCCTTCCTGTCCGACCGCCGTACCACCCTATGGGGAAATCGAAATCACTAGATGGAGAATGCGTACTCAATATATGGAGAAAGTCAAATCAATAGATGGAGAACGCCGTGCCCATATATGGAGTACGCCGTGGCCATCTATTAAGTACGCCGTGGCCATATATTGAGTACGCCAACGCTCCCTGAGGGGTTTCGCCGCGCTCCCTGAGGGGGTCAAACGGCGGCTTTGCCGCACTCATTTTTCCACCCGAGAAAATGGGTTCTTCTATGGTTCGGACACCTCCGAAACCGATATCGCGCACAATTGCTGGAAATAGTGGCGATTATGTCAAGTTACTGCGGGAGACTACAACACGTTTTCCAACAAACCATAGGAAAGCCGTTTCCCCTGCCATGGCTATCCATGGTCTCGGACACGCCCCTTGGGTTTGGCGTACAGCGCGTAATCCAGCGTGATGATGCCCGCGTCAAACAGACTGGCGAGATTGGCGGTGTTCGGCTTTCGCGTATGACGGACATAATCGTATTGGAAGAACTCCTTGCCGTCATA
>CAVAHB010000094.1:0-3696 GCA_963588415.1 Faecalibacterium sp. CAG:74
TTGCCGCCCTGGTGGAAGCGGCGTCGTTCCTCGAAGTCGAGCGTCACCAGAACGACGATTCGCGGTTCGGAAGCCGGAATCATTCCGCAGAATGTCGCGTAGAACAGGTGGTCGGAATAGCGGCGGTTGACGACCTTCTGGGCTGTTCCCGTCTTTCCCGCGACCGAATAGCCGCGAATGGCCGCCCGCCGCGCCGTCCCTTTCGGCGAGGCCACGCCCGCCATCACCTCGCGCATCTTGCGCGCCGTCGTCGGCGTGATGGGGCGTCCAATCGTCTCTGGCTCGTTGTGCACCAGTTCAACCCCGTTGGGCGAGACGACCTTCCTTACGATGTAGGGTCGCATCCGCACCCCGTCGTTCGCAATTGCCTGATAGGCCGATGCCAGTTGGATGGCCGTGACGGCAACGCCCTGTCCGATTGGTGCACGGGACCACTTCACGCGGTCCCACCTCGCATGATGGGGAAGAATGCCCGTTTCCTCGCCCGGCAGTTCGATTCCCGTGCGCGACCCGAACCCGAACGCCTTCATGTAAGACCAGAGCCGCTTCGGCCCCAAGTCCGAACCCAACTTCCCGATGACGATATTGGAGGAGTGGACAATTGCGTCCCGAACGGTCATGCGCGGCTCCCACACGTGCCGCCCGTCACCCGGCAGACGGTAGTAGCGCTCGTCATCCCGATTGGTCGTGTAGAGCGAATCCGGTTCCACCAAACCCGCATCAATCCCGGCGGCGGCGGTAATCACCTTCATCACCGAACCCGGTTCATAGGTGAAGTTGCAGACGCGGTTGACTTTCGCCGTATCTGAAGACGAGCCGAAGCGGATGGGGTCGAAGTCGGGATAGGAGGCCAGCGCCAGGACTGCACCCGTGCGGGAATCCATGACCAAACACCACCCCGCCGCCGCGCCGAACTCCTGCATCCCGTCCGAAAGCGCGGTTTCGGCCTCGTACTGGATGTTGTGGTCGATCGTCAGGTAGATGTCCGACCCCGGAATCGGATCGATTGAAACGATTCGCTTGTCGTAGAGTTCGCGTCCGAAGGCATCGCGCATGCCAAGGACTTTGCCGGGAACGCCCGACAGGAACTTGTCATATTTCTGCTCGATGCCCGCCGAACCGACGCCCTGCGCATTCACTGAGCCAAGTACGTGGGCGAGACTGCGCTTATGAAGATACTGGCGGACTTGCCGATTTTCAATCTTGACCCCCGCCACGAGTTTTGAGTCCGAAAGCGTTCGGTAGACGTCCGGGTCGGAGGATGTCGCGAGATACTGGTCGCGCCATCCCGGACGCTTCCCGCCGCGCATCATCTTGAGAACCTTTTGGTAGTCGATCTTGAGGGTCGTCGCAATCGTCTTGCAGATTGCCTCGGGCGGACGCGGTGGTTCGCCTTTCCGACGGACGACGCGGTTCGTGAGCGAAACGGGGTCGAGACGGTATTCCCAGACGGGCACCGACTTCGCGAGGGGACAGGACTTCCCGAAGGCATCGTAAATTGAGCCGCGCCGTCCGGGGAGTTCAATCTTAAGCGAATAGTTGAGCGAGGCGACATTCGGATCGACGTGCGCCCGGACCAGTTTCTGACTTGTGTAAGCCGAAAACCCGAAAAGCAAGGTTACTGGAAGCCAAAACCTGAGGCTTTCGCCGCGCATCACGCCATTCCATCAGCGGACTCTGTTGAATTGCGCCGTCATACGTGTCTTCGCACGCTGTTCGGCACGGGCGACGGAGAACTGTCCGGGCGTCGGCTGGCCATCCGGCCCCATGCGGACGATTTGCGCTGCGCGCGGCGTGTGCATCGCCATGCCTCGGCTGGCAAGCGCACGCTCAATGTTTCTCGCCGTCAGCATCCCCTCCCATCGTGCGCTTTCGCGCACGTGTTCGTCTTCCAACTTCAGAAGCTGACGCTCCTTTTCGCCGATTGACTTCATCAGTTGGTCGCAACTCGACGAGGCCAGCAGATTGACGATTACCATCACGAAGAGCATCATGATCACGACAACGACATTCATCGAATGCGTGAACATGACGGACATTTTCTTCGACCTCTTGCGGTTCTTTTTCATCGTTTCGCTCCTTTCACTCCTTTTCCACGACTCGGAGTTTCGCACTCCTCGCCCGCGGATTTGCCTCAAGTTCTTCATCGTCGGCCACAACCGCCTTCTTCGTCACGGCACGAACCTTTGGCAGTTCGCCGCGCCATTCGCCGCCGCCCTGCTGAAGCGATACCTCGCGCCCGATATGAGCGGCGAAGAACTGCTTCACCTCGCGATCCGTGATGCTCTCGAAGGTGATGACGGCGAATCTTCCGCCGCGTTTCAGCAGTTCCAGTCCGCCCGTTAACGCCCGGTGCAGTTCGCCCACCTCATCGTTCGTCTCCATGCGCAACGCCTGAAAGACGCGCGTCGCCGGATGGTGTGCGCCGCGCCGCCCGACCAGGCGTTCAATGAAGTCCGCCAGTTCCTTCGTCGTTTGAAAGCGCTTGCCCTGCTCGCGCGCTTTCACAATCGCACGGGCAATCCGCCGCGCCTGCGGTTCTTCGCCCCAATCGCGGAAGATGTCCGCCAGACGGTTCTCGCTCTCGCCGTTGACCAGATCCGCCGCGTTTACGCCGCACGACCGATCCATCCGCATGTCAAGGGGACCTTCGCGAAGAAAACTGAACCCGCGTTCGGCTTCGTCCAGTTGCGGACTCGACACGCCCAAGTCCAGCAGAACCCCGTCAACCGCGTCCCATCCGTTTTCGTTCGCCAACTTCTTCAGGTCGCCGTGGTTGCCGCGAACCGCCCTCAGGTTCTCCAGCTTGAGCGCGGCAATTTCGTCAATCGCCTGCCCGTCGCGGTCAATTCCAAGAACCAATCCGCCGCGCTCGGTTATCGCCCGCGCATGACCCGCACGACCGAGCGTACCATCGACATACCGCCCGCCCGGCTTGACGTCAAGCCGGGCAATCGTCTCATTCAGCAGAACGGGCACGTGGGACATCGGTTAGAACCCCACGGAATTGAGAGCGGCCGCCAGACCCGCCTGATCCACCGTTTCCGCCTCGCCCAGCGCGGCCGGATTCCACAACTTGATCATGCGAACCGAACCCACCATCGCAACCGTCGTCGTCAAGTTCGCAAACCGAAGGAGCTTGTCGCAGACGCGGATTCGGCCCTGTATGTCAAGGGGAAGTTGTTCAGAGTTCGCACCGATTGTCTGAAGTGCGCGGTTCAGCGCCGGATCAAAGAGCGCCTTCTCGCGAAGCTTCTCAAGCCGTGCCTCCATCTCGGCCTTTGGCACGAGATTCAGGCAGGGATTCACGCTGTCGGGCATCACATACACGTAGTCGGGATTCCCCATCACCGCCCGCCATTCGCTGGGAATGGTGAACCGCTTCTTGGGATCCAACGCATGGTCGATGCGCCCTACAAGAACGCCCGACATCACGCTCGTCGATTCCGCGACAATCTGTTTGCCTACCTTTGACATTTTCTGACACTATTATACACAATCTGACACCGAAGCGCAATGGGGTATTTGTGTCCGCCCTATTTTTCATCCGGTGCTTGGCTTTGAGCACGAAACTGCTGCGTCGCCGCTTCGTGGTCAAAGCCAAGCACCGGATGAAAAATGGGCGACTCCAGCATACCGCATGTCGGGGTGAAAGCAAAATCGGACGGCTGTGGTGAGCAAAATCGGACTGGGCGG
>CAVAHB010000095.1:0-4156 GCA_963588415.1 Faecalibacterium sp. CAG:74
ACAACGGCACGGTCTTCTTCGTCCTCGCCGGCTTCACGGTCGTCTACTTCATCACGGCGGCGTTCTTCCTGCCGGAAACGAAGGGACGGACGCTTGAGGAAGTCGAGCAGTACTTCACCACGGGCAAGATGCCGGAAAAGAAGGCGTGAGTTTCACTTTCCGATTCTTGGGGACAGGAACGTCCGTCGGAGTTCCGCAGATCGGGTGCAGATGCCCGGTCTGCACCTCGTGCGACTCACGCGACAAGCGGCGGCGGTGCGGCGCGTACGTGCGGACGGGTCGCGTCGGCTTTCTGATTGACACGCCCCCCGAGATGCGAATCGCGGCAATCGAATACGGAATCGACAAGGTGGATGCCGTCCTTCTCACCCACGCCCACATGGATCACGTGGCGGGCTTCGACGACGTGCGCCGGTTCAACACGATCAATGGGCGGACGGTTCCCTGCTCGCCCGACGAACCCGGGGCGAACGGCCGCACCTTCCGCATCGTCGGCGCGACGATGCGGTGCTTCGCGATGCGTGAGACGATTGAGCAGATGCACCGCATCTTCCCCTACATCGGGGAGACGGCGAACGAAGTCGGCTTGTTTCGTCCGATGATTCATTTCGTGGACAATGCCGAGCCGTTCAGCATTGGCGGGCTCGCGGTCGAACGGCTGGTCGTCGAGCACGGCTTTCCCTGCTGCGGCTACCTGCTGGGCGGCAAACTCGCCTACATCAGCGACTGCCACGCGATCCCCGAAGAGACGCTGGCGAAGATGAGGGGCGTGGAGGTTCTCGTGCTCAACTGTCTGCGCGAACGTTTCCATCCGACGCACCTGAACCTTGAGGCGGCGCTCGGCTACATTTCGCGCATCCGACCGAAGCGGGCGTACCTGACGCACATGTGCCACGATCTCAGCCATGAGCAGTGGCTGGGCAAACTGCCGCACGGGGTCGAGCCGGCCTACGACGGCCTTGAGTTGAAAGTGGAGGATTGAAATGTCCCGTTTTCGCATGTTCCTTTTGCTGGCCGTGGTTTTCGCGTCGTGCGCGGCAGTTTCGGCCGAAACGAGCGAAATCACCGTAAATCTGCGCCTCGACTTCGGCGACAACATCGTCGGCGAGCGCATTCGCGGCGTCGTGGACGTTGTGAACATTTCGCCGGGAATCGTGAGCGTCGGGCGGGAGAATTCGTCCGATCGCCTCTTCATCGAGGTTTTTCGTGCTGATCGCAGCCAGTTGCAGAAACTCTCCGATTCGCCGCAGGTTTCCCCGTTCACCCTGAAGCCGAACGAGGGGCAGAAACTGGAGACCTTCCTGGCCGACCACTACGGACTGAATACGCCGGGGCGCTACCTCGCGAAGCCCGTCCTCGTGCATGGCGGCGTTCGGTTCGAGGGGCAGGTTCGTGCGTTCGACGTCGTGCCTGGAATGCGCATTGGCGGGGCCTTGCAGATGTTCTCCAACCACCTGGGGCTTCGCCGCGAGTTCGACCTCCTTACGTGGAGCCGCGGCGGACGCGAGCACATCTTCCTCGCCGCGAAGGATTCGGGTGCGAGCGACAGGAAATGGATGACCGTTGACCTCGGCGAACTGATGAAGATTACGAAGCCCGCGATTTCCATCATGCCGACGGGCGAGGTCGTTGTCCTTCACCGCGTCGATCCCGATAACTTCATCCGCAGCGAGTTCTGGTCGGTGCCAGACGGCATTGAGTTTCACCGCCGCGAACTTGTACAGGATCCCGAGACGGCCGGCACGAGCCGAATCCGCGAACTCTACCGCGGTTCGGGCGGCGTGAAGCCGAAGGAACATCCCTGGTGGAAGTTCTGGGAATGAGAAATGAACATCTTAGGCATTGAAACGAGTTGCGACGAGACGGCCGCCGCCGTGGTGAAGGACGGGCGCATCGTCCTTTCAAACGTGGTTTACACGCAGATCCCCCTGCACGTTCCCTACGGCGGGGTCGTGCCGGAGATCGCCTCGAGGGCGCATGTCGAGAAGATAAGCGAAGTCGTCCGCACGGCAATCAGCAAGTTCCGCGAAGTTTCGTCGGAGAGGATTGACGCGGTTGCCGTGACCTACGGTCCTGGCCTTTCCCCGGCGCTGACGGTCGGGCTGAATGCGGCGAAGGGGCTCGCCCTCTCGACGGGCGTTCCCCTGATTGGCATCAACCACATCGAGGCTCACCTGCACACGCCGTTTCTCGTGGATGCGGCGGATGCGGCGGCTTCCGCCGCGCTCGACCCGCTCGACTTCATGCCGGCGCTCGGCCTCGCCATCTCGGGTGGCCACACGACATGGCTCGACCTTCCCGAATATGGGAAATACGCGATTGTCGGGCAGACGCTCGACGATGCGGCGGGCGAGGCGTTCGACAAGGCGGCGAAGTTGCTCGGGCTCGGTTATCCGGGCGGGCCGAAGGTCGATAAAATCGCGCGGGAATACGGGCTTGCCGACCTCCAGCCCTTCCCGAAGGGCCGTCCGCGCGAGGGCGTGACCGCGCTCGCTGGGCTGGACGCGGATCTCTGCGTGTCGTTTTCGGGGCTGAAGACGGCCCTGCTCCGCTACGTCCAGCAGCACGGCGGCGCGGCAAAACTGACGGAAGAGGGCGAAATACCCCGTATCGTCGCATCCTATCAGGAGGCCATCGTGCAGGTCGTCGCGGACCGCACGGCTCACGCCCTGCGGCGGCGAAACTACCGTGCGCTGATCGTCGGGGGCGGCGTTTCGCTCAATTCGCGGCTTCGCGCGGTTCTCGCCGCGACGGCGGAACGTGCGGGCGTTCGTCTTCTGATGGCGAAGCCGAAGTATTGCGGTGACAACGGCGCGATGATTGCGGGTCTGGCCCATTACCGCCGGAACAAGACGGGCGCGGCGGCATTCGACTTGGACGTCGCGCCGTCGCTCGACTTCGAGGAATGAACGAGCCTGGCGGTCGGTTGCGGGGAATCGCCTGCATTCTGGTGAGTTCCTTCGGTTTCGCGCTGATGGCGTTCTTCGTGCGCCTGTGCGACGACTATGGTCTTGCGCTGTCGAGTTTCCAGAAGAGTTTCTTCCGGAACGCAATTGCCCTCCTGATTGCCGGTGTCGTTTTCCTCCGCACCGGAAGGGCGAACGGCAACGGCGGGGAAACGGGGGAGGCGCGGCGTTTTTCGGGACAGCAGTGGCTCTTCCTCGTCCTACGCAGTCTCACCGGCACGGTCGGCATCTTCGCGAACTTCTACGCCCTTTCGCGCATTCCCATCGGCGAGGCGATGACGCTCAACAAGACCGCCCCGTTTTTCACCGTCATCTTCGCCTGGCTCGTGATGGGCGAGCGCGTCTCTTGGCGGCAGGGACTCTGGTTGCTCGTCGCCTTTTCCGGCGCGATTCTCGTGATGAAGCCGACGGAACTCCATTCGCCGTCCGTCTGGGCGCTAACCGGCGGAATCGGGGCCGGCTTCGCCTACGCCTGCGTCCACAAGCTCGGACGGCTGAAGACGTCGGGCGCGGCAATCGTCCTCTTTTTCAGTGCGTTCTCGTGTCTGGCGGCTCTGCCGTTTGTCGCGTTCGGCTACACGCCGATGACGTGGGCGCAGCTGCTCATCCTGCTGGGTGCTGGCGCGGGCGCGGCAATCGGTCAGTTTGGCGTGACGGCGGCCTACCGCTGGGCAGAACCGCGTTCGATTGCCGTCTTCGACTATTCGAACGTCATCTTCACCTCCGCGCTCGGCTTCATCTTCTTCGCGCAAGTTCCCGACCGCTTCGCAATCCTCGGCTTCGCGGCGATTCTGCTGGCGGCTTTCGGAATGCGCAAATAGTGTGCGATTGCTGCGTTTTGCCGCCGCACACGGGGCGTTTCAGAGAGCGGTGTCGTTTGCGTTGCGCGTGGGCGCGGCGGTTTGGGGATTTTACCGCAGAACACACAGAAGCCGCTTCGCGGCACACTGAAGACACTGAAAGTCGGCCTGACCACCCTCCAATGGCAAATTCAGTGCATTCTGTGTCGGCTGAAGGCCGTTCAGTGTGTTCAGTGGTAAAAACCCCACCCCGTTCGCTGGTTTCAACCACTGAACACACAGAAGCCGCCTTCGGCGGCACACTGAAGACACAGAAAGTCGGCTCGGCCTCCCTCCGGTGGCAAGTTCAGTGTGTTCTGTGCCGGCCGAAGGCCGTTCAGTGTGTTCAGT
>CAVAHB010000096.1:0-5790 GCA_963588415.1 Faecalibacterium sp. CAG:74
CCGAGTCCATATATGGACTACCCCTGAGTCCATATATGGACAACACCTTAGTCCATATATGGAGAACACCCGAGTCCATATATGGACAGCACCCGAGTCCATATATGGAGAATCCCAACGCTCCCTGAGGGGTTTCGCCGCGCTCCCCGAGGGGGGCAGACGGCGGTCTTCCCGTACTCCTTAGTACTAGAGAGGATGCCGCGCCGACGCTTTCGTGGTCAAGCGGACTACTCAATTCGCAAGGCGCGAAAGATGACCCCGGCGCGCTGCGAGCCGAACGGCAGGAACTGTGCGCCGAAGCCCGTCACCGCCGTCGCGCCTTCCGGCACGAGCCGCCGCAACGGAATGCGAACCTCCTGCCAGGTCGATGCGTCCGCGTCCAGCCGGTTTGAATAGTCGGAGATGTAAGGCCCACGACCCGGCGAACCGTCCTTCTTCACGTACATCAGCATCATCTGCGGGAGTTTCGCAGGCTGCGTCGCCGGCCCGGTCGCCGTCTCGCCCTGATTCGCCTCGAAAACCAGGCTTCGCGACGCGATGTCGTCCGCCGTCAGCGCCACCGGCTTCGCGCATGTCGCCGACAGGCACGACCACTCCAGCGTCCCGTCGTCCGCCCCCATTTCAAGCCGGTCTTCCCCGACCCTGAGTTTCACGCCGCCCCACTGGCTCGTCTTCATCGAGTTCGGCGCGAACGCCGCGACGAGCGGATTCGTCTCGGGCCGTTCCACGGAAACGGCGGCGAGGACAATCCCCTTCCGCCGCGCCTGAACACGCAACGCCTTCACCTTGCGCGACGCGGCGGACCGAGGTCGCGTGCGCCGCGCAAGCCACAGTCCCTTCCCCTCCAGATTCCGCCATCCCGCGATCCGCACGTCGTCCGGGCTCCCGAACGTGAAGACCTCTTCCGTTCCTTCCTCGAACTCGAACCGCACGTCGAAAAGCGCACCCTCCGCGCCGTCCGGCGCGGCAAACAGCACGTCGAACGCGCTCACCTCGCCCCGGACGTCCGCCGTCGCCGCGCCGCCGTCGAGAAACACGCCGGAACGCCCGTCGTTCTGATCGACGCGGATGAACTCGAACGGAACGCCCTGGCAGACGCGGCGATCCCACGGCATCTGCCCGAAGAGCGTCTCCAGCGCACCGTTCGCCGTGCGCCGAAGATCGACGCACTCCACCGTTGCGGGATTCAGCCGGAATGCATCCGTCGAAACTTCCGCGCTCGTCGCCGCAAACCAGTCCGCCAGCCCCGCGAAGAACGCTTCGGGGGATTCCGCCCCCGCGAACCCGTCCACCGCCGCGACCGTGCGCAATACGACGGGGTCGCCCGGCGGCAGGCGCACCAGCAGGTCGCCCCCCGCCGTCCGCGCCACGGCCGCCTTCCTCCGGACGTCAATCCACGTCCCCGCCGTCTTCGCGCCGACAGAGACCGGACGAACCCGCACGGCCTTCGGCATGAGGTCGTTGTTGATGAGGATGAATCCCGCCGCCGCGTCCGTCTGCGCCGCCGCGCACTCGACGCCAGGGACTTCCCCGCCCGTCCGTGCGTCGGCGATCGCGCACGTCGGACGGATTCCGCACGTTTCGGCGACACGCCGATACTCGCCCGGCGCGGCGGTCGAGGACGGCCGCCGCGCGAAATGCACGAGCCGACCCCGGCCGAGGGGTTCGTTTCGACCCGTCACAAACGCACTCGCCGACGGCAGTCCGCACTCCGTCAGGTTGAGCGTGTTCGCGACCGTGAGCAAAACGCCACCCGACTCGACCCACTCGCGCAGACGGTCGTTCGTCCCCGGAAGCGTCGCATCCACGCCCGCCGCGACGACGAGCTTCACCCCCTTCAGGTGCGCCGCGTCGAGCTGTTCCTCGAAGATCGCCTTCACGGGAAGCCGCGCGGCAAGAAGCGCAAGCGCCGCCTCCCGCGCATAGGTCGCGTTCGGATGCTTCTCGGCACGGTCGAGCCGTTCCGTCGCCTGAGAAACGAGAAGCGCGACGGACTGCACAACGCCGCGATCGCGCGGCGTGAAGAGTTCGTTCACCGCCGCGATGTCGTCCGCCGCATCCTTCATCCCGGCGAACGCCTCGGGCGGGCACGCGGCGGAATTGAGGCACTCGTAGGGCAATCGCTCGGCAATCCTCATCGGGCCGTTCGGCTCCTCCCACGTCTTCTCGTTTCGCTGGCGGCGACCCCACTTGAAATAATAGGTCGCATTGAAGCCCCGCGCATATTCAATCAGAATGCGTGCGCGGTGGCTCGTGCGCGTCGCGCCCATGTAGGCCTCGCCGTCGAGAACGGGCCGCTTCCCCGCGATTGCGAGGCAGACGAGCGCGTCGTAGGCGTCGCCGCCGCCCGTCGGGGACATCACGACGTCCGTCGTCTCGTTGGCCAGAAGCGGATTCACGAAGCCGAAGCCGATGCCAAGCGGCTGGAAGCACGTGCGGGCGGACGGGTCGACCTCGCGCAAGGCCTCCCTGCCGCGCTTCATCGCCCGCGCGAAGATCTTTTCGTCAAAGCGCATCCGCGCAATCTTCTTCACCGTCGGCGAAACGCCGTCCGGCAGCTTCACCGCCAGCTTCGCGAACGCCGCCTCGGCCGCCGGCGACGTGTCGTGATACGTCGGCTCGTTGAAGAGTTCGTAGACGAACGGCCTCACGCCGTGCGCAAGCAGTTCCTTCGCGCCGCTCTGCCACATCTCCCTGTAGAGGGCGAAACCCTCCTCCGTCACGATGGAATAGGGCATGAAATGGCAGCTGCCCGCCGAAAAGGCGGCCTCGGACGGCTCGCGTCCCTCGACGTGGCGCAATCCGCCGTGCGACCAGTCCGCACACGTGAAATCGATAAAGACGGGCAGACCGTTCGCATAATAGCCCGGCGCAACGCCCGCCCAGTCGATCGCGAAACCGCCCTGCCAGAAGCCCGCTTCGGGACGATACTTTCGCAGCCACGTCGTGGAAACTTCACCGCCCGTCGCATTGAAGGCAAGACGGTCGAACTGTCCGCGTGACGGCGGCCGTTCGTAGAGCCACTCCCAGCCGGGCACGTTCGTGAAGAACGTCGCGTAGTCCGCCGCGTGCGGCGCGCCGTAGACGATGTTGCCGATGAGATAGACCGGCTCGCCGCCGCGCAAAAACCCGCCGCCCGGCGCAAACGCCACGTCATCGGCACAGAGCGGAAGGACGGACGCGAACGCCAGGATCAGCAAGAAGGGGCCTTTCATTCAATCTTCCTTCATCGCAGGATTATCTTCAACCCGCCGGACTTGAAGGCGGGATGCATCGCAAGCCAGGCGACGCGACGCCCGTCGGCAGTCTCGTAGACGCCGTCGATGCGAATGCCCTTCGCCCGCAGCGAAGCCGCCTCGGCCAATTCCCCGGACGAAATCGCGGACTTCCGGCTCCGCCACGAGGCCTTCGACATCGGCGCGTAGATGACCACGGGCTTCGTGCCGTCGGCGTTCAGCGCTCGACCCGCCAAAAGCGCGTCGAGCGTCGCCACGCCCGGAGCCTGTCCGCAGAACCAGATTTCCCCGACCGCAAGCGGAGTCGATTCCGCCGCCATGAAGGCGTTCTCGTCCGCCGTGAAGTCCGCGCTCGTTCCGAACTCAAGGCGCGTCAGCCCCACGTTGTTCGCGAAGAGATACGCGCCGACCGTCTTCAGCGTGCCGTCCGTCCCCAGCGCGGCGGACGACACGCGCTTCCAGTTGCCGAACGCCTTCGTCCCGAGCGTCTCGACGGACGGAAGCGCAAGCGATCCTCGCGGCCCGACCCCGCTTTTGACGCGCAGTCCATTTTCGCCGATTTCCTTCAGTCCCGTCAAGTCCCAGTCCGAAAGATCGGTATCCGACAGCGTCATCGACCCGAAGTTGTTCGCGTCTATCTTCGTCAGGTTCGGGGCGTTCAGCACGAGCCGCTCGATCGGCTCGTCCAGGAAGTCGTATCCCCACGTGCCAAGGGTCCCCGTCATTTCCGGGCAGCTGAAGACGACGTTCGTCATCGTCCAGATGGCCTGAAAGGCCTGGAAGCCAATCGTCTTCAGCGTCGTCGGCGCATAAAACGAGGAGATGGAGTTGCTCGCATTCTTGAATGCATTGCCGAATATCTTCGTAATCGTCCAGACTTCGTCCGCGTCGCCGACCCTGCCCTTCGTGTAGACCGTCCCCGTCAGGTTGAGTTCCGCCGGCGCGGACGCGGCGAAGCCTTCGGGAAACGCCCATGGCGGCGTCGTGCGGCCGTCGGCGCGGTCGCCCTTGTCCGCGCCAAGTTGCAGTTCCCGCCCGGACGTGTTCTTCACGGCAAGAGTCCAATACCCGTCCGAAATCGTCCCTTCCGCCGCGTCGTATTCCCACGGATGCGTAAAGCGGACGGCGAGCGCAACCGGCTCCGTCAGCGTGAACGTGAATGTTTCGCCCGTCGGGGTCGAACCGTCGGGGAGCGTCCCTTCCCACGCAATTGCCGCATTGGAATCCCCGGTCGTCACCGTCACGGTGAGTTCGCAATCGGCGGGAAACTCCATGCCCTCGCCCGTCCACTCCGTTCCGTTGACCGCGAACGTCACGGAGTCGCCGGCGTATTGTCCCGCCGAACGGTTGGAGACGTTCGCACGAGGCGTGTAGCCGTATTCGCCGCGATTCTCGACCCATCCCACGTATTGCTCGTTCGCCGTCTGGAAAACGCTTTTCGGGACGACCCCGAACGGAACTCCCCAGTCGGGATGCGCCGCCTTGAACGCGGCGATTTCCTCGTCCGTCGGCGCGGTCGCGGCGGCGGCGACCGCCGCCCATCTCGCGTCGTTCTTCGGAATGTAGAACGCAATCGTCTTCGCGGCGGCGTTTGTCGGGCCGAACGCGACTTCCGAATCGGCGAACGTCGGAACGTCGCCGAGCATCACGACGCGAGAGAGCTTGTTCGCCGTGAACGCGGCCGAGCCGACCCGCCAGCCCGACGCACCGCCCAGCACGAACTCCCTCGTGAAAAAGTACGTGTTATCCGACGGGCTCGCGAACGCCTTGTCCGCGACTTCTTCGAGCGAACATCCCGCCGTGCCGAGGCAGACGCGATCGTAGCGCATGTTGTTGACGACCGAACCCATCGCCTTCAAGGCGGGAAGGTTGAGGACGCCCGTCTGGTGCGACCAGCCGAACGCGCCGCCTGCAACCGTCTCGACCCCTTCGAGATTCCAGTCCGTCACGCTGCCGGCGGCGCAAAAGGACGAATAGTCGAGATTCACGATTTTCGGCAGGTTGACCGTCGCCTCGCCGCAGGATGTCATGAAAAAGGCCGTCAATTCGCCTTCCCACAGCGGGCAGTCGAGGATGGCGGACGCCAGTTTGCGATCGTTCAACTGCTGTCCGGATGACGACTTCAGTTCCTTTGGGAACACGATTGCCATGAAGGGCGCGTCCACATTGCGCAGACAGTCCGCGTTCAGCCTTTCGATCGTCCACCGTGCGCCGTCCGGGTCTTCGATTCGTTCCGAAAGGTCGAGCGTCTCGCCTCCGCATGTCTTGAACGCATCGCCCTTGCCGCCGTTGCCCACGGCAAGCGTCCGCGCCGTCGCGTCGATCACGGCGACGTTCAGCACGTAGCCCGTCGATTTGCCGACGGTGTCGTCATTTGAAATCACATTTTCGGACGGATAGTAAACCCACGGGGACGCGGCGAACAGACTCGCCGAAAGGCACGCCGCCATTCCGACGGCAAACGCGATTCGCGTGCAATGCTTCCACCGACCTACGCCTGGGGGGGGGGGGGGATCAAGAACGATGAAACGCGACGGAACGCCCTTCCGCGCCC
>CAVAHB010000097.1:0-14117 GCA_963588415.1 Faecalibacterium sp. CAG:74
TGAACCAGCCACGGTAGAAGCCCGTGCCGTGCGTGATCTCCTTGTAGGGCACCTTCCTCCCCACCGTGGAGACGATCTCGTTCGTGAAGTTGTCGTATTCGTCCACGATCACGTAAATGCCGAGGCCGAGATTCCTTGCAAGGTCGCAAAGGCGGCTGTATTTCGCATCGGCCCCCGACGTGTGCAGAAGCTCGTCCACGTCCGCAAGCGGCGCAAGCTGCTCACGATGCCCGAAGACGAAATTGTAGAGTACCGTGTCCATATAGGACGCGAACTTCTCCTCCCATGTCGCACCCGCGCAGACGTTGACCTGGGAGAAGTCGAGCGACAGCACGAAGTAGCGGTTCGCGTTCTTCGTCGGGTCTTTGCCGATGTCGAGCCCACCAAAGAGGCGGTCGAAGTTCGCCTTCTCGGCGACGTCGTAGTAGCAGCGCAGCGTCTCGCAGAGGAGCGACTTGCCGAACCGCCTCGGCCGAACGAAGAAGAGAAACTTCGCACGCTCCTCCATCCGACGGATGAACGCGGTCTTGTCGATGTAGTAAAGGTCTTCAAGTCGAATGCTTTTGAAGTCCTTCACGCCGTAGGGTATCTGCTCGGATCTCATGGCGGATAGTATACCAAAATTCCGACGACAGCGGTGAAAAGCGTTATGCGCATCGGCATCCACGTTGCGCTAAAGCCGCCGCGCTTCTCCTCCCTCCAAACTCCAGTTTTCCATGAAATGTATCTGAAAGACCTTTACACGATGCAGTCGGCACTCCGCGTCTCAAAGGCCTTCGAAGACGCCTTCGCCTACCCGCGCCGCCCGCTGTAAAAGCGGCAAAATCTGTCAACAAGTATTGCTCCGAAATGCCGTTAGTGACAAAAACTACGATTTTTGTCACTAACTTTTTCCTTGCTGACAGCGCTGTCACAAGCGGTCGCAGACGGAAGTCTTTCTAACTCAAGGGTCGCGAAGAGGTTGACTCAAAGGTCGCAAAGGGATTACAGGACTGTCAGGACTTCCGCGACATTCCTGCGTGGCGAGGCGGCCACGTCAAACTCTTCAGGCGCAATGCCGCACGTCAGCATGACAACGACCTCTTCCGACGGGCGAATCGGCAGAATCCGCCGAAGTCTGACGTCATCCTTCGGCGGATGCGTCCAGTTGAGGATGCAGTAGGCAATTCGGTAGAAAAAGAGCGCGTTGCACAGCTGCATCGCGAAGAAGCCCCCGTTCGTGTAGACGTCGTTCCGTTCGCGCAAATCAACTGTGCTCGCCAAGTCCGAGGTTACGACGAGGAGTTTGTCGGCAAGATGCCCGAACCCACGGCATCCTCCCTGCAAGTCAAGGATTTGCGCCATCTGCCGTTTGTCCGTCACGCAATAGACATGGCAATGCTGCCTGTTGCAGGCCGTCGGTGCCGTGCAAGCGACTTCAACGGCCTTTCGGATGTCAGCCATGTCAACGGGCGTTGACGAGTAATGGCGGACGACGTGCCGCGCCCTCGCGAATTCTGGAAATTCAGCCGTGCGCAGAGCGTAGAACGCATCGGAGGAAACGTGCGGCTGAAGGGATGGCGCGACCTGTGAATGTCGGTTGCAAAACGTGCAGACCTCTTGCCAAAACGCCCCTGCGCCGGCGAACGCATCGGCGGCATTCGCCGCGTGAAGCGTCCGATAGGACTGGACGACCGCCACGGCGTGGTCGACCTGACAGTCCGGACATCCATAGCGTTTCTTGAAATTGTCGATGAGCGCCATCAGCGTGCGGACGACCTCAACGCCAAATGCCAAATGCCGGTTCGGCATCGTAAGACCCTTCTCGACAATGTGATACAGGCGAATGATTTTCGCCCTTTGGGCGGCTTCGCCTGTGGACGAGAACGCCCCGGAATGGCGCAGAAAGCGTGTTCGGTCGTAGGCAAAGAAGCGACGTGCATCAAGATAGTCGGCGATGCGCGTTCCGAGACGACGCTTCAGCAACGGGCTCATGTCATGCAACCTTCCGCGAGAGACCCGAAGACCTCTTCCCACATCCGGGCCGTTCTGTTCGCCACGCTTTCGATGTGCGCGGCATCGGCGGCATAGGCTGACGGACGCTTCAGGGCGTCTGCCACGACCGCGAGAGCCTTGTCGCCCTGCGCGACGTCGAGGCAGTTGCCGGGAAGCCCGAAGTCCGCCGCCAGCTCGCGATACTTGTGGCTCCAGCCGGTCATGAGCGTCGGCACGCCCTGGCTCAGTCCGCTCACGGCGCCGTGGAAACGCGAGGTCACGACAATCGCCGCGCCGCCGATGACGCCCTTGCATTCCAGCCCCGTGACGTCGTTGAGGCACCTGACGGGGCTTCCGACGAGGCTTTCAAGTCGCTCGACGAGTGCGCGGTCGCCCTCCCCCTCGTGATTGAGGAGGACGACATCCAGGCCGTTCTCCCGGAACAGCGTCGCCGTCCGGCAGAGGAAGCCGAGATAAGCCGTCTTGCCGAGCGCCGTGTGCGAGAGCATCCGCACATTCGGGACGATGACGCTATACTTTCCCCTTGGGGCGAACCCCGCCGGCTGCCGACCGCGACATCCGCACGTGAAGTCCGGCGCGAGGGAGACGTTGGAGGCTTTAGGGAACAGGCTCTTCAGATGGGCGAGGGAGACGGCGTCCCGTGCGTAGATTTTGTCCGCGAACGGATAGATGGCCGCCATGTGCCGCCGTGCGCCGTCCGTCTCGAACGGCCCGAACGCTTGCGGCAGGAAGACGACTTTTCGACCTCTCTTCGAGAAGGCTTTGAAATACGCCACCTCCCGTTTCAAGGAGTCGGCCCGCCGCAGCGGAAAGGCGTCCGAATAGCGGAAGCCCGGCGCATGGAGCACGAGGTCGATCTCCGACGGAAGGACAGGCCCTACGCAAAGTCCAAGACGCGCGGCGGCTCGTTCAAGCGCGTTCGTCACCCGGCGGCCGATTTTGCGGGAATCCGCCAGCGCACGGAAGGGGAGGCTTGATAGCGCACGCCGTTCGCGAGCGGCAAGCAGCTTGCGCGGCAGGACAAGCTCGGCATCGGGACGCTTCGCATGAACGGCCTCGGCGATGGCGCTGAACATCAGCTGGTCGCCCCTGTTCACGAAGCCCGCAATGTCTATGAGAATCTTCATCATCCCTTCTTCATTGCCATGACCTGAAACTTGAACCAATCCCTCACGAGAACGTAGCCGCCTCCGCACGGAAAGCGCAGAAGTCCACGCTTCCGAAGCGAACGGAGTTCCCCGAGGAAGATTCGCCGCGCCTCGTCCTGCGCTTCTGGTAGAGCCCGGCGGAGATACTTGCGGAACTGGCGGAGGAACGAGACGAGATGCTCGCGGCAGAATGCGTCCAGTTCGTCGGGGCTGCCGTCGTAAATCGAAATCATATATTCAAGCACGAAGCGCATCCGCTCGTAGTATTCCGCCGACAGCGGACGGTGCATCGTCGAAGTCGGAACGATGCGATAGTAGGTCAGCGCGGCGGGAGCGTGGCGGAAGACTGGATGGCTCCGGTGGACGAACTCGAACGAGAACGCCATGTCCTGCGCGATCTTTCCGCCGACGAGGAAGCGGACGTCGCGCAGGAGCTCCTTCGGATAGATCTTGTCCCAAACGTTGTGCGTCGGGGGGGGGGGGACATCGTTGTCGAGACAGAGCGCAGCGGAATCGATTTCGGAGGCACGAAACGCCTCTTCCGAGCCGCCATTCGCGAAGTCCCACGTCACGACTTGGCCTGGACATTCCGCCGCGAACCGGCGGGCGATTTCAATCTGGCGCGGATGGACGAAGTCGTCGGGGTCGGAGAAGCAGACCGTCCCGATTTCCTTATTTGCGAGCGCTGCCTCGATTCCCGTGTTGCGGGCGACGGAGACGCCTCCGTTCGGCTGGGTGATGACGACGAAGCGGGGGTCCCGCGCCGCGTAGTCCTTGAGGATGCCCGCCGTCGCGTCGGTCGAGCCGTCGTCGACGCAGTAGGCGACCCAGTCGGGGCAGGTCTGCGCGAGAAGCGCGTCCAAGGCCGAGGCGAGATACTTTTCCTGATTGTAAATCGGAATGATGACGGCCGTTTTATCCATCTTTTCAGAAAACCTTGATATAGGCTTCGGCGCGAAGACGTTCAATCCAGTCCTCGTAAAGTTTCCGTGCACGCTCTTCCTTCACGTTCGCCTCGATGTCGTCGTAGGCTTCGGCAAAAGACCGGGAACGCGCCTCGGTTTCGTCGTCCTTACGCAGAAGGAAGAACCAGCCGTCCAGGTCAATCCACTTGCTGATCGTGCCTTTCGGCATTTTCGCAATTTCCGCGCAAACTTCGGGACGGAACGAATCTTCCGGATCGACATCCTTCCAGACACCGCCCTTCGAGGCGTTGACATCCGCCGAATAGCGTCGGGCGACGTCGCCGAACGGCTCGTTCTTCAGCGCGGCATCAACCGCAGACTTTTTCGCGGCATCCTCCGGCTTCAGCAGAATGACCGAAACCGTGACCTTTTTGCCGAGGGCGTAGCGTTCGGGATGGTTCGCGTATTCCTCCTTCAGTTCCGCCGGCGAGGCGGTGACATTCTTGTCGACGACCTGCCAACGCATGGCGGAAACGATCAGATCCTCCTTCATGCGCTGATGCCACTCGGTGTAGGGAATCTTCTGCCGCGCCAGCGTCTCCATCAGCCGATTGCGGTCGCCGCCGAACATCCGGGCGATGATTTCGCGGATGCGGTTCTCGACGACCCAGTCCTGCATCGTGAGTTTCGAGGCTCCCGCCGCCTTCAGGATGAGCTTGCGGTCGATCATCTCGTTGCGGACTTCGGTGAAGCGGCTGGCGTCCGCCCCCATCCGGCGCAGTTCGTTCACGACTTCGCTTCTCAGGATGACGGACGAATCGACCTTTGCGACGATTCCATCGATACCGACGGCGGTAGCGACGGACGCGAGAAGCCCCAGCGCAAGCGCGACTTCGACTTTCATGCGTTCCTCACAGCATGGCCGCAATCGCCGCGCCGACCATCGGCGCATCATCGACCTGCGGCGTGATTTCGTAGTGGATGTTGCGCCGCTTGACGAGCAGCTCGTCGAGTTCGCGCTTCACCGTTTCGGCGAACGAGACCGCCCGCGTCTTGTAGTAGGTCGAGCCGTCCGCGTTGATTGCCACGGGGACGGACGCTTCGATGCCCGCACCCGTCTTGATGACGAACGCCGCGAGATGCACCGCCGTGTAGATTGCCGCACGCTCGAAGACGGGCAGTCCCAGCCGCCGCGCCACCTTTGCATCCGTCTCGTCCATGAAGATTGCATCAAGCGGATTCTTGCGCCCTTCCTTCTTGTAGTTTGCGACAAAGTTGTCGAAGTCCATCGTTTCGAGCGCGGTCAGGCCGCCGATCTTATCCGCCGCCGCTTTCGTGAAGAAGCCGTCCTTCGCCGCCGCCTTGTAGAGTTCGAGGCCAATCGGGCCGAGATAGCCGCCCGAAATCATCTTCTCAAAGACGTGGTTGCCGGGGTCGATCTGCTTCGCATCCATCGCCAGGTCGAACGCACTGCGCCCGATCTTGTTGAAGTTGCCCGATTCGGCGTTGACAATCATTGTCCCGTTCTGGTCGAGACCTTCCATCTTGCGGATGTTCGCGTTCTTCTCGACATACGCGGCATTCGTGCCCGTGCCGAGGATAAAGCCGATGTAGGAGGAATAGGTTCGGTCGCCTTCCATCGCCTTCGCCGCGAGAAGCGTCGCCACCGTGTCGTTCACGATTGCAATCGAACCGCCGCCCAGACGCTGCAGGAGTTCGCGCCCGACGTACTGCCCGACGATGCCCGGCGCGCGAATGCCCTTCGTCCAGCACAGGAGTTTCGCGTCAAGTTCGGGCGTCGCCTCGGCCGGATAGGAGAAGCAGAAGCCGATTTTCTTCGCCGTCGCCTTCGGCAGCACGCGCTTCACTTCCGCCGCGAACGTCCCGTAGAACGTCTCGTTGTCGGCTTCGCCCTGCGTGCCGGGCATCGGCTGGTTCATCTTGTCCTCGATGCAGGGCGGAATCGAGACGACCGCCGAGCGGAAGTTCGTGCCACCCGCATCCAGCACGGCCGCCTTCGCCCCCTGCGGAACCTTTCCGTTCACGCCGACGAACGTCGGAATCATGCGGAGGGACGATTCCTCCCCGGCAAGTCCCTTCTCCATCTCGGAGAGGAACGCGGCAATCAGGCCCGCGCGGTCGATTTCATGTGCCAGCGGAAGGTTGTTTTCCTTCAGGAATTCTTCAGGCGTTTTCATTGTTTTCCATTAGTCCTTTTACAAGATTTATCCAGTCGTCGTTCGAGAGCTCTTCCGCCCTCGCCGTAGATTGTATCATATCTTTGAAGATGCTGCCAAGCTGCTTGCGGCGATGCGAGAAGGCTATTTTCGTCAGATTGTGGAAAAGTTTGCGCTCTTCCGTTGAAAATGTGCAGTTTCTGTCGTGCCGCACAAGTCGGACGACACTCGAGCCGATTTCGGGGCGCGGCCAGAAACAGCTCGCCGCAACTTTCCGCACGACCGTGACGTCGTAGTCGAGCTGCGCCCACACGCCCGCGAGCCCCCGCGTCTTCGACCCCTCCTTCGCCGCAAGCCGGTCGGCGACCTCGCTCTGCACGAGCACGGTCATCACGGGAATCTCGCGCTTCAGGACGAGCTCGAGGAGGATGCGCGTACCCGCCTGATAGGGCAGGTTCGAGACGAGCGCGTCGAACGCCCCCGCCTCCGGGCGGGCAATCCAGTCAAGTGCGTCGCCAGCGACAACCGTCAGGGTCGCGGGGTTTCCCAGCGCATCCGAAAGCCGCGCCGCAAGGACGGGATCCTTTTCCACGGCGCAAACCGCCGCGCCGCGATTCAGCAGTTCCTCCGTCAGCACGCCAAGCCCCGGCCCGATCTCGAGGATGCGCCGCCCGTGCGCGTCGCCCACCTTCTCAAGCCCCGCATCCACGATTGCGACAAGCGCGTTGCGGTCGATGAGAAAGTTCTGCCCCATCGTGCGGTTCGGATGGAAATCGTGCTCTATGCACCAGGCCTTCACCTGGCTCGGACTCGTCAAGTTCATCATAATACCCTGTCGATGATGCTGATGTATTCCCACTTGGGGTCGTCCAGCGACCCCGAGACCCTGAACTCCAGCAGAAGTTTCGAGAACGTCCAGGTTATCGGACGGATGAGGAACTTCCCGAGAAGCGAATCTTCCTTCATGAACCGCACGCGGACGGAAAAGTCGAGTTTGTCGTTCGCGATGTCGTAGGTGCCTTCCGCCAGAATCGAGAAGAGCAGACCTTCGATGCGGACGTTCTTCGATTCAAGCACCCCGTTCGTCAGCGTGAAGTCCGCCGAGCCTTCCGACTGCTCAACGATGGACGACACGCCCGGGACCATATCGACGAGCAGGTCGGTCAGCCCCGCAAAAAGGCGCATCTGGGCGAGTTTGCCGTCCCAGACGTTGACGTGCCCGCTGCCGTTCAGGTGCGAGACGAAGTTCGTCGCGAGCGGGCCGGAAATGTCGAGATGACCCGAAACCCGTCCGTGCCGGTCGCCGAAATCCTCGTGCAGCCACTCTTCCAGTTCCGCAATCGACCCGTTCGCATAGTCGAGCGCAACGTGGAAGTCGGCCCGCTCGGAGTCGCGTCCCGGAACGTTGATTTCCGCCGCGCCGACGAGCGCACCGTCATGCATCCCCCGCGCCGTCACGTTGGAAAACGAGACCGTCTCCCCAACGTAGGCATATGAGAGTTCGACGTGCCGCACGGGCATTCCGAAGAACGTCCCCTTTTCGAACGCGGCAGTTCCGTGCAGATCGTTGGACTCTGGATGGCGTTCATCCGCCGCCAAGGTTCCGCGCACCGTGATGCGCGGCGACGTTTCGCACACGAGGCAGTCGAGTTCGCCCCCGTTGAGATAGTCGATGATGTCGAGGGCGGAGGCGAACGGCAGTTCGCTCCGTGCGTCAAAGCCGACGACGACATCGACTCCGTTCGTGCAGCGCACGTTCACCATCCCGTCGAGCCGCCGCCCCTTGCGATCGACGGCCGTCAGCGGGCCGACATCCACCGCATACTCGAGCCAGCCCTCGTGAATCTGCGACCGAATGCCGAGTTTGCCGTCCGCCCGCGCCATCGAAACCCCGTTGTACATTCCCAGTTCGGGATGCAAGTCGAGATTGAGCGAGAAACCGAGCGTGTTGAGGTTCACATCCCACTCGCAACTCGCCGGCACGGGATTCGGAACGCCCGTGAATGCGTCCATGTAGGGGAGCGAAACGGGCAGGTCGAGCGCGACGAGCAGGGGACGAATCTGCGCCTGCGTCGCAAGTCCCCTCACCTCGCCCTGCACGCGGCGGGTATCCATATCCACGCGGCAGAACCCGGTCAGGGCCATCCGATGCGCCCGGTCGGGCCATTCCAACCTCACCTTCCGGCACTCGAGCCGCCCCGGCAGACAGACGACCTCCGTCTCCACGCTTTCCGGCTCGATGCTGAGAATCGCGGGCTTCTCCAGCCGCAGGGTGAACGTCGGCAGTCGCGGGAAGGCGAAGTCGTCCAGACTCTCCCGGACTCCCTTGGGCGATGAGTAGCCGGTTCCGTAGTAGGAATCGGGCAGACGCGCGTATTTCGCCCCGACGACCGTCACGCGCCGCGCCAGGGGCTGGACGCAGATCTGGCTTGCCGCAGCCATCGGCTCGAAGTTGACCTTCCGCCCGAGGTCGTAGACCTTCACGCCCTCGACGACCAGCCCCGACCGAAAGCCGAGCGCGGCGGAATCGCAGTGGAAGACGAGATTCGTGGGGGTCAGCGACGCACAGAGCCGCTCCATCCAAGCGCCAGGAATCCGCTCCGCACGGAAAAACAGGGAGGCAAGATAAAGGCAAAGGGCGACGAAGCCCCATTTCATCGCCCGCGTTATAACTCGTATGACCTTCTTCACACCGTTGTTGGCAGCCCCTAGGAGAGTCGAACTCCTCTTACCTGGATGAGAACCAGATGTCCTAGCCGATAGACGAAGGGGCCAGCTTCTTGGTGCACCCGGTGGGATTTGAACCCACACACCTTGCGGCACCAGAACCTGAATCTGGCGTGTATGCCAATTTCACCACGGGTGCAACGAGCGCATAGTATCTCATATTTTCGTTTTGCTGTCAACCCCCCTCGGTGAAATTCTCCGCCTTCCGTTCTCCCCGACATTAGGTGCGCCGTTTTTGCTATAATGCGTCTATGGATTCCGCTCACATCAACAGCGCAGGGGATGTCTCCGTCATCGTCGTCACGATGAACGGCGACGACCTTCTTGCGAGTTGCCTCGCGTCGCTCGCGCGCATCTACGGAACGGACTTGGAGATTGTCGTCGTGGATAACGCGAACGCGGCCTCGACGCGCGCACTCGTCACGCGCTTCCCGAACGCGACCTACGTCGCGGCGCATGCGAACCTCGGCTTCGCCGGCGGCAACGCACTCGGCTGGCGGCGCGTCACAAGGCCATATGTCGTCCTCCTCAACAACGACACCGTCCTGACGGGCGACTCCATCTCGCCGCTCGTCGCGTATCTCGCGGCGCATTCGAAATGCGCGGCGGTGCAGGGAACGGTCGTTTTCGCAGACCGTCCGCATCTGACGGACGGCACGGGCATGTGGTTCTCGCCCATCGGCGTTCTGGCCCCGGAAGGTGTGCTGACGCCTCTCGCCGTAGCGCCAAAGGCCGCACGCGAAGTCTTCTCCGTCGGCGGTGCATTCTGTGCGCTTCGCCGCAAGGCGATCGGGGGGAGGGGGGGGGACGGAACGGCTCTTCTATCCGCACTTCAGGAGCTACTACGAGGAAGTCGACCTCTGCCATCGCCTGTGGCGGCGAGGCTGGGACTGCGCCTACGTGCCGACGCCACCCGTCCTGCACCGGCACAGCGCGACGTCCGTGCGACTGGGCTGGGCGGGCATCCGCGCACGCTACTACCGAAACGTCTGGTTCTCGACTCTGACGTGCTTCGGATGGCTCGGACTCCTCCGCTTTGTGCCGATACTCGCCTTTCTCTGCCTCGCACAGGGCCTTGCAACTGCGGTGCGCGGCGACGGGAGCGTCCTGCGGGCGCATCTCGGCAATGCAAAGTGGCTGTGGCGCAAGCGCCGCTATCTCGCGGCCGTGCGGATGCGAATCCTGCAGACGGCGACACGAAGCGACCGTGAAGTCTTCCGCCACGCCGTCCGTTCGCAACCATGGCGCTACTACCTCGGCCTCATACGAAGGGGGTAGCCCGATTCTACCGTCCGCCCGTTCACTTTTGGGCGCGACGCCTTTCGCCCTTGCGGTCAGACGAGTTCGGCGAGGATGGAATCGCAGACTTCCGTGCCGCGTTCGGTAAGGCGGTAGAGCGTGCCGTGGCGTGTGAGCAGCCCTTCGTCAACGGCGGCGTTGAGCGGCGCAATCCATTCGGGATGCGCGGCGGCATCGAGTCCTTCGCGAGTGCGGAGGCGGAAGAGGGTGCGCTCCTTCACGTCCGATTCGGGGCCGACGGTCTCGAACGCGGCGCTTCGCATGCCGAGATTCCGCGTGCGAAGGCGGCCGATTCGCCCGTGCGCACCTTCGCCAAGCCCGAGATAGTCTTCGCCGCGCCAGACGGCGAAGTTGTGCCGACACTCCTTCCCCGGCGCGGCATAATTGGAGATTTCGTAGCGTTCAAGGCCGAGTTCGCGCAGAAACGCCGTGACGACGGCGAGTCGGTTGAGGGTCGTGTCGTCGTCCGGCGGCGGAGCGGATTCGCCGCGTTTCAGCCGGTGGGCGAGGATTGTGTTCGCCTCCAGGATAAGGGAATAGACGGAACAGTGGGCAAGCCCCCACTTCGCGAGCCGTGCGTGGCGTGGCGAAAGGGCGCGTTCCTCGCCCGGATAGCCGATTATGAGGTCGATGCCCGCGTTGTCGAAGTGTTCGCGAATCAGGTGGAAGGCGCGTTCCGCCTCGGCAAAGGTGTAGCCCCGGCCCATTTGGGCGAGAATGCCGTCGTCAAGGGACTGCACGCCCATCGAGATGCGGTTCACGCCACCGTCCTTCAGCCGGCGGAGCGTGTCGGGCGTCGCGTCGAGGGGGTGCAGTTCGACCGTGAACTCGCAGTCTGGCGCACGGCAGGACGCAAGCGCGGCAAAAAGGGGTGAAAGATCGCAAAGCGCCGGGGAACCGCCCCCGAAATAGACGGTGCGCAGACCTTCCGTTTCCGCGCCGACGCCCGGACACCCCGCCTTCCAGAACGCCGCGAGCCGTTCAACGTAGGCGGCGCGGTCGGATGGCGAAGTCCCCGCACGGGAGTGCAGCGCACAATACGCGCACTTCCGGCGGCAGAAGGGAAAGTGGACGTAGAGGTTGTCTACTTGAACCACTTCCTGAGTTTCGGGACCCTGTCCAGTTTCTCCCACGGGAAGGCGGCGCGGCCGAAGTGTCCGTAGGTTGCGGTATCTTCGTATTTCCAGCCCTTTGGGGCGAGAAGCCCGAGGTCTTCGATGATTGCGTAGGGACGGAAGTCGAAGATCTTGCCCGAGGCGAGCATTTTCTCAAGTTTCGCGTCCGTCGCACCGTTTTTCGCCGTGCCGAAGGTGTCCACGCAGAAACTGACGGGCGTATCAACGCCGATGGCGTAGGCGACCTGAATCTGGCAGCGGTCGGCGAGGCCGGCGGCAACGACGTTCTTCGCGGCGTAGCGCGCATAGTAGGCGGCCGAGCGATCGACCTTCGAGGGGTCCTTGCCGGAGAACGCGCCGCCCCCGTGCGCGGCAAGTCCGCCGTAGGTATCGACGATGATCTTGCGCCCGGTGAGGCCCGAATCGCCGCAGGGGCCGCCCACGACGAACTTTCCCGTCGGATTGATGAGAAAGCGCGTTTTTTCCGTCAGGAGTCCCGTTTTCGCAAGATAGTCGCGGGCGATTTTCTCAAGCGTCGCGTAGTTCGCCTTCGTCGCACCTTCCTCCGTGGTCTGGTGCGAGAGGACGACCGTGTCGATTCGCACGGGTCGCCCACCCTCGTAGACGACCGAAAGTTGCGCCTTCGAGTCGGGGCGCAGCCACGGCAGTTTGCCGGAATGGCGCAAATCGGCGAACGTCTTGAGCAGTTTGTGCGAATAGACGAGCGGCGCGGGCATATATTCCGGCGTCTCGTTCGTCGCGTAGCCGAACATCATGCCCTGGTCGCCAGCGCCCTGTTTCTTCGCCGTACGGCGGTTCACGCCGCGGGCGATGTCGGGGGACTGGCCGTGCAGGTGGGTGACATACGCGAAGGTATCCCAGCTGAAATGCTCGTCGGGTCTGTCGTAGCCGACCTTTCGGATGACGCGCCGGGCGATGAGCTTCGCATTCACCTTCCCGAAGTCGCGGCAGGTGATTTCGCCCATGTTGATGACGACGTCCGGCCCGACCATCGTTTCGCAGGCGACGTGGGCGTGGCGATCGACCTTCAGGCAGGCGTCGAGGATTGCATCGGAGATTCGATCCGCCACCTTGTCGGGATGCCCCTCCGAAACGGACTCCGACGTGAAAACGTGGCCTTGCAGTTTGTTTGCCATAATCATTCCCTGTAGACTCAGTTTGTCACACGCACGGCAACCGCGCCGCACGTCACAGACTGAAATGAGTTGGCGCATATTATACCATATTGGCGGGATTGCCGTGCATGGCGCTTTTCTTCCGCGCCGCCGGCCACTCCTCATGGGGGTGGCGAGGCTCGTCCTTCCTTTCTTTTTTGCTGACCCATTTTACAATTTCCACCAGGACTCCCTTGTCCTTGTAATCGCCGGCGGATTATGATACACTTTTCACCATGAAACGAGTCGGAATCTGCATTGGTTGGAATCGCTCGCGGGGTCGGTTCAACTGCGGGGGCATCCGTGCGTCTGCTCGGGCGCAGGCCCCTTGGTCACTCACCCCCCACAGGCTCTTGGAGCATCCGTAGCATAGCGGACACCATTGGGCAATCGGAATTTCACACGACACAATACTTCTCTACACGCATATGGAAAAGATTCCCAGTTTCACCATCAACCATGAGAAACTCCTGCGCGGCATTTACGTCAGCCGCAGGGACGCCGTCGGCGGCGAAACGGTGACGACCTTCGACATCCGCATGAAGGAACCGAACCGCGAACCCGCCCTTTCCAACGGGGCGATTCACACGATTGAGCATCTCGCGGCAACTTATCTGCGCAACGACCCCGAATGGAAGGATCGCATCGTCTACTGGGGCCCGATGGGCTGCCTGACGGGGAACTACCTTCTCGTGCGCGGCGACCTGTCGCCACGCGACCTCCTGCCCGTGATGAAGAGGACTTTCGCCTTCATTGCAAATTACGACGGCCCCGTTCCCGGCGCCGCGCCGCGGGACTGCGGCAACTGGCGGCTTCACGACCTTGCGGATGCCAGGCGCGAATCCGCCGCGTATCTCGCCTTGCTCAACGGGGCGACCGAGGCGAACTTCACCTATCCGCAGTAATGCGGGCTTATTCCGCTTCCGCGTCGAGTCCCATCGCCGTCAGCAGGGCTTCGGGCGGCGGCATGGGGCGGAAGGTCTTCGTCGAGACGAAGCAATGTCGCGTGAATCCCGAAACGAGAATCCGCTCGTCTCCCCGGCGGCGGACTTCGCAGGCGATTTCAAGCCGAACGCCGCGCCGACCCGACACGTAGGCCGTCACTTCAAGAAGATCGTCGTATTTCGCCGGGCTTTTGTAGTCCACTTCGGCATGGATTACGGGGAGCATCCACCCTTCCGCCTCGCACTCGCGATAGGTATAGCCACACGCCCGCATGAGTTCGTTTCGTGCGCGTTCGAACAACGTCAGGTAGTTGGCGTAGTAGACCACGCCCATCTGGTCCGTATCGGCATACGGCACGCGATATTCCATTGCAATCTTCTTCATACCGCCCAATTATACCATATTCCGCTTCAACGCGGCACTCCGTAAGCACGTCCTGAGTTTCACCCTGTCTTCTCGCCCCCGAAAAAAAGTGGCTGAGCCACTTGTTCACGGCGCAATTTTTTATGATATAATACGGGCATGAGGACGCAAGGAACAACTTTGGGCAGCCTTTTGGGTCGTGCGAACCGTCTTGGCGGAAACGCTCGCCTTGCCTTGTTTTGCGCCGTCCCCCCCACCCCCCACCCCC
>CAVAHB010000098.1:0-2506 GCA_963588415.1 Faecalibacterium sp. CAG:74
GACAAGACCTTAGTCCATATATGGAGAACACCCGAGTCCATATATGGACAACCCATAAGTCCATATATGGAGAACTCCAACGCTCCCTGAGGGGGTTCGCCGCGCTCCCTGAGGGGGGCAGACGGCGGCTTTCCCGTACACCTTATATAGAGCGGCGGCGCGGCGGCTTCGGTACGGGCATCACAAACGCGGTTGCGGCTCGGTTTTACCACTGAACACACTGAACTGCGAAACTGAACTGGTCTTATTCAAAATGCGCGGACTGGTTCTTCTGCCGCTTCGGGATAAAGGGTATTCTATGCGCATTCCAACAACGAAAAGGAAAATCGAATGAACAACGAACGCTATGAACTGAACAAGAACCTCGCCCAAATGCTGAAGGGCGGCGTAATTATGGACGTGACGACGCCCGAACAGGCGAAGATCGCCCAGGAGGCCGGGGCCTGCGCGGTGATGGCCCTCGAGCGCATCCCCGCCGACATCCGCGCCGCCGGCGGCGTGGCCCGCATGAGCGACCCGAAGATGATCAGGGGCATCCAGTCCGCCGTCTCGATTCCCGTGATGGCGAAGTGCCGCATCGGCCACTTCGCCGAAGCGCAGATTCTGCAGGCAATCGAAATCGACTACATCGACGAGAGCGAAGTCCTCTCCCCCGCCGACGACCGCCTGCACATCGACAAGACCCGGTTCGACGTGCCGTTCGTGTGCGGTGCGAAGGATCTCGGCGAGGCCCTGCGCCGCATTGCCGAAGGCGCGTCGATGATCCGCACGAAGGGCGAACCCGGCACGGGAGACGTAATCCAGGCCGTCCGCCACATGCGCATGATGCAGTCCGAAATCCGCCGCGTCGTCTCGCTCGGTGCGGACGAACTCTACGAGGCCGCGAAGGAACTGCGCGTTCCGTACGAACTCGTCAAGTTCGTGCACGAGAACGGCAAACTTCCCGTCGTCAACTTCGCCGCCGGCGGCGTGGCGACCCCGGCGGACGCGGCACTGATGATGCAACTCGGCGCGGAAGGCGTGTTCGTCGGCTCTGGCATCTTCAAGAGCGGCAACCCGGCGAAGCGTGCGGCGGCAATCGTCAAGGCCGTCACGAACTACGGCAACCCGAAGGTGCTCGCCGAAATCTCCGAAGACCTCGGCGAGGCGATGGTCGGCATCAACGAGTCCGAAATCAAGATCCTGATGGCCGAACGCGGGAAGTAAACGATGAGAATCGGCGTCTTGGCCCTGCAGGGGGCTTTCATCGAACACGAACGGCGCGTCGCCCAACTGGGCGCGTCGCCGGTTGAAATCCGCCGTCTGCCCGACCTCGACCGACCGTTCGACGGACTGATCCTGCCGGGCGGCGAATCGACCGTGCAGGGCAAACTCCTGCACGACCTCGGGCTCTTCGCCCCGCTCAGGCAGCGCATTGCGGAAGGTCTGCCGACCTTCGGCACGTGCGCGGGGCTGATCCTCCTCGCGAAAGAACTGGAAGACGACCCGACCGTCCACTTCGAGCTGATGGATGTCACCGTCGGACGCAACGCCTACGGGCGGCAACTCGGCAGTTTTGCCGCGTCCGTTCCGTTCGCCGGGGGGGCTTCAATCCCCGCCACGTTCATCCGCGCACCGGCGATTCGCCGAACGGGGAAGGACGTCGCGGTTCTCGCCACGGTGGACGGAATCCCCGTCGCCGTCCGCGAACGGAAGATGCTCGCGACGGCGTTCCACCCCGAACTGAACGCGAATCCCGCCGTTCACAAATACTTTCTCGATATGATTCGCGCCTGACGCGGCTTACGTCAGCGGCAGAGTTCCAGCACGATCATCGCGAAACTCGTGCACAAGACGGGGTCGCTCTCCCAAAAGCGGTTGTTGTCGTTCACCCAACTCCCGTCAGGACGTTGAAGCGCGAGCAGTTTTGCCGCAAGTTCGTTCTTCCAGTAAATCGTCCGCCCGTCCTCGGTGAAGAGTTCGTCCACGTCCGCCGCCGCAAGCGCACGGGCGAGAATGTCGTAGTAGTAGTAGAGACCCTGCGAACCCATTCCGGGATTCTCGTCCACCGACCAGTAGCGGGTGCAGTAGTCGAGCGCGTTCCGGACGCGCGGGTCGGCCTTCGTCAGTTTCGCGCTGCACATCGAGAGAACCGCCGCATAGCTCATCGAACCGTAGGCGCGAAGGTTCACCTTCCCGACGGCGTTCGTGGTCGTGCCGCCCTGGGGCGTGCGCTCGTTGTAGGCCGCGCCGCCCTTCTCCGCCCCCTCCTTCTTCTGGAGGTTCTCGACGAACGCAATCGCCTGCGCCCAGTTGAGATCGACGCGCTTGCCGCTCGTGCGCAGTTCCTCCAGCGAAGCCGTGCGGCTCATCGCGTCCAGCGCATAACTCGTGTTGGAAAGGTCGGCATACCGCCGCCGCGACAGCCGGTCGTAGCCGAACCCGCCCGCCATCGTGTCATCGCCCGTCAGCTGGGACGAGGCAATGTATTCGCGCGCCTTCAGAAGCGGCTCGACGGGTGCAAGTT
>CAVAHB010000099.1:0-3607 GCA_963588415.1 Faecalibacterium sp. CAG:74
ATGAAGGCCCTGCCGTTCGTCCTCGATATCCTGACCCTGAGCGTCGAGGCGGGCATGGACTTCATCAGCGCCCTGCAGCGCAACTGCAAGACGCGACGGCTCGACCCGCTGAACGAGGAACTCCTGCGGATGACGAAGGAGATTCAGGTCGGCCTTTCGCGCAAGGAGGCTCTGAAGAATATGTCCGACCGCGTGCGCCAGCCCGATTTGAAGTCCGTTGCCTATGCGCTGATTCAGGCGGATGAACTTGGCGTGTCAATCGGCGCGATCCTTCGCATCCAGTCCGACCAACTTCGTCAGCGGCGGTTCGACCGTGCGGAGAAGTTGGCGAATGAGGCTCCGACGAAGATGCTTGGTCCGCTTATTCTTTTCATCTTCCCAGCCGTGTTCATCATCCTGCTTGGCCCGGTGTTGGCCAACGCCATGAAAGGGCTACTGTAATGACGAGACCTGAACTGATAGTGGAGACCGGCGAGTTCGCCGGGCGGCGTTTCCCCATCGCGGACGGTGGCGTTCGCCTCGGGCGTTCGTCGTCGAATGACATCTGCATTCCCGACGAGGAACTGTCGCGCAATCACTGCCTCTTCGAGCCGTTCGGCGAAACCGGGATTCGCGTGACGGATCTTGCGAGTGCCAACGGCACGTATGTGAACGGTGTGGCCGTCGGAAACGAGTCGGTTGTGTTGCATCCGGGCGACGAGATTGTCCTTGGTGCGACGCGCCTGCGCATTTCGGGTGGCGAAGTCGCCGCTCCGGCGGCGGGCGGCGTTGACCTCGGCCTTGGCACGTCGGATTCAACCCCGGCCGCAGCAGATGCCCAGACGACAACGGCCGGCCCGCGTCGCCGTTCCCCACTCGCCAACATCCTGTGGTGCGTGATCGTGGCGTTGTTCGGCGTGCTCATCTACCTCGTCCTTGCGGGGAAACTGGGAAACGATGCCGCCCCGATTTCGGACGTTCAGGACACGAAGGAGACCGTCACCGAGTTCCGCTATGAGAAGGTTGACGCGGATTCTTCATCCATCTTCCGTTATTACATGGTCTACGCGACCGACGGAACGCTGAAGGTGACGATTGACGACGTGCCGGATGCGAATCGCCACATCGACAGGCGCGCCAAACTCACGGACGCGGCGCGCGAACGCCTGAACGAGATTCTCACCGACCCGGAGATGATGACGCTTGACCGCGAATACGCGGGGCCGGTCGGCGAGCCGCCGGAACTGAAGAGTTGGCGGTTGCGCGTCCTCTACACGACGCGCGTACGCTCCGTCCACGTCGAGAACACGCAGGAGCCGGAAGCGTTTCGCCGCATCCGCGAGAAACTCGAGACCTTCGCCAACAACGAACTCGGCCTCTGGGCGCTTCAGTATTCGAATGAGAAACTTGTTGAGATGGCGGCGGCTTCGGCGGAGAACGCCCGCGCGAAGTGGAACGACCGCGAAGTGGAATACGGCAACATCCACGCGGCGATCTGCGCCTACCGCGAGGCGATTGTCTACCTCGACACCGTGAACCCGAAGCCGCCCGAATTCGCCGATTACAAGGCTGCACTTGAGAAGGCCGAGAAGGAACTCGACCAGCGTTATCGCGACCAGCGCTTCAAGGCCGACCAGGCACTGAAGATGTCCAACTGGGAAACGGCCCAGCACGAACTGAAGGTCTTGTGCGAACTCGTGCCAGACCGTCAGGACGACCGTTATCGCGAAGCCGCCGCCAAACTGATTGATGTCGAGAAACGCCTTGGGAAGGGAGCGCGTCGATGAGAAGGAACTTGCTTTTTGCCTTTGCGGCCGCCAGTGCCGCGTGGATGGGTCTTGCGCAGACTGAGGCCGTGCGCGTTGACATTACGAGCCAGCCGGAGGGTGCGACCGTCATCGTTGACGGACAGGATCGCGGTGTCACGCCGCTGACGCTCTTCGACCTCGCCCCCGGTCGGCATCAGTTGAAATACCGGATGACCGGCTATGTCGAACGGGACCGCTTCTTCAAGGTGGAGGAGGGCGTGCCGCTCCAGCGGAGCGCCGTGCTGGAACCTGAGAAGGGGCTTTTGCTCGTCAAGAGTGTGCCGGAGGGGTGCAATATCGCCATCGACGGCATCTCGGTTGGCAGAACGCCGCGACTGATTGCCAATCTCGACACGAAGGATTCCCACAAGGTCACGCTTCGTTCAGCTGGCTACCGTCCCTCAACCTTTGAGGTGAAGTTCAACGGTCGGACGCCGATTGTGCACGAGGAGACGCTGGTGCTCGATTCGGGTATCGTGGAGATTCAGACCGAACCCGCTGGTGCGGATGTCACCGTCAACGGCATTGCGCGCGGTAAGTCGCCGGTCACGGTGAGCGACATACCAAAGGGTCGTGCAACGGTGAAACTGAGCCTGAACGGCTTCAAGGACGAGAGTCGCGAACTCTCGATCAATGCGGGTGATCGGCAGATGCTTTCCGTTCTCCTGCAGGGTTTGCCGGGCACGCTTTCGCTCTTCTCCGTCCCCGAGGGAGCGCGGTTCTACTTGAACGGGGAATATCGCGGCAAGACTTCGGTCGTGATTCCGGGTCTTGCGCCGGGCGTCTATGTCGTGCGGGCTGAGCTGGAAGGGTATGGCACGGAAACGCGGCGCATTTCAATCGACAACGGGTCGATGCCGCGTGAAGAGTTCCGCCTCTCGAACCAGATGGGACGGATCGAACTCCGCACGGCTCCCGCCGGCGTTCAGGTTTTGCTGGACGGCCGTATCGTCGGTACGACGAAGTCCGCAGACGATGCGGCCGAGTACAGCGACGTCTTTGCGATTGAGAACGTGCTGGAGGGCGAGCACGTGCTGCTGCTGCGGGCCGATGGCCATGCGGAAATCGTGCGCCACCCGAAGGTTCAGAGCATGAAGACCCTGCCGCTGAAGTTGACCCTGCGCCGCATCTTCAAGCCGGACGTGGAGATTCAGACCGACCAGGGAGTCTATTGCGGCGTTCTCGTGAAGAACAAGAACTCGGCGGACTTCGTCACAATTGAGGTGAAGCCTGGCATCGAGCAGAGTTTCCCGAAGGCGAGCATCCGCAACATCAACTTCATCGAGCAGAAGAAGTGAAGACGCGACTGGACGTTCGGCTGGTCGAACTGGGGCTTGCCGAAAGCCGAAGCAAGGCGCAGGCCCTGATCTTGGAGGGCAAGGTTCGCGTGGCGGGGCAGGTCGAGACGAAGGCCTCGCGCACGCTGGCCGTGGATGCGTCCGTCGAGGTCGAGGTTCCGCCACGTTTCGTCTCACGCGGCGGCGAGAAACTGGAAGGTGCATTTGCCGCGTTTGGCACGGCGGATTGCCCCGTTCCCCTCGTTGCGCAGGAAAAGACCTGCCTTGACGTCGGCAGTTCGACGGGGGGCTTCACCGACTGCCTTCTTCAGCACGGCGCGGCATTCGTAATGGCGGTTGATGTCGGCACGAACCAACTCGCCTACCGTCTGCGCACGGATTCCCGCGTCTGGGTGAAGGAGAACTACAACGCGCGCTACATGACGGCGACGGATTTGCCGCGCATCCCGCAACTTGCCGTGACGGACGTTTCGTTCATCTCCCTGCGGCTGATTCTGCCGCCAATCCGCGATGTGCTTGAAC
>CAVAHB010000100.1:0-2607 GCA_963588415.1 Faecalibacterium sp. CAG:74
GTTTGACTTTCCCCATATATTGAGTACGCATTCTCCATCTAGTGATTTTGATTTCCCCATAGGGTGGTACGGCGGTCGGACAGGAAGGGTTCGCCGCGCCGGCAGGAATCGGCCACCCCCCGTTGACAGGTGAGGGGAGAATTTGGTAAACTATGCGCCGCTGGTTGAAAAAGAAAACTATGGCAAGCAAGCGCAATAACTTTTACTTTTACGGCTTTTACTTCGCGTACGATGTGCGCGGGGTCGGCTTGCCTTACTGATAAAACCTGAAAACAGATAAGGAAATACAAAGCAAGACGGCCCCGCTCGGATGAGAGGGGCCGTTCCAGTTTACAAGGAACAAACAGAATGATAATCATCATCAAGAAGAACGCCGACGAGGCGCAGGTTGAGAACCTCAAGTCTCTCCTGAGGTCGAAGAACATCGAACCGCACGTGTCGAAGGGTTCGCTGCAGACGCTCATCGGGTGCGTGGGCGACGTGGCCCACATCGATCCGGGACTAATCGAGGCCCTGGACGTGGTGGAATCCGTCCAGCGCATTCAGGAGCCTTACAAGGCGGCGAACCGCAAGTTCCACCCGGACGATTCGGCGGTCGATTGCTCCGGCGTGAAGATTGGCGCGGGCAACTTCGGCGTGATTGCGGGACCGTGCAGCGTGGAGAGCGAGGAGCAGGTCGTGGGGATCGCGAAGGCCGTGAAGACGGCGGGTGCGACGATGCTGCGCGGCGGCGCGTTCAAGCCGCGCACCTCGCCCTACGCCTTCCAGGGCCTTGGCGCGGAGGGTCTGCGGATGCTGCAGGTCGCGAAGCGCGAGACGGGGCTGCCGATTGTCACCGAACTGATGGACTTCGCCGACATCGAACTCTTCAACGACGTGGACGTGATTCAGATCGGTGCGCGGAACATGCAGAACTTCAACCTGCTGAAGGAGGTTGGGTCCTACACGAAGAAGCCAATTCTGCTGAAGCGCGGGATGTCCGCGACCCTTCAGGAACTGCTGATGAGCGCGGAATACGTGATGGCGTCGGGGAATCCGAACGTAATCCTCTGCGAGCGCGGCATTCGCACGTTCGAGACGATGCTGCGCAACACGCTCGACCTCGGCGTGGTGACGATGCTCCACAGGCTCTCGCACCTGCCGGTTGTCGTCGATCCCTCCCACGCGACGGGGCACGCCTACATGGTGGATTCGGTCGCGGTCGCGGCGACGGCGATTGGCGCGGACGGGCTGATTATCGAGGTGCACAACGATCCGCCGCACGCGAAGTGCGATGGCGCACAGAGCCAGACGCCGGAGATGTTCGCGCAGACGATGAGGAAAATCGTTCAGGTGCGCGACCTGGTCGTCGGCTGGCGGGCTGAATAGGGCAAGACCACATAAGGAGAAGAAAATGAAGGAACTTGATGATATTCGCAAGGAAATCAACGGTATTGACGACGAACTCGCGCACCTGTTCAAGAGGCGCATGGAGATTGCGAGCGAGGTCGCGGCCTCCAAGCGCGAGCGTGGGGTGCCGGTGAACGACCCGGCGCGGGAGCGCGAGATTCTCTCGCGTGTCACGGCGGAGGTCGGTTCGGACTACGAGAGCGGCGTGCGCCTGCTCTTCACGACCCTGTTCGGCATCTCGAAGGCGCGGCAAAGGGCTCTCCTGAACGGCGAATCGCCGCTCGTGAAGGCGATTCACGCGGCGGAAACGGCGGATGCCTTCCCGACGCGCGCGGTCGTCGCATGTCCCGGAACGGAAGGCTCGTATGCCCAGCAGGCGGTCTCGCACCTCTTCCCCCTGCCGACGATTCTCTACTTCACCGGGTTCGAGAAGGTGTTCGAGGCGGTTGAGAAGGGGTTGTGCCCCTACGGCATCCTGCCGATCGAGAACTCGGCGGCGGGGAGCGTCGCGGCGGTTTACGACCTGATGGTGAGCCACCGCTTCCACATCGTGCGGGCGCTGCGGCTGAAGGTCGACCACGTCCTGCTTGCGCCGCACGGCGTGAAACTCTCGGACGTGAAGGAGGTGTCGAGCCATCCGCACGCGCTTTCGCAGTGCGGGGGCTTCCTGAAGGCGCACCCCGCGCTGCGCGCCGTCCCGGCCTCCAACACGGCGGCGGCGGCGAAGGAACTCGCGGCGAACGGCCGGCGGGACTGCGCCGTCATCGCGTCCCGCGCCTGCGCCGAACTCTACGGGCTCGACGTCATCGCCGAGGGTGTGGCGGATGCCGCCTACAACTACACGCGGTTCATCTGCATCTCGAAGAACCTCGAAATCTATCCCGACGCGAACAAGTTCAGCGTCATGCTGAGCCTGCCGCACCGTCCGGGCGCACTGAACGGAATCATCTCGAAGTTCGCCGCGATTGACGTGAACCTGACGAAACTGGAGTCGCGCCCCGTGCCGGGCATGGACTTCGAGTTCCGCTTCACCTTCGAGTTCGAGGCGCGGCCGACCGACCCCGCCGTGCTGGGGCTTCTCGCGGAACTCGCGTCCGATCCGGGAATCGAACACTTCACCTTCCTCGGGGCGTACGCCGAGAAATAGGTGGGGGAAATGAAAATGGTGGACCCGCCGGGACTTGAACCCAGGACCAAGGGATTATGAGTCCCCCGCTC
>CAVAHB010000101.1:0-12762 GCA_963588415.1 Faecalibacterium sp. CAG:74
TTGCATGGTAGGGGCGAGCGTCCCGCTCGCCCGCAAGAGGTTTTGCAATTGCCTCCATAAATTATCCCAACCCTCAGTCGCCCGTATAGCGTGTACGAATGCCAACGACGCGATAAATGTCGGGGCGCAGATCCCACGGCTTTCCTGTGGCAGTCGCCGAAACCGCGCAGGTATAGCCGATGCAGATGCGGTTCCTCAAGTCGCAAAACGCCTCGCTTCCGCCCAGCCCGCCGGAACCCGTGATGCGGTCGAGTTCGCCGCGCTCGCCCCACGTTGTATAGCCGAGACCCCAAACCGTCTGCCAGTTCTTCCGCAGGGTTTCCGCATCGGGGAGCGGGTCATCCGCCGCGCGGTTCGGCTTGAGTGCGTTCATCAGTGTCTCGCGGCGAATCAACGGCGGGCGGCCATCCTGCCCCGAAAGGCGCAGGTAGAACCGTGCGAGTGCCCGCGCATTCGCCACGCCATAGGCGGAAGGGACGCAGGCCTTGCGATAGCAGTCCTTGTTCATCAGCGAAAACCCGTAGTTTTCCTTTCCGTCGTATACGGTGGCGACGCGGCGGAGTTCAGCGTCCGGCACGGCAAAATAGAAATCGCGGTCTATGCCGCACGGACGAAGCACCTCATCCGTCAGCACGTCGTTGAGGGGTCGGCCGAAGATGTTCTCGACGACTTTCCCGAGATACCAGCCCCACGTGATGCCCAGATAGCCGGGCTGGCCGGGACGCTCGGCCACCGACCTCTCGCACCAGCGCGTCATGAAATTCCAGTCGCACCGCTGGGCGTCCGTCAAGTTGGACGGCTCGCTTCCCGGCAATCCCGTCCGCATGCCAAGGAGCTGACGCACCGTCAGGTCATCCTTGTTGCCGCCGCGAAACTCGGGCCAGTACCGATTGATCTTCGCCTCGTAGTCGAGAATGCCACGCTCGTGTGCAATGTGGACGGCCGTCGCGAACATCGCCTTTTCCGTTGAAAAGATGGGGAAAAGCGTCTCTCCCGTAATCCGTTCGGCGGAATTGGAGGACATCGTCCCCGCCCACGCATCCACGACGAGTTTGCCGTCGATGTAGACGCAACACTGGGCCGCGCTTTGTGCACCGCTCGCAACGGCCTCGTCGAGGATTTTCTGCACGGCAGACTGCATTTCCCCGATGGGTGCTGCCGCCTTTCTCGTCGCATTCGACGAAACTGGAGGTGCGACCTTCCCCGGCGTACCCGTCGTGAAGTCCGCGTCGAACTTTCCCCGTGCAAGGGGGACTTCATCAAACGAGAGCACGGCTACGCCATGTTCCTGCGCCGCGGAAAGGATGCGCTCAAGCCACTCCGTCTTCATGTGGATCGTATGCGCATCGGGATGAATGCCATGCGAAGTCAGCACCAGAGCCTCCTTCCTCGCACCCGCCCGTTTCACGCAGGCGACGACGTCGTCAATGTCCGTGTTGTAGGCCTCACCCAAGATGACGCCCCCCAGCACCCGTCGGGACGGCAGATCCGCCACGGGAAAGAAGACGCGGTCGTCCGTGGCCAGCGGCGAGAGTCCCGCGCGCCGCTCGCCCTTCGGGTCGTACGGGCGAACGCCTGGAATGCCGGCCCGTAGCCGGTCGTAGACCGTCAGAAGCAGCCTGTCGCTCGTCTCGTCCCGGAGATTGTTCGGATAGGCGAAGTTCCGTGCGGGGACGTAGGCGACGTCGCATTGGCGGCGAACCGTCTTGAGTTCGGCCTCATAGTAGGCGTTCCACCCCTCTTTCGCGAGAGCCGGAGGCACGTCGGCATGCGTCTGCCCGTGATGCCCGACCGAATGGCCTTCCGCCAGCAGCTTCTTCGCGGCCCGAACGGCGTCAGGCGTGAATTCGCCGCTGATGAAGAACGTCGCATGCGCACCGTATTTCGCGAAGAGCGGAATCGCCCGCGTCCAGTCGTCAAAGTTCCTGTCGTCGAAGTTCAGGAGAAGGACGCCCGACGAGCCAAAAGGCAGCGGCCGGCAATTCACCGTCCGTATCTTGTCCGCGTCGCCCGCCACGTCTGCAAACACGCTTCTCTTTTCGCGGATGAGGTCTTCGCGCCACCCGCGGCGATGACGGACCTTGAACCTTTCAATCGGATTGCGCGTACAGTTCGTGAACGAGAGTCGGCAGACGTCACTGCCCCTCAAGCTGGACGGCAAGAGCGTATTGAACGTGCAGTCCTCAAACCGAATGCCGACGACACGACTCTCGCCCCCGCCCATATTGACGTCTATCGGTCGGACGCAGTCGGAGACTGTGCAGTTCTTCAGCAAGATGTCCTCGATATGGCAATTCCGCGCGCTGTCAACCCAAGCCGGGGTGAATCCGATTCCGGCAAGAGACGCCTCGTGAATGCGCGTGTCAGAAACGCGCACGTTGCGGATCGTCCCCGTTCCGATTCCGAATCGGATCCCATAGCAGCAGCTCGAGACGTCACAGTCGCGGATGACAATGTTCTCGCAGAAGTTGGTCGCCGCATGCCTTTCGCACGAGGCGCGGATCGCAAAGCCGTCGTCACCCGTGCGCAGGACGCACTTCTCGACCCTCACGTTGCGCGTACAGTCGATGGAGAACCCGTCCGAGTTCGCGATCGTGACGTCCGCGTCGACCTTGACGCGGCGGATGTCCACGCCGTCACAGCAACGGAAATGGCAAGACCAGGCCGTCGTGTTGACGAGCGACACGTCCTCAAGGCGAATCCGCCGACAGCGGAAGAACGCGACCATCATGCCCGGACGGAACCACTCGCGGTCGGTCGGGTGGAGCTTGAGGCCGTACTTGTACCACGGCCAACGGCTGTCCTCGTCACAGTCGCCGAAAAACGCAGGGCCGTTGCCGTCAATCGTTCCCTCGCCCGTGATGGCGACGTCCTCGGCGCACCAGGCCCAGACGAGATGCCCGCCGCTCCACTCCTCCGCTTCGCTCCAGACGTTGTCGGGGAACGCATCGTTCGCGTTGTAGTCCGCCCGATCCGTGCTGCCGCGGAGCACGGACCCCTTCTCCAGGTGGAGCTCGACTCCGCTCCTGAGCCGAATCGACCCCGTCGGCCAGACTCCCGGCGGAATGGAGACCCGTCCTCCGCCGCGTTCGGACGCCTCGTCGACAGCGCGTTGAATCACCGCCCGGTTTTCCGCCGGGGACGTCCCCAGCGCGATGGCGGCCAACATGGTCATCATTGTCATCACGGTCTTGTTACTTTCATTTTACGAACCTGACTTCCGCGGCATCGCGGCCGGCGACGCAGATGGAGCCGAGACGCAGTTCCCGTCCGGCGCCCGGCTTGAAGACTCCGCGGATCTCCAGCTCGTGCTCGACGGACGGGTCGAACGCAAACCCGATCGGCCAGACAAGCCAGGCGGACGGCGGAAACTTCCTGCCGAACGCCGACGTGTCCCATGTCGAGACGGGTTTCCCGTCGACAAGCACCTCGGCCTCCGCGCTCTGCTCGGCGGACTCGCCGTACAGGAGCAGGACTTCGCCGCGGAACCTCGCCCGAAGCGGAGCGGCATCCTCGCGCGCGACGGCAAGGCCGTCCTGCCACCGCGAACAGAGGAAGTCGAACGTCCCGGCGCGCATCGCGCAAGGCTCGGACTTCCAGCCCTTGGGCAGGTCATCGCGCCCGTGGAGGTCCGCCCTCTTGACATGGCGATACTTCGGCGCGAAAAGCCAGTCCGCCGGCGCCGACGGAACCTGGGCAGAGGGATCCGAGAAGACCTGCGACCAGATGATTTCCGCATACAGCGCATAGCCGCCGTCAAACGGATGCGTGTTGTCGCCGATGACCGCCGGCCAGACTTTCTCAAGGTCGATGCGGCCGGCGGCAAAGCGGCGGCGCATCTCCCCGAGGACGTCCGCGCTGGCGAGGTTGAAGGCCCTTGTCACGGCGAGATGCTCGGCGCGGCGCGCGAGCTCGGCCTCCGTCGCCGTCGCGACCGTCCGCCGGTCGGGGAGTATGACCGGGACGGGAACGCAGTCCGGCAAGTGCGCGAGCAGGCCGCGCAAGATTCCCTCGTAGGAGGCGGAAGCGTCGTCGTTCGCGTACCGTATGTCGTCGTTGACGGTCCAGTCGAGGAAGACCAGGTCCGGGCGATACGCCAGCACGTCACGCGCCAGCCTGAAGACGCCAAGGCCCGAGCCCGTGCCGCCGATCGCGGCGTCCACGAACCGGAAATGCGCCTTCGGATACGTCGCCTCCAGCCGTGCGCCGATCCGCGCGCGCCACGACGTGCGGTTCGGGTCCGTCGCGTTCGCCCCCCACGTGAGCGAACCTCCGAAAAACGCGACCGTTAGCCGCTCGCCTGCCGCCGCCCGCTGGCAAAACGAACGCACGGAACTTCCGCACGTCGAGGGCGCGGCCTCCGCGGCGAGAACCGCCGCCATGAGACCTGCCGCCCAAATCATTCCCTTCAGATTCATCTTGACGCTCCTTTCACTCCGATTCAGAACGCATCCGTTTCGCCGGTGATGGCGAGAATCGCCGCGCCGCCCTTCGGGCAGTCCAGCCGAAACTCGATTGACTTCACCGGTTCCTTCGGGTTCGGATTCGGCACGGTGAAGCGGTAGAGGGAGGCCGTGGCGTCCTGCTGCGTCTGGAACGAGACCGCACAAACGCCGTCCGTGAGGGTTTCCGCCCAGCGGCAGGTGCCGATCTGCCGTCCGAGCGAGGCCACGAACGGCGTACGGCCGTCGCCGAAGTCGATCGTGAGGTCGCACGACGGGATGAACCCGGAGTGCGCGCCGAGGAAACTGAAGCGTTCCGCCCGGACGGGTTCCGCGAAGGTCACGCGCGCCGTCTCGTTCGACATCATCACAAGGCACGCCCGATGGCCGTTCGTCAGCGGGTCGACGAGCCTGAACGGCACGCCGCCCAAGACCATCGGCTCCTTCGGGAACGGCTCCTTCGGGCAGTTGTTGCGCGCCTGAAGCGACCAGCCGCAGAGATTCACGGGGAACCACCTGAGGTCGTTGTCCTCGCGCCCGAACCAGGCCTCCAGCTCGTACGTGCCGTCCTTTCGCCGCGTGAGCGGGTCGTGCCAGAGGTTCCGGTTCATCGCCTTTGAGATGTCGAGCGGGACGAACCTGCGCACCTTGGCGTCCGCAGAAGTGCGCACGCCCGCATTGAAGAGGGCGATCCGCAGGACGCGCCCGACGCGCGTACGCGCCGAGGCGGCGTTTGCGGCCATCCGAAGCGTCGAGACGGCAAGGCGGCCCTCGCCGACGTCCACGTCCGCCCAGGCCGCCGGCTCCGTGCGGAAAGCGGGCTGGCGCGCCGAGCCCGCAAGGCGTTCGAGGATGGCCGTCGCGCCCGACATCGTGGGGCGGCCCTTCCATTCGCCGCCGTTCATCCAGCACATCGGATGGCGCCCGATGTCAAGGCCGCTGTAGTAGGCCCAGAGCCCGTTCGCGTCCCACCAGAAGAGGTCGTCGTCGGAGACGCCGTCGAAAATCCCCGGATCGGCGGCATGCCTGACCCACCGCACGCCGTTGTCGCGCTGGACGATGCCCCCGTTCCCCCACGGCACGGTCGTCAGAAGCCGCGGCGGCTGGGCGAGGGCAAGCCCGTACGAGGCGAGGATGTCGCGGTCGGCGTCGGCCGGGACCTCGAGAAGCCACACGCGACGGCCTTTCGCAAGCGCGGCATTCACCCGCCCGGCCATCCGGCCGTCGATGCCGTGAGAGCAGTCGACGACAAGCAGCTGGTCGCGCGCGCCCGAATCGTGGGCGACGGACAGCCCGAAGGACTTGAACATCGACCGCACCACCCGGTTCGTCCCCGGGCAGAGCCCGTCGTCAATCGCGACCGTGCCGGAGGGACGGGTCGCCGTGCGGGCGAACTCGGCGTAGAGCGCCTTCAGGAAGAACGCCGCCGCCGGCTCGCGGTCCTGCAGCTCGAGAAGGGGCATCTGGCAGGCAAGATAGCTGCCCTTGCCGCGGTAGAGGCGGAAGACGACGGCCGCGGAAAGCCCTTCCTTCCGCCCCGCGTCGAAATAGAACTCGGCGTCCTCGTCGCACTTCGGCACGCCCGAATGGCCGAGATAGCCGTCCGGCCGCCAGCTCTTCATCATGTCGTCGTCGACGTCCGGAAACGACTCGGCGCGGCGGCGGAAAATCCGCGTCTGGCCGCGGCGGTACTCGATGACGTAGGGCGACCAGCCGCCTTCCGGAACCTCGAACATGAGCGCCGTGCCGCCGGCGCGGACCCACCGCTCGAGGGCCAGACCCTCGGACTCGGTCAACGGCTTCGCGACGAGAATGCGGTCCGTTCCCTTCAGGTCGTCGACGGACGAGAAGAACGGACAGGGGGCCTTGACCTTCTCGCGCCGGAAGACGCGGAAGTCGTACGAGGCGCGGGCGAGATCGTTCGTCCCGGACATGTCCTTCAGCGTATAGACGACGCGATAGACCGCGCCGTCGCCGAGCGAAGCCGGCGGCACGACCGCGTCCTTCTTCCAGAAGCGGGAGCCCGCCAACGCCTCGAACAGGCCGCTCACGTCCCGCGGGGCGCCGCAGGAGACGAGCGCGCCCCCCGCCGTCGCGGCAAAGTCTTCGCGCCAGAGACGCACGCGATGGGAGCCGAACCCCTCGAAATAGACGTTGACCGTGCGTTCGGCCCGCTCGCCCGCCCAGAGGTTCATCGGGAACTCCAGGAGCGTGATGAGGAAGTCCGGGAACGGCGTGCCGTATTTCCGGAAAGCCTCGCTGTCTTCCTGCGTGCCGATCGCCCACGGCTCCCAGGACCCGACTCCCGAATAGCAAAGCCCGCCGTAGACGAGACGGACGAAGTCCATCGACATCTTCTGGTAGCGCTCGAAGCTGAAGACGTCCTCGCCGAACCACTTCGTGAAGCCGAGGGGGCAGTCGTAGGAGCCGTGGTAGAGGTCTTCCGAGAGGGAGGCCGGTTTCGTCTTCGTCGCGATTCCCTGCCACGGGACTTTTCCGTTTGCGTACCAGTACACGGCGTTCGGCAGCTCGTTTCCGTCATCCGAATAGCCGATCGGGTAGTGGTAGCTGCGAATCGGCGCCGGGCCCTCGCTTCCCTTGATCGGATAGCCGAGCTCGACCTCGCCGCACGCCTCCCAAAGGCGCGTCGGGTCGATGGCGAGCATCTTCTTCGCGGCCGACACCTGTCGCGCCGTCGTCGGCTTCTCGCGGGGGCCGCCCTCGTTGCCGCCGTAGATCGAGCCGAACTCGTTCGAGACGTTCCAGTAGATGACCGAAGGATGATGGCGCAGGGCGCGCGCCATCTCGCAGAGCTGGCTCTCGTAGAGCGGCCAGAACCGGTCGGTCCGCCAGGCCGCACCGCAGCCCGCATGGGCGACGGGCGTGATGAGCATTCCGTACTCGTCGGCCGCCTCGCACATCCGGGGCACGTCGCCGCCAAAGACGCGGAACGAGTAAATGCCCCGCTCGCGGAAACGCGCGAACTTCCGGAAGAGCGACTCCTTGTCCTGCTCACCGCCGCCCGCATTCCAGGTCGAGCGCTTGTTCATGTAGGGCCGCCCGTTCAGGAAAAAGCGATGGCCGACCGCCTTGAACTCGCGGAAGCCGTAGCGCTGCGCAAGCGCGTCCGTGACCTTCCCCCCGACGGCAACGCGAACGTCCATCTTGACGAGCGTCGGACTGTCGGGGCTCCAGAACGGAATCCGGTCGCACGGATAGGAGAACGTCACCCACTTCTCCGAACGCGGGGCCAGCGCGACCTTGACGGGGGAAAAGGCCGACCAGGGAACGCCGGCGCCGCCCGTCAGCTCGGCCTCGACGGCTTCCTCCCCGCCGTTCCGCACGAGGACGCGCACGTCCAGGACTTTCGAGTCCTTTCCGTCCTTCCCCGGCACGAGGCGACAGCCGTGCGCCAGTTCCTTCACGTAGACGCGCCCCGTGAACTCCACGTGAACGGGGCGCGTAATGCCCGTCTCGGCGTTGTTCTCCCAGACGGGCGAATCGCACCACGGTCGCCGCACGCCGTCCTGTCGGGTCATCACGACGACGGTGTTCGAACCGGGCTGGACATGTTCGGAGATGTCGATTCGCTGCGGCCAGGAGAACGTCGCGGCGTGCGAACAGGCCTTTCTTCCGTTCACGTAGAGTTCGTAGGACTCGCCGATCCGCTCGAAGCAGAGCGCGACATGACCGCCTTTTTCCAGCGTCTTCGGGAGCTCAAACGACTTCCGCCAGTAGAAGTTCATGTCCTCGCGAGGGTCAACGCGCGTCTCCGGGACGCGGACGCGCTGCCACGCCGCGGTGGTCGCCGCCTCGAACGGGGGCTCGATGAGCCGGTAGGTCGCCTTCCCCTGCTCGTTCGTATACGTCTCCTTGCGGCACGCGAGGGCGCAGGCCTCCCACTCGCCGCCGAGGTCGATTGCCTGTCGCGGCGCCTGCAAATGGTGCAAGATCGGATGGATGTCATCCATCTTGACCGTCTTTTCGAACGGATTCGGCGCGGCGAAGCCGCCGCCCGCCAATGCCAAGGCCACCGCCGCACAGAGCAGCCCCGTTGCCTGATGACCTTTTCCTGTCTGTCGTTCCATTGATTTTCCTTTTGTCATTGATTTTCCTCTTGTCATTGACTTTCCTCTTGTTTTCAAATTTGTTCTATTCCTCGATCGTAATGGCGAAGATTCCGAGTCCGCTTGCGTTCGAGATCGTAAACGACTCGATCGGCGTCTTCGGGTCCGGGTTGTCGATCGCCCACTGCCAGACCTGCACGTTTGACACCGAACCCGGCTTGACCCCGGCGGCCTCAAGTTTCTCGGCGGGGAGATCCCATTTCCCGGACCAGGCCACCTTGCCCTTGCCATTCTTGAGAGAAGATCCGAAGTTGCTCCGCATGTGGCCGACATGGAAGCCCGGCTTCACCTCGACGCCCTTCTCCTGTCCGCCGAACGTCACCAGCGCGGCGTCGGGCTTCCACAGATCGAAGCCGAGGAAGTGCAGGCGCTTCACCTTGCGCGCCTTCGGCAGCTTGACCGCATAGCGCACGTCCCCGCGTCCGCGATCAAGCAGAATCGACTTCCCGCCGTTCGCGTCCGGGTCGATCAGCTTGAAGTAGACGTTGTTGTAGCAGAGGGGAATCTGCGGGAAATCCTCCTTCGGACAGTAGTTCCTCACCGCCGGACTCCACCCCTCCCGGTTGACGGGGAAATAGCGGAAGTCGCCCTGACAGAGGTCGTAGCCGCTCCGGCCCCCCCAGACGGAACCGCGGTTCGCCAGGGCGGAGAGGTCGGCGAAGTCGAACCTCGCCGGACTCGTGACCTCCGAGGTGACGCCGCCGAGGTTGTTGACGAGCGTACGGATGACGCGGTAGACCTTGTCCGCATGGTCGCCCCCGAAGCCTTTCTTGCCAAGCGAGAACGTCGCGAAAAGGACGGTGCCGCCTCCGCGCTCGTGCCGCAGTCCGACGGCTCCGGGATCCGTCAGGATGCGCGTGGCCGAATCGGCGGACTTGAAGTACGCGCTCACCGGCTCGCCCTTCTTTCCCTCCCACAGGAACGTCGGATAAGTCCCGGAGATAAGATAACGCCAGTGCGCCCACGCCTGCGTGTCGTCGATCCAGAAGAGGTCGTCATTCGAGATGCCGGCCATCGCGCCGGCATTGTCCCTGCGCGTGAAGAAACGCCGCGAGGTGTCCACCTCGTTCGTCTGGGAGCGGTTCCACGGTATCGGGGCCATGACCTTCGGAAGGGGCTTCTCCCAGTCGATGCCGAGGAACGAGAGCCATTCGGGATCCGTCTCCTTCGCCATGTCGAGCACGAGGGCCACGCCCTTGCGACGGTAGACGGCCTTCACGAAGTCCTTGGCCGCCGCCGTGAGGTTCGTGCCCTTCGCGTCCACGAGATAGACCGTCCCCTTCGCGTCGATGTCCCTGTGGCTCTTGGGCGGGCGAACGGTCTCGACCGTGGCGTCGTGCCGCGCGAGAAGCGCGGCGGCCGTCGTCTGGTTCGTCCCGTCCGCCACGCCGAAGTCGACGAGCGCCGTGCGGCGGAACGGCACGCGCGGATTGGGGGTCGCAAGCTCGTCCAGCAGGGAACGGACGACATGTGCCGCAACGGGTTCCACGTCCAGTCGCGCCAGGGCCGGAACCGTCGAGACCAGCCAGCCGCCCTTGCCGCGCCACAGCCAGGCGACGTCCGTCCAGCCCATGCCGCCGGCCTGGGCGGAGTCCCACAGGACGCGCGAATCGGTCAGCGGCTTCGGGAACGGCCGGCTGCCGACAATCCCGTTCGGCGCCCAGGTGCGCATGGCCGCCTCGGGGATGTCGGCCATGCGGTCGTCGTCGCGCCGGAACAGGAAGGCGTGACGCGCATCCTTCGCCGGCCTGACGAGACACCAGTCGTCTTCGCCCGGCTCCAGCTGCAGAACGCGTCCGCCCGCCTTCGCCCAGTCGTCCAGCATCTGGGCGTCCGTCGCGGAAAGCGGCCCGTGCACGGCGACGAACCGCGGCTTCTTCGCGAGCGCGGCGGCCGCATTGGCGTGAACGCCCTTGGGGAAGGAAACCGCCCGAAGCGGCGAGTTGGTGAGCGTCACGACCGCCGCGGACTCCTCCGCCGGACTGATTTCGGACATCGGAAGCGGCGGCACGGCCATGAACTCGAACTTCTCCTCCGCGAGACGCCTGCCGCCCGCATCCGTCCATGTGCAGACGTACTCGAAGGGGGTCAGCTTTTCCGCCGTCGGCGCGACGAACGAGACGGACTGCACCCGGTCTTCGCCCGCGTCCAGGCGCAGGGGCTGCGATTCGCGCGAAACCGTCTTCCCGTCCACGCGCACCGAACGCTCCAGCGTCGCCCCCGCCGGCGCAAACCAGCGGTTGAACGCGGCGAGCGTCCGCGTCACCGTCGAGCCGCACGTCACGTTGCGCGGGAACTCCTTCAGCATCAGCAGGAAGTGCGGCGTGGGAGGGAACTCAAGGCCGTCGCAGATGAGGTCCTTCTCGTCCTGCTCGTAAAAGCACCACGGATTCCAGCCCGCGAGCCCGCCGAGGTAGTAGCCCTCGCAGTAGCTCCGCAGGCAGTAGCGCATGGCCTCGACGTAGCCGTCGAGCGTGTAGGCGCGGTCGCCGACCTTGGCTTTCGGAATGTTCGCCATCGACTCGTGGAATCCGTGGTACAGGTCTTCCGACACGCAGACGGGCTTCGCGTTCGTGAAGACGCCCTGCCACCCGTGGCCGCCCTCGGCGTACCACCGCCCCGCATGGGGCAGAATCCAGGCGGGGACGGGATAGTGGTAGGAACGGATGGGCATCGGGCCTTCCTCGCCCCAGCGCAATTCGACCTCGCCGTGGCAGACCCACGGGCGCGTCGGGTCGTACCGCTGCACCCACTCGCCCATCTCGCCCTGCTTGACGGCGTTGGCCATGTTCTTCTTGCCGTCCGGCCCGTTTCCGCCGTAGACCGTGCCGAACTCGTTGGAAAGCCCCCAGCAGACGATGGACGGATGCTCCATGTTCCCGTCCAGCATCCTCTGCAGAAGCCGCTTCCAGCGCGGCCAGAAGACGTCCGTCTTGAAGCCCGCGCCCCAGCCGCTCGAGGCCGACGTGGTGATGAGGAAGCCGTACTCGTCGGCCGCGTCGGCGACCCGGTCGAGCTCGATGCACTCGCCCGTGAAGATGCGCACCCCGGCGTAGCCGCGCTTGCGGAGACGCTCGAAGAGGACCTTCGGGTCGGACCCGAACGAATTGCAGGTCGTCCGCATCATGCAGAACGGCTTGCCGTTCAGGAGAAGCCGGTGGTCACTGCCCTCCCAGGTGATTTCACGGTAGCCGAAGCGCACGCGGTACCGGTCGAGCGTCCGCCCGTTCTCGTTGAGCGAGGCGGTAATCCGGTAGAGCTTCGGGTTCGCGGGACTCCACAGCTCCGCCGCGTCCCACGGCCTCGTCACCGTGAGCGTCCGGCCCTCGCCGGGCGCAAGCGAGACCTTCTCCGCGAATGCCGGCGGCTCCGACGCATCGCCTTTCCCGCCCGCGACGACCTCGCCGGCGAAGGCGCGGCTCGTCCCGTTCGTGACGGAAACGAGAAGGGTCATCTCCTTCCGGGGCGTGAGCGCCGTGCGCACGACCACTCGCTCGACCGCCACCCGGTCGCGCAGTTCGAGGTAGACGGGCCGCATGATGCCCTGCAGCCTCTCGACGCCCGAATAGTTCAGCACCCAGTCGCACCAGCTGTCGTCATCGCCCCATCCCGGCGCCACCATCACGCGCAGGACGTTCTCCCCCGCCTTCACGAAGGGCGTGATGTCGACGGTCTCGCGGAACGTCGAGGTCTGCGGCACGTCCGCCGCAAGACGCCCGTTCAGCCAGACCTTGAACTGCGAGCCGACGTACTCGAAGTTCAGGAGGACGGATTTTGCCGCCTGCTCGGACGTCAGCGCGAAGGTGCGCTGATACCAGCCGACTCCGCCGTAGACGTTCCTGCCCGGAACCTCGATCGAACGCCAGGTGGCGGTCGCCTCGTCAAGCGGCACGATCTTCTTGCGGGTGATTTTCGCCGCACCCGCCATGCGCAGGAACTCGCCCGTCTCCTCGCGCTTCGTCACGGCAATCTTCCATTCCTTGTCGCCGCACAGGTCGACGATCTCACGGGGTTCCGCCACCCAGGGCGTGCGCGGCACGGATGCGGCGCGGAGCCCCCCCGCATTCAAGGCGACCGCCGCGCAGGCCAGTCCCATCAGTACTCGTTTCATGTCTTTTACTTTCATTTCACTTTCACTTTCCTTAGGCAATTGCAAGACCTATTTATTCGGTCACGCGGGACGCGTGACCCTA
>CAVAHB010000102.1:0-26496 GCA_963588415.1 Faecalibacterium sp. CAG:74
GTGATTTTGATTTCTCCATAGGGTGGTACGGCGGTCGGACAGGAAGGGTTCGCCGCGCCGAAAGAAAGGCAACTTTTTTTGAACTGGAGGGGAACTCGTGTACTACTCTGTACTGTGGTGCTGGCCGTGGAACTCGCGCAGAGCCGCAGAGTTCGCGGAGGCGGGGGTCGCGGTCAGGGACGGGCGAGGAAATCGGCGATGGATTTCCTGAAGTTCGCGTCAGAGAAGTAGTCGTCGATGAACGCCTTCGCCTTTGCGCCGAGTTCGCGGCGGAACGGCGGATTCTCGTAAAGTTTGCGCAAGGCCGCCGCCGCCGCGTGGACGTCCGGCTCGGCCCAGGCCTTGACGTGGCGATAGTCTGGAATGTCCCGCTGGTCGTCCCGCACGTCAACCATCTCATAGGGAATCGGCATGGCGTTCCCGCAGTTGCAGAACTCCGTCGTCGAACTGTAGTCGGTGACGACGACGGGCTTGCCGAGGCTCATGGCCTCGGCGACGCCGAGTCCGAAGCCCTCGCCGCGATGCAGGGAACAGTAGACATCCGCTTCGGCTGTGAGGCCGACCAGTTCGTCCTGCGGGATGTAGTCGTCCACGCAGACGATTTGCCTTTCGACTCCGCATTTCCGTGCGTAGGCCAGAAGCCGGTCGCTGAGGGCGCGGCGCTTCTGCGCCCGCATGGTCTTGAGTAGGAGCGTCGTGTTCGGAACGCCGGCGAAGGCGAGGGAGAACGCCTTGACGAGTCCCTCCGGGTTCTTGCGGTAGTAGCCGGAGGCGTAGTCGAAGTTGAAGAACACGACGAAGTCGTCGCGTCCGATGCCGTGCTTCTCGCGCATGATGCCACGGGGTTGGATGTTCCGTGCCGAGAACTGGAAAGGATAGAGGATCTTGTGGACGGCAATCTCGTGCGGCAGACTGGCCCTGAAGACATCGACGTTGAAATCGGAGAAGCCAATCACGTCCTCGCCGCCGAGAAGGCTCGGATAGGACTCAGTCAGCCCGGTCTCGAACTCCCAGAATCCGATCCTGAAGTTCTTGCAACGGAGGTCGTAAGGCCCGTGCCTTGAGAACATCTCGATGACATGGGTATACCTGTTGGCGTGGAACTTCTCCGGCGGCGTGATGAAGTCAACGTAGTGGGCGGACGGAATCTTTCGGCCAGCGGACGGCAAATCAAAGGCCTGGTAGGGGATGCCGTTCGCCTTCAGCCTGATGGCGAAGTCGCGCATAGCCTTCGAGAGACTGCCGGGATAGGAGAACGATGAGATGAGCGTGATGCCCTTTTCGGGCGTGAAGCCCTCGGTTCGGATGCAGGACTTCGTCATCCAGCGGTCGAAACTCCGCCGCTTCGGAATGTCCTTGAGTTGGTCGAAGATGCCGCGAAGGCCGTAGCGGCGGACTGCACCGAAAATGTACTTGAGATTCATATGCGCACGTGCTATTTTCGTCGAGGCGGAGCAGACTGGGGGGCGCGGTCGAGGAAGGCGCAGACGGACTTCCTGAAGTTCGCGTCAGAGAAGTAGTCGTCGATGAACGCCTTCGCCCTTGCGCCGAGTTCGCGGCGGAACGGCGGATTCTCGTAAAGTTTGCGCAAGGCCGCCGCCGCCGCGTGGACGTCCGGCTCGGCCCAGGCCTTGACGTGGCGATAGTCTGGAATGTCCCGCTGGTCGTCCCGCACGTCAACCATCTCATAGGGAATCGGCATGGCGTTCCCGCAGTTGCAGAACTCCGTCGTCGAACTGTAGTCGGTGACGACGACGGGCTTGCCGAGGCTCATGGCCTCGGCGACGCCAAGTCCGAAGCCCTCGCCGCGATGGAGCGAGACGTAGGCATCGCAGGCGGCGGTGAGCGCGATGAGTTCATCCTGGGCGATGAACGTCTCGATGAAGACGATGCGGTCGGCGAGACCGAGTTTTCCGACGAGCGCCTTGAGCCTCGCGGCACTGGCGGGGTAGAGTTCGGATCCCATCGTCTTGAATACGAGTCGGACGTCGGGCCTGTCGCCGAAGGCCTCGGCGAACGCCCGAACCGCGCCCTCCGGGTTCTTTCGGTGGTAACTGGACATATAGGCGAAGTTGAAGAAGACGACGAAGTCGTCGGGCGCAATGCCGTAGCGCGCGCGGACGGATTCCTTCGCGAGCGACAGACGGGGCTTGAACTGGAAGGGATAGAGAATCTTGTCGATGGGAGTCGATTTTGGCAGAAGTCGGCGGAAGACCGACAGGTTGAAGTCGCTCATGGCAATTGTCCGAATCGGATCGAGCGAGACGGGCCACGCTTCGCACATTCCCGACTCGAACTCCCAGAACAAGATGCGCGAAAGCCGGCAATCCGTTTTCGGCAGGGGCGGCAGGGCGGATATTCCGATGATGTCGGAATAGCGGTTCAGCCTGAATTCGTCCGCCGGCGTCAGGAGGTCGGCGTATTCGGAGGCCGGGATTGGGTTCTCGCACCCGAGGTCGAACGCCTGACAGGGGATGCCGCAGTCCCTGAGGCGGATGACGAGGTCGCGCAAGACTTTGCTGAGACTGGCGCCGAACGACAGGTTGCCGATGATTGTGATGCCGGGCTCGGGCTTCCACGACGGGTCGGTGATAAGCGTTTTCGCCATCTTTCGTTGAAAGCGACGCCTTTTCGGGTAGCCGAGAACGAAGTTGACGGCACCGCGCAGACCGTAGCGGCGAAGACCCAAGAAGATGTGTTGAAGTGTCATACGGGATATTCTACCACATTTTCACGGACGGGGGCGGTTCGGGTTTTACCACTGAACACACTGAACGGCCTTCGGCCGGCACAGAACACACTGAACTTGCCATCGGCGGAAGGCCAACCCGACTTTCGGTGCGTTCAGTGTGCCGCCGACGGCGGCTTCCGTGTGTTCAGTGGTAAACTCCCCAAACCGCCGCGCCCCCGCGCAACGCCAACGACACGATTCTTTGGATGCCCCGCTCATCCTGATGCCTGATATTTTACCCTGATGCCTGATATTTTACCATAACGGTGCGCGGATGTGATAGAATATGCGGCATGAATCTTGCCAATGGAATCAAGGACGATGCGTCCGCAGGGCGCAGACGGGTGCTGGTGACGGGGTCGAACGGTTTCGTCGCCCGCTTCCTCTTGGATGCATTGCGGCGGCGCGGCGACGAGACGGTCGGCGTTGACATTGCGCCCGACGCGGCGAACGCGGTCGATCGCTACTATGCGTGCGACCTGCTGGAATCCAACGCCGTGCGCATCATCATGGAGGTCGAACGCCCGACGCACGTCGTCCATCTGGCGGCGGTGTCGAGCGTGGCGAAGAGCTGGGGTGCGCCCGTCAACAGTTTTCTCAACAACACGAACGTCTTTCTCAACGTCGTTGAGGCGGTGCGTGCGCTCGGACTTCGGTCTCGCGTCCTTTCCGTCGGGTCGTCCGAGGAATACGGAGCCGTGCCGGAAGCCGAGATGCCGATTGCCGAGAGCCGTCCCCTCGCGCCGCTCAGTCCCTACGCGGTGGCGCGTGTCGCGCAGGAACAGCTTTCGGGACTGTATGCGACCGGCTACGGGCTCGACATGGTGATGACGCGCTCGTTCAACCAGGTCGGGCCGGGGCAGTCCGCCGCGTTCGTCGTGCCGAGTTTCGTGCGCCAGCTCGTCGCGGCGCGGGCGGCGGGGGAGCGCGTCGCGCACGTCAGGGCTGGCAACCTCGGCATCGTGCGCGACTTCCTTGACGTGCGCGACGCCGTGGCGGCCTATCTCGCGCTTCTGGACGGGGGGCGGCGCGGCGAAGTCTACAACGTCTGCTCGGGCAAGGGGCATCGCCTTGACGAGGTGCTGCGCCTCGCGGCGGAAGTCGTCGGCATCGCGGTCGAGACGGAGGTCGAGCCGTCGCTCGTGCGGCCGGCGGACAATCCCGTCATCGTCGGCGACAACGCGAAAATACGCGGCGAAACCGGCTGGCGGCCGCAACACGACCTCCGCTCGTCGCTTCAGGACATCGTCGAGACGCAGGCCTGAGGCCGCACGCACAATCTCCGGCGGCAAATTAGCCGCAGCAAAGCCAGTTGCAGGAGCGCGGAGACGAGCGAGGCCCACGTGTAGACGGAGAGACGGTTGACGCGCAGGGATTCGACGAAATCCACGGTTGCATCCGGCAGAATGCCATGGAAGAACGCGAAGCCGGAAAGACCGACGAGGAGAATCGTCCAGACGGCGTTGAAGCCGGTGATGAGAAACGCCGCACCGAAGCGGCGGCAGGCCATTTCGTGGGTGACGGTTGCGCCGATGACGACACTCGCCCCGGTTATGACGACGAGGACGGGCAGAAGGTAGGCGTAGTCGGCGTAGTCGCGCCACACGGCGACCGCCGACAAGATTGGCTGGCCGAGAACCGCGAATGCCGCAGCCGCCGCGACCGTCACGGCGAGCGTCGCCAGAATCGTGCGGCGGAGCGCGGCGGAGGTCTCGCGTCCGCGCTCGTGCGCCTCGGCGGAGAGGGGAATCATGACGAACACCATCGATGCGCCGACGTAGCCGGCCGTCTCCGCGAAGCGCGTGAGTACGTAATACGCGGCGGATTCGACTTCGGGCAGACGCTGGCGGTAGATGGTCGTGCAGATTGCGGCGAAGAGAGTTCCGAAGAGCGTGCAGACGGCGACGGGCAACAGGTAGCGCAGGATTTCCGGCAAGTCCTTTCGCCACGACGGGTCGCAGGCGACGCCCGCGAGGCGGCGGCGGAGCGAGACGGCGGCGAGTGCCGAGTTTGTCGCCGGCGGCGTCGCCTGGCCGAGGACGTAGCCCGAAAGGGCGCGCACGGGCATCGCAACGAGGAGCGTGACGAGGCGGACGGGCGCACCGATGAGGTTTTGCACGGTAATCGTCCCGAACATCTTGAGCCCCTGAAGGGCGCTCGCGAAAAGGTTCGCGAGGTTAGCCGTGAAGCCGGCCGCGAGAATGAGGGCGGTCAGCATGCCCGAAACGACGTTGAGCCGTACGTAGAAGTGGGGGATGGCGAGGTAGGCGACTGCAATCGAGACGGCGAACGTCACGACGGCGACGGCAAGCACGTCGCGGACGAGGCACTTCACCTTGCCGTTCTCCCCCCGCGTCGCGTAGACGTTCACGAACTTCGCGAAGACCGTCGCGAGGACGGCGAGCGGCACGGCGAAGAGTCCGGAGAGCGACTGGAGCGGAATCACCGCGCCGAGTTCCTCCGGGCCGACGTATTTCGGCACGAGCCAAAGCCCGATGAAGGCGTTGATTGCATCTCCCGACCGACAGGAGATGAAAATCATGGCGGAATACCACCAGAGGTCGCCCATTTTGGCATGGAGGTCTGAAAGAAGTCTCATGAACTGGGGGAATTATACCAAATTATCGGCGGAAGTGCCGCGCCGAAGCGTTTTTCTGACAGAAACTGAAAAGGAAGGGCTCGGCCTTTACAGCCGATTGCCCGTCGGCGCGGCGCGGCGGGTGCATCCGCGCCGCTTTCATCGCGTTGGCACGCTTCGTGCTATGTCCCGTGCGTCGCCCCCAGAGCGGCGGCAGTCAAAGGAACGAAGCAAAAACATGAAACTGATAATCGCGTATATTCAGCCCGAACGGCTCAACGCCGTCAAGCAGGCCCTGTACACGCGGGAAGTGTACAAGATGTCCGTCTCCAACGCACTTGGTTGCGGTCAGCAGAAGGGCTACGTCCACCAATACCGTGGTGCCATCGAGGAAGTCACGCTCCTGAAGAAGATCCGTCTCGCCATTGCGGTGAACGACGAGTTCGTCAGGAAGACGATCGACGGCATCATCGAAGGTGCGCGTACGGGCGACATCGGAGACGGAAAAATCTTCGTTCTGCCGATGGAGGAGTGCATCCGAATCCGCACGGGCGAACACGGCCCGTCGGCAATCGGTTGAGTTGAACGTTGAAACGGGAAAGGTTGGTTAAAGTCAAATGAAGAAACTTTTGTTGGCGGCGGCTCTCGCACTTGGCGTGGGCGGCGCATTCGCGGAGGAGGCGGCCCCGACCGCCGAGGCCGTGCAGAATAACCTGAACATCGTCTGGACGCTCGTCGGCGGCATCCTCGTGTTCGTCATGCAGGCCGGTTTCGCGCTTGTCGAAACGGGCTTCACCCGCGCAAAGAACGCGACGAACATCATGATGAAGAACCTGATGGACTTCGCGCTCGGCTCGATCGTGTTCTACTTCATCGGCGCGGGCATCATGTTCGGCGCGTCGAAGGCGTGCGGCACCCTCGGCTGGGGCGGAATCTGCATGCCGAGCGTGTTCGCGGGCGAAGGCACCTGGGACTGGACGTTCTTCTTCTTCCAGACTATGTTCGCCGCAACCGCCGCGACCATCGTCTCGGGTGCGGTCGCCGAACGAATCCAGTTCCGCAGCTACCTGATCTACACGGTCGTCGTCTCGGCGTTCGTCTACCCGGTCACGGGTCACTGGATGTGGGGCAGCCTGCACGGCGCGGATTCGCAGGGCTGGATTGAAGCCCTCGGCTTCCACGACTTCGCCGGTTCGACGGTCGTCCACTCCGTCGGCGGCTGGCTGGCTCTCGCGGGCGCAATCATGCTCGGGCCGCGCATCGGCAAGTACCGTCACGACGGCAAGGCGAACCCGATTCCAGGCCACAGTCTCGTGATGGGCGAACTCGGCGTGTTCCTTCTCTGGATCGGTTGGTTCGGCTTCAACCCCGCGAGCTACACCGCCGGCATCGGCTCGATCAGCCGCGTCGCGATGACCACGAACCTCGCCGCCTGCGCCGGAACCTGCACCGCGCTGATGACCGCGTGGATCATCATGGGCAAGCCCGACCTGACCATGGCCCTGAACGGTTCGCTCGCCGGTCTCGTCGCAATCACCGCGCCATGCGACCTCGTCACCCCGAACGCCGCGCTCGCAATCGGTGCAATCGGCGGCGTAATCGTCGTGCTGAGCGTCTTCTTCTTCGACAAGATTCACGTCGATGATCCCGTCGGCGCCGTCTCGGTGCACTGCGTGAACGGCGTGTGGGGCACGATCGCCGTCGGACTTTTCGCCGCGCCGACCTCACTTGGCTACGGCAACGAACTCGCCGGACTCTTCTACGGCGGCGGATTCAAGTTCCTCGGCATTCAGCTCGTCGGCGTGGGCATGACCTGCCTCTGGGCGTTCGGTCTTGGGCTCATCCTCTTCTACGTCCTGAAGAGATTCAACCTGCTCCGCGTTTCGGAGAAGACCGAACTCAAGGGTCTCGACCTCTGCGAGCACGGACAGGACGCCTACGCATCCTTCCAGTTCTTCTCGAACATGTGACGATTTTACGGTTAGTTCACCTCCTCACCAGTCCCGGACCGGCTTTATCGGCCCGGGACTTTTTCTGTTCGGGAACGGCTTTCGCCTTGCTTTGGTTTGAAACGGCCTTTGCCGTGTGCGTTGTTCAGACGAGAAGGGCGCGGATGGCTTCAACTGCCGCATCGGGCGCGACAATCTTCATCTGCGACTTGTCCTGATCGCGGCGCTTGATTTCCACGCCGCCGTTGGAAAGTCCCTTCGCGCCGACCACCGCACGCACGGGGAAGCCGATAAGATCCGCATCCTTGAACTTCACGCCTGGACGCTCCGCCCGATCATCAACGATGACGTCGATTCCCTCATCCTCAAGCGCGGCTTCAAGCGTTTCGGCAATCTTCGCGACCTCGGGCTGGTCGGGGTCGAGCAGGTCAATGACGACCTGATAGGGCGCGACGGAGGCCGGCCAGATGATGCCGTCCTTGTCGTGGCTCTGCTCGATGATGGCCTGCACGGTGCGGCTCACGCCGATGCCGTAGCATCCCATGACCATCGTCTGCTCCTTGAGGTCGGCGGTCTTGTAGACAGCGTGGAAGGCGTCCGTATACTTCGTGCCGAGTTTGAAGACGTGGCCGACTTCGATGCCGCGCTTGATGGCAAGGGGCTTGCCGCACTTCGCGCAGATGTCGCCATCCTGCGCCACCACAAGGTCGGCATACGCGGCAATCGTGCAGTCGCGCTCGAAATCCACGTCTTTCAAGTCGATTTCGCCGTCAAGGTTGCCGCCGGTAATCATGCCACGCGCCCCCTTCAGCTCCTGATCGGCGTAAATCGGCACGGCTTCGTGCGGCTTCACCGGACCCGCGTAGCCGACGGGCGCACCCGTCACGCGCCGTACGGTCTCGAAGTCCGCGAGTTCGAACGCCTTTGCATTCACGAGGTGCTTCGCCTTCACCTCGTTGAGTTCGCGATTGCCCGGCACACAGAAGAGGAGGGGTTTCCCGTCCGCAAGATAGACGAGGGTCTTCACCATCTTCGTGGCGGGTTCGCCGAAGAACTTCACCATCTCCTCGATGGACTTCGCCGGTGTCGGCGCTTCGGAGTAGGCGGGACAAGGCGGGTCGTTGCGTTCGGCGACCTTGCGCTCGGCCTTTTCAAGATTCGCCGCGTAGCCGCAGCCTGCGCAAAACGCAATGCCGTCCTCACCGGATTCGGCGAGCACGTGGAACTCGTGGGAGAACTTGCCGCCGATGTCGCCGGTGTCGGCCTCGACTGGATAAGCCTTCAGGCCGCAGCGCGCGAAAATGCGCTTGTAGGCTTCGAACATGGCCATGTAACTCCTGTCCGCCGCGTCCATCGTCGTGTCGAAGGAGTAGGCATCCTTCATCATGAACTCCTTCGAGCGCATGAGACCGAAGCGCGGACGAATCTCGTCGCGGAACTTCCACTGGAACTGGTAGACCGTGACGGGAAGCTGGCGGTAGGAACTGACGATACTGCGCACGACTTCCGTCACCGCCTCCTCGGCGGTTGGGCTCATCGCATAGTCGTGCTGGGCGCGGTCTTTCAGGCGGAACATGTTCGGCCCCATTGATTCCCAGCGGCCTGACTGCTTCCAGAGTTCCGCCGGCTGCAGGACGGGCATCGTGATTTCGAGCGCACCCGCACGGTCCATCTCTTCGCGGATGATGCGCGTGACCTTTGCGAAGGCCCGCTGACCGAGTGGCAAATAGGTGTAAAGCCCGCCCGCGAGTTTCTTGATGAGGCCCGCCCGAACGAGGAGCTTGTGAGAGTCGATTTCGGCATCGCCAGGATTTTCCCGGAGTGTCTGAATGAGCGATTTAGTCCATTTCATAGACCAATATTATATCATATCGGTGGAACGCACGGCTAAGATACGCCGTGGACGGCGCGATTAGGCATCTCAGCTGCCGTGCAAATTGTCGGGCGGGGGAATGTCGGCTGGCATACGCCAGTCGGCTCGCGGCGAAAGGGAAAGCGTAATCTTCGGCCCATCGGGCACGCAATTGCGTTTGTACTGCGCGGCAAAGAAGCGGCAGACGAATGTCGTGCGCGTCCGTTCGATGACTTCGGGCGGATACACGCCCCTGAAGGCAATCGCGGCAAGATCCAGCAGTTTTTCCGCCGAAGCCCCTTCGGCGAGGAAATGGTAGAGGAAGAAGTCGTGGAGCGGATACGGCCCGAGGCGCGATTCCGAATCATTCGCCACCGCGCCGGGGACGAGTTCGGGCGTAATCGGGGCTTCGGCGATGCCGCGCAAAAGCGACTTGAGTGGTTCTTCCGCCTCCGCCGCGAGGCCGCGCAGCGCACCGAGTACCATCGTCTTCGGTACGGACGCATTAATCTGGTACATGCTCATGTGGTCGCCGTTGTAGGTGTTCCAGCCGAGCGCAATTTCCGAGAGGTCGCCCGTGCCCACGACGAGTGCGCCTTCCATGTTCGCGACATCCATCAGCACCTGAGTGCGTTCGCGCGCCTGCACGTTCTCGTAGGCAATGTCGTGCACGTCCTCCGCATGCCCGATGTCCGCGAGATGGCGGCGGCACGACTCCTGAATGTCAATGACGCGAACGGTCGCCCCGACGGCCTCCGAAAGACGGACTGCGGCGGTTTGCGTCCGTTCCGTCGAGCCGAAGCCCGGCATGACGATGGCGACGAGGTTCGCCGTCGGGAGCGCGAGCCGCCGAAGCGCCGCCGCGGCACCCATCAGGGCGAGCGCGGAATCCGCGCCGCCCGACACGCCGATGACGAGTTTCGCCGCGTGTGCGCTGCGCATCCGCCGCGCCAGCGCAACGGACTGAATCGCGAGAATCCCCTGCGGCCAGTCCTCTTCGCCATACGCATCCTCGAACGGTGCGGGCGAGACGGTGGCGGGTTCGGCCGTCGGGACGGCGAGCGGACACGGGACGAGTTCCGGCGGACGCGCCGTTCCGCGCACTTCGCCATCGGACGAATCGCCCAGACGGCGGTAGCGCAGGGCCGCCAGATCGACGGTCGCCGTCGCTACACGCGATTCGCCGTGGAAACGCGGCAGTTCGGCGAGAATGCGTCCGTTTGCCGCAATCAACGATGCGCCGCCGAAGACGGCGTCCGAACACGATTCACCCGTGCCGGCGCACGACATCGCGTAGACGCAGCCGAGGCGTGCGCTCTGATTCCGCGCCATTTCATTCCGCCGCGCCGCCTTGCCGAGGAAGTCCGTGCTGGCGGAGAGGTTGAAGACGACGTCCACGCCCGCCGTGGCCATCACCGAACTCGGCGGCACGGGCGACCATGCGTCTTCGCAAATCTCAACGCCGAAGCGAAACGCACCCACGTCGAAGACCTTCACCGCCTCATCCGACGGCGCGGGGGCGAACTGACGCTTCTCGTAGTATTCCGCGTAGTTCGGCAGAATGTGCTTTCGGACAAATCCCCGCATCTCGCCGCCGCCCACGATCGCGGCGGCGTTGTAGATTGCGCCACCTTCGCGAATCGGCAGGCCGACGATGGAGACGATGGGGAGGCTTGCCGTCTCGGAGACGAGGTGCAAAAGCGCCGCGTGCGCACGATTCTGAAGGTCGTCGCGGTAAAAGAGGTCGCCGCACGTGTAGCCCGTCAGGCTCAGTTCGGGGAAGACAATCGCCGCAACGCCATCCTTCGCCGCGTCATGAACCATGCGAATCGCTTCCTCCGCGTTCCGTTCGGGATTGCCCAATTCGAGTGACGGCGTGGCCGCCGCGATTTTAAAGAAGTCCTTCATTTCAAGTCGTCTCCTACAATACCCCTAAAGTCATCCGACAGACGGACAATGCCGGCCGAAGCCGAAAGCCCCGCGCCAAAGCCGGCGACCAGAACACGCTGGCCGCGCCGACCCTTCCGCGCCAATGCGAGTGGAATCGAGCACGAACCCGGGTTCGCGACATCCGCCCCGCACGTGACGAGCCGCTTCTCCATATTCAGAGCCTTTGCCAGCTGCCGCACCATATACAGATTCGCCTGATGCGGAACGAACGCCGCGAACGGCTTTTCGCAAAACGGCCTCAGGAACTTCGCCACCTCTGTGGCGACGAAGGCGAACACCTTGAAGCCGTCCATCTGAATCGGGCCTTCGGCGGAACACGCAAGCGCCTGTGAGGCGCGGGAAAGGAAGGCGAAATCGCTTGGGTCGCCGTGACCGGATGAAACGAGTGTCGCCGTGGTCGCATCGGAAAAGAGTTCCGCCGTTCCCGTCGCGGCGTTCCGCGACAAGCGCGACTGGATGTCGCCATCCACGACAAGGACTTTCTTCCCCGTATCCGCCGCAAGTCGCCCCGCCAGGTAGAGTGCGTAGGGATAGGCGCTGCACGCCATCTGCACGTCGAACGCGGCGGTTTCAGGGGCAAGTCCGAGGCTGGAGGCGAGGCGAATGGCCAACGCCGGGAATCGGTTCTCGTGCGAGAAGGTCGCGGCAATTACGCCGCCGATTGCGTCAACATCCGCCGCACCCGCCAACTGCCGTGCCGCACGAAGCGAGAAATCGAAGAGCGTCGTTTCGTCCGCAACCACGCGGCGCACGGGGAAGCCCGTCGCCGCAATCACCTCCGGCTTGACCGTCGCCGCGTTATCCACCGACTGTTCGCCAACGACGGCGGCTACACCCTCCACAACGACTTCAGGACACGCAATCATATCAAAAGGTCGTTGAAATCCGGAATGCAAGCCGTCAGCCAGCGGCGGCAGTCCGCGAAGATTTCCTGCGCTGGGCGGTCGGCCTCCATTCCGAGCGCAAAGGCCGCATAATTCGCAAGGTCCGCCCGCGACAGACGGCGCAGGATGTTCGCAATTACGGGAATGTAGGGCGCGGACATGGAAAGAACGTCCACGCCCATTGCCGCCCAGAGAGGGCCAACGACGGGATCCGACGCGCTCTCGCCGCACACGGCGACGGGAATGCCGTTCTTCTTCGCGGCGATAATCGTGCGGCGCATCAGTTCGAGAATCGCCGGGTTCAGCGGTTGGTAGAGATTCGCCACCGTCTCATTACCGCGATCCGCCGCCATCACGTACTGAACGAGGTCGTTCGTGCCAATCGAGAAGAAGTCCACGTGTCGCGCCAGGGCGTCCGCGTTGATGGCGGCGGCCGGAACTTCGATCATCGCACCGACGGCTATGTCGTGGTCGTAGGCCACCCCCGCCTCATCCAATTCGCGCTTCACGTCCTCCAGAAGGACGGATGCTTCGCGGATTTCTTCAATGCAACTGACCATCGGGTACATGATTTTCGTGCGCCCGAAAGCCGATGCCCGAAGTATCGCCCGCAATTGGGCGCGGAAGGTGTCGGCGTGGGAAAGCGAATAGCGGATGGAGCGGTTGCCGAGAAACGGGTTCGCCTCCTTCGTCGAAATGCCGCGCATCGTCTTGTCGCCGCCGATGTCAAGCGTACGGATGGTAATGGATTTCTCGGGGAAATAGGACGCGGCAAACTTGACGGCATCGCGATAGGCCTCGAACTGCTGATCCTCCGTCGGCTCGCGTTCGCCGTTGAGCCAGAGATACTCGCTTCGGTAAAGCCCGATGCCACGCGCACCGAACGCCTTCACGCCCGCAATCGGGATGCCCGGATGAACGTTTGCAAAGATGAGGACTTCTCCGCCATCCGCAAGTGTTCCCGCCGGCAAGCCTTCCGCCGCAACTTCGGAGTGGGCCTTCTGCCGTCTGATGAGGGCTGCGAACTCGGCGGCGGTCTGTTCGTCCGGGTTCACGGTCACCGCGCCGTTCGTCCCGTCCAGCAATACCGTCATGCCGGGGCTCACGCGCTCGGTGATGTCGCCAAGCCCTGTCACGGCTGGAATGCCCATCGCACGGGCCAGAAGCGCAACGTGGCTTGTCGTCGAACCTCCGTTCGTCGCAAAGCCGAGCAGGCATTCACGCGGCAATTGCACGGTCTCCGACGGCGTCAGGTCGTCTGCAACGACAATCGAAGGGACTTTCAGTTCCGACAACGGACTCGGCGCAGAACCCGAAAAGGCCTTCAGCATGCGCCGCTCGACATCATCGAGATCACGCACCCGTTCGCGGAAGTAGGGATCGTTCATCCGTGCGAAGCGTTCGCGGTAGTGCGCCGCCGTCGCCTTGACGGCGGCCTCGGCGTTCATGTGGTCGATGGCGATGCGCCGTTCGTTCTCGGCGGCGATCATCGGGTCTTCGAGAATCATCAGGTGGCACTCGAACACCCGCACGTCCTCGCGCCCCGCCCGTTCACGCAGCGCGGCAACGATGCCTTCCAAATCGCGTTTGACGCTCGCGACCGCCCGCTTCAGTCGCTGGAGTTCCTCCCCCTCGCGTCCGAGTTCCACGACATATTCGGGAACGGGAACTTCCTCGGACTCCCGATAGAGAAACACGGGCCCTGCGGCAAAACCGCGTGCCGTCGCAAGCCCCGCAACGGTCAGCATGGAGGACTTATTGCTCATCCGGGATGTCGAACTTCCGCGCCACGAGTGCTTCCAGTTCGTCGAGGGCTTCCTTTGCCTGCGGGCCGGATGCCGTGACTTTCAGCACGGCGCCATGGCCGGCCTCAAGCGTCATGAGCGCCATAATCGACTTGCCCGAAACGACCGTCCCGTCTTTCTCGACCTCGACATCCGCGTCATAGCGGCTGGCAGTCTTGGCGAAAAGCCCCGCCGGACGGACGTGCATTCCGTACCGATTCGCGAGCGTCAGTGTTTTCGTAATCATCTCTGCCATCTCATTTACCCCTTTTCCTTTTGTTTCTTCAATTTCGCCGCGTCCGCACGGCGGCGCAGGCGTTCCGACAAATCCTCGACGGGATCATAGCCCGAAAGAATCAACTTCTGTTGCTGGGCGGCCGTCTCGACAAGGTTTACGAGATCACGGCCTTCGGAAACCGGGATGATGATGTTCGGCACGTCCACACCGAGGATTGTCCTCACGCGCCGCGTCTGTCCGACGCGGTCAACCTCGCCGACAATGTCCTTCAGCCGCTTGAAGGTGATGACGAGTTGCAGTCTCTTTTCGCCGCGCACCGCCCCAATCCCGAAAATGCTCGGAACATGCAGGATGCCGATGCCGCGAATCTCCATGAAACCGACCGTCGAATCTGAGGCCGAACCAAAAAGAATACTACTGTCCGCCCCGCGGCGAATGCACGTCAGGTCGTCGGCGACGAGTGCATAGCCGCGGCGAATCAAACCGAGGGCCGTTTCCGACTTTCCAAGACCGGGGTCGCCCTCGAACATCACCCCAAGTCCGCAGACCTCAACCATCGTCCCGTAAATCGACGTTCGTGGCGCACTCAGCCGTTCGAGCACGAATGCGCACCGATGGGAGAAGACCATCGTCTTCAGCGAGGTTGCCATGATCACAGCCCCGGCGCGCTCGGCGAGTTCAATCTCGTCGGGCAGAAGCCGGTTGCCGTTCGTAATGATGAAACAGAAAGCCTTCAGGTCGAGCAAAGTCCGTATGCGCAAAAGGCGCGTCTCGTCCGGCAGCGAATGCAGGTAGGCGACTTCGGCGTTGCCCAGCAGCTGAAGGCGTTTCCAGGCGAAGTGCGCGTGAAAGCCCGTCAGCGCCAGACCGGGGCGATTGAAGATCGGCTCCTCGATCCGGCGGTTCAGGTTCCTCCCACCAGCGACGAGCTCAAGGCACAGATTCTCCCGGCCGGCTTCGAAGAAGTCGGCCACGGTGACGTCCGTGCCGTTGGTGCAACCGCCGGAGGGAACTTCCTTCACGTGCCGGCCTTTCAGTTCTTGACCGAAGCCGCGCGCTGCTTGCGCACCGTGCCCTTGCGCGCCTTCACGCGCATGCGCAGAAGCTGGCGTTCAGCTCGGGCTGCCGCCGTGTCGATCACGCTCTTCGCGCTCTCGGAGAACTCCTTTGCACCGACGGCCGTCTCGCCGAGGCGGTTCGCCACGACTTCAGCCATGTACATATGCTTCTTGACGTCGACGTCGATGACGATGGCAACCTTCGTCACCTTCGGGAAGCGCTCCGCGAGTTTCGCCATGCGCTTTTCCGCGTAGTCCTTCAGCGACTCAATCCGCACGTCGCTATGTCTCATCGTTACTTCTATGCTCATCTTTTATCCTCCTTTATGTGTGTGTATTTGTTCGCCAAAAAGCGTTTACATGCGGAACGCATCGCCGAGATACCGCGCCCGCACGTCGGGGTCGTCCACGAGTTCTGCGGCCGTACCCGTCTTGAGAAGCTGTCCGTTGTAGACCATGTAGGCGCGGTCGACGACGGAGAGCGTCTCGCGCACGTTGTGATCGGTGATGATGATGCCGAGCCCCTGTCGCGCCAGCCGCCGCACGATGTCCTGAATCTCGTTCACACTCAGCGGGTCTACGCCCGCGAAAGGTTCGTCGAGCATCAGAATCGACGGGTTGCGCACGAGCGAGCGTGCAATCTCGAGTTTGCGCCGTTCGCCGCCCGACAGCGTATATGCCGGCTGCTTCGCGACTTTCATGAGGTCGAACGGCTCCAGCAGTTCCTGCGCCCGCGTCGTTCGCTCCTTCCGCGACATCGGCAGCGTCTCAAGTATCGCCATCACGTTGTCCCAGACGGAAAGTTTGCGGAAGATGCTCGCCTCCTGCGCGAGATAGCCCAGACCGTTCCGCGCCCGCATGAAGACCGGCATATGCGTAAGATCCTTGCCCCTGAACTCGACCTTGCCGCCGTCGGGACGCACCAGCCCGACGATCATGTAGAAGGTCGTCGTCTTGCCCGCGCCGTTCGGGCCGAGAAGCCCCACGATTTCACCGCAACTGACTTCCATTGACATGCCGTTCACGACCGTCCGATCGCCGTAGACCTTCACGAGACCCGTCGCACGAAGATCCGGCTCGCGCCGTGTGCCAGCCATTTCATCGGCCATTGCCTTCATCGCTCCCAATACCGGGTCCTCGTTCATCATCTTATCCCTCCCGGCAACTGAAGCCCGTTCGTATCAACCGAAATGCGCGAACTGAGAACCTCGACCTGCTCGGAATCGAGCCAGAAGCGAATGCGTCGTCCCTCGACCGAACCCTGTTTGTCGCCCGCAACGGTGAGCCGCGCAAAGCCGTTCGTCACGCCGCCAAACATCGTGATTCGCGCCGCACCGTTCCGCTTCGCATAGACGGCGCGGTCGCACGTGCCCGACTTGTCCTCGCTCGACACGCGCACGTTTCCGAGTGCCACAATCCTCCGCACGTCGTTTGTCCCTTCGATGAATGCGAAGGCCTGGTCACAGGACAGGTCGCAACCCCGGCCTTTCTCAACGTGGTGAACCGCGACATCGCCCTCGAACATCGCGATGCCCGCGTTATGGTCGTAGTCCGCCGACCGTGCGCGGAGCACGTTCCCGTCCGCACTCAGGCAGACGTTCGTCGCAATCATTATGTATTCGTCCTTTGCCGAGAAGTAGACATCCGCCCCGGAAAGGTTCGTCTCGCCGCGATAGGTCGCATTCGCCGCGCCTTCCGCCCACCCGCTGCGGGTCGCACGATCCACGACGCAGTTCGCCGCATCAATTTCCGACTCGACCGAACCATCCACGCGGAACTGGCGGATCTTCACTCCCGAACACCAGATGAGACCGTCCTTCAGAAACATCTGCGCCCGCTCGGCGACGACGCTCGTCTTCACCGACCCGTCGGGGTAGTTCTCCACAGGAACCGTCACGTTCTCCGCCGGTTCCCGCACGGCCGCCGCGCACTGCCGATAGGCCGAACGAAGCCGCGCCGCTTCCTGAAGACGAGCCGAGCGGTCGCCCATCCAGGCGGACGAATCAAAGGTCGCGAACAGCGGAAGCGCCGCGCCGACGAGAAGTATCTCAGTGAATATCCGCATGAATTCGAAGAAGCACCTTCCAGAGTTTTTCAAGTTCCGAAAACCTGATTGCGTTCGCCGCGTCGCTTTTCGCGACCTTCGGGTTCAGGTGGGTTTCCATGAACACGCCGTCCACGCCCGTCGCGACCGCCGCACGCGCAATCGCCGGGGCGTACTTGCCGTCACCGCCCGACCCCGTGCCGAGACCGCCCGGACGCTGCACCGAGTGCGTTGCATCCATCACCACGGGATAGCCGAGTTCGCGCATGATCAGGAGCGAACGCATATCCGCCACGAGATTGCGATAGCCGAACGATGCGCCGCGTTCGCAAAGCACGATGCGCCGGTTGCCAGTCGATTCGATTTTGCGGATTACCTGCGCCATGTCCTCGGGGGCCATGAACTGGCCCTTCTTCACGTTAACGACCGCACCCGTCTCGCCTGCCGCCACGACAAGGTCGGTCTGCCGTGCAAGGAACGCCGGAATCTGCAGCACGTCGCACACTTCCGCCACGGGCTTCGCTTGCCACGGCTCGTGAATATCCGTCAGCACGGGAACGCCATAGGTCGCACGCACTTCGGCAAGCACCTCCAGCCCCTTGTCGATTCCGGGCCCGCGGAACGAATCGACGCTCGTGCGGTTCGCCTTGTCGAAACTCGCCTTGAAGACGAACTTCGCCTTCAGCCTCTTCGCCAGGGCCGTCAACCGTTTCGCCAGATCCAGCGCCATTTCACGAGACTCAATCACGCACGGCCCCGCGATGAACGTAAGACCGCCGTCTCCAAATGATACGCCTTTATCGACCAACACTTTCTTCATGGCCTTTATTATACCATATTTGCGTCCATTCGCGTTCAGTTCGATTCGGGAACGGAACGATTTTGCGCGGCGATTTCGGGAATCTTCGCCTATCGCGTTCCTCAGTTCGTGTTGCGGCAAGACCGCGAACCGACAAACTTCTACTCTTCGGGCTTCAGATAGCGGAGAAGTTCGTCCAGGCGGTTGATCTTGATTGTGAAGCGCGAATCGGCGAGTTTGCCGAAGCCGAAAGCACAGAACGCGCCCCTGACGCCGGCATTCGCCGCACACTGCATGTCCGTCCAGCTGTCGCCGACCATCCAGTCGTGGGAGGAAAGGCGGTGTCCGTGCAGACGCGCCGCGCATTCGCGCAGGGGCAGTGCGCTCGGCTTCATTTCGGCGCAGTCGCCGCCCGCGACAATCGCGTTGCCGAAATAGCGCAGAAGACCGAAATGCTCGAGAATCGCCCGCGTCGCAAAGGCCGGCTTCGACGTGTTGACGCCGAGAAGCCAGCCGCGCCGTGCAAGTTCGTCCAGCGTCTGCCGAACGGTCGGGTAGAGTTCGACCGATTCCAGCATGTGTTCGGCGTAGTGGCTTCGGAAGATTTCCCAAAGGGACTCCACGTCGTCCGCCCGTTCGGGAATCGCACGGGCGAGCAGATGCCGCGCACCCTGTCCGACGTGGGCGAGGACTTCCTCCTGCGGGAGTTCGGCGAGGCCAAGATCGCGGCGCGTGTGGTTCACCGTTGCGACCAAATCGGCACGCGAATCAATCAGCGTGCCATCCATGTCGAAGAAGACGGCGTTCATCTCAGGCCTTCTTCTCCAGTTTTTCCGGGACTTCGCGATAGGCGGTGACGGCCTTCTCCCACGCGGGCGAACCGCAGTAGCCGCACGGCCTGAACTCCGGGCAGAACCCGCGATATACGCATTCGGGGACGCAGCACGTGGCGACTTCCGGCTCGTGTTTCGCGATTTCGTCCACGACGAGTTTCCACGCGGCACGGGTTTCGGGGCTGGCCTGACCGCACAACCTCCGCCGCGAGATGAACATCACTGCCTGCGCGTTCGCGAAGCACTCGTGCATCACGGGCGCATCCTGCCGGTTTGCGTCCCGCGTCACGCCCGTTCGGTCGCTCCGCTGAGTCGAGACGAAATGTTCGATTCCGAACTTATGCCGCACGAAGTGGACGCTGACCCAGTAGGGCAAGTCGAGCCACTTCCAGTTGAACGTCAGTTTGCGGATAGGCGAATGTTCGGCGAGGAGAATGCGCTTCTTCCAGCGCGAACTCGGCTCGCCCTCGCCCTCTTCGCGGCGAATCGTCGTGCGGGCTGCGTCCGCGACGTCGCGCCACGAACCGCCGACCTTCAGGAACTTCAGCAGGGCCATTTCAGCGCACCACGAAGTTGACCATCCGCTTCGGGACGGCAATCACCTTGACGATCGTCTTGCCCGCGAGGAACTTCGCGACGTCGGCGTTCGCCTTCGCGGCGGCTTCCATCTCCGCCGGCGTCGCCGCGACGGGAACGCGGATTCTGCCGCGCAACTTGCCGAGAACCTGCACGGGGATTTCAATCTCGTCCTCGACGAGTGCCGCCGCGTCAACGACGGGCCACGGTTCGTAGGCGAGCGTGTCGGCGTGGCCGAGGAACTGCCAGAGTTCCTCGCCGAGGTGCGGCGCGAACGGCGCGAGGCACAGTACGAACTTCTCAAGGAATTCGCGCGGCAGTCCACCCGCCTTCGCGAAGGCCTCCGCCTCGTTCACGCAGACCATCATCGCCGAAATGCCCGTGTTGAACGCCATTGCCTCGAGATCGTCGCCGACCTTGCGGATCATCGCGTTCAGGCTCTTCGCCTCGGCCTTCGTCAGGGCGCGGCCGGCGATTGCCGTCTCGGTGACGAGTTTGTTCGCCCGCTTCAGGAAGCGGTGCACGCCCTCCACGCCTTTCGTCGACCACGGCTTCACCGCCTGCAGAGGCCCCATGAACATCTCGTAGAGCCGCAGCGAATCCGCACCGTAGTCGCGAATTACGTCGTCCGGGTTGACGACGTTCTTGAGCGACTTCGACATTTTCGCGGGGAACTCGGTCAGTTCTTCCTTTTCGCCGCCTTCCTCCGCGCCGAACGGCTTGCCATCGCGCCACTCAATCTTGTCCATCGGCACGAGAACGCCGCGCTTCGTGCGGTAGGCCATGCCGAGGATCATGCCCTGGTTGACGAGCCTGTGGAACGGTTCGGAGGTCGGCACGAGGCCGAGGTCGAAGAGAACCTTGTGCCAGAAGCGGGCGTAGAGAAGGTGAAGCACCGCGTGTTCCGCGCCGCCGACGTAGAGATCGACGGGCAGCCACTCCTTCAGCAGTTCCGGGTCGGCGAACGCCTTTTCGTTGTGCGGGTCGATGTAGCGTAGGTAATACCAGCAGCTGCCAGCCCACTGCGGCATTGTGTTCGTCTCGCGCACGCCCTTTTTGCCCGTCTTCGGGTCGGTCACGTTCACCCACTCCGTCGCCTTCGCGAGCGGCGGTTCGCCCGTACCCGTCGGCTTGTAGTCCGCGAGTTCGGGAAGCGTGAGCGGCAGATCCTCCTCCGAGACGAGCGAGTTCGTGCCGTCTTCCCAGTGAATCACGGGGAATGGTTCGCCCCAGTAGCGCTGGCGCGAGAAAAGCCAGTCGCGGAGTTTATACTGGGTTTTCGCCCGTCCGACCTTGTGTTCCTCAAGCCACGCAATCATCTTCTGCCGTGCTTCGGCGACGCCAAGCCCCGTCAGGAAGCCCGACGAAACCATCACGCCCGTCGCAATGTCGGTAAACGCCGCGTTCCCCGCATAGGGCACGGGATCGGGCGAAGCCGTTTTCGCCGCGTCGCTTTCGGCGGGCGCGACGACCTGGACGATCGGCAGGTCGAAGACCTTCGCAAAGTCGAAGTCGCGCTCGTCGTGCGCCGGGACGGCCATGATCGCACCCGTTCCGTAACTCGCCAGCACGTAGTCGGAGATGAAAATCGGAATCTCGCGCCCGTTCACCGGGTTCACGCCCATCACGCCCGCGAGACGGACTCCCGTCTTCTCCTTGCTGAGTTCGGTGCGTTCGAGGTCGCTCTTCAACGCGGCCTTCTTCTGGTAAGCGACGACGTCCGCCGCGTTCGTCAGCGTCCCCGCCTTCAGCCACTCGGCGACAAGCGGATGCTCGGGTGAAAGAACCATGTAGGTCGCGCCGAACAGCGTGTCGCACCGCGTCGTATAGACGGTAATCTTCGCGCCGACCGTCGTGCCGAAATCGACGAGCGCACCCGTGGACTTGCCAATCCAGTTGCGCTGCATCTCCTTGATGCCCTCCGGCCAGTCGAGCGTGTCGAGATCCTTCAGCAGACGCTCGGCATACGCCGTGATCTTCAGCATCCACTGCCGCATCGGACGGCGAATCACGGGATGATTGCCGCGCTCGGAGCGTCCGTCAATCACTTCCTCGTTCGCCAGCACCGTGCCGAGCGCGGGACACCAGTTCACCGGCACCTCGGCGACGTAGGCCAGCCCCTTCTTGTAGAGTTGCTCGAAAATCCACTGCGTCCAGCGATAGTACTTCGGGTCGGTCGTGTTGACCTCGCGATCCCAGTCGTAGGAAAAGCCGAGGGCGCGAATCTGCTCGCGGAAGCGATTCACGTTCTTCTCCGTCGTAATCGCGGGATGCGTACCCGTCTCAACGGCATACTGCTCGGCGGGAAGCCCGAATGCGTCCCAGCCCATCGGGTGAAGGACGTTGAAGCCCTTCATCCGCTTGTAGCGGCAGAGGATGTCGGTCGCCGTGTAGCCCTCGGGATGCCCGACATGAAGCCCCGCGCCGGACGGGTACGGGAACATGTCGAGACAGTAGAACTTCGGCTTGTCCGATTCGTTCGGGGTCTTGAAAGTCTTGTGGTCGAGCCAGAACCTCTGCCACTTCTTCTCAATGGCGGAGAAATTGTAGTCACTCATTGCTTCTTGACGTCCTCGGCGTGTGCGGCGATTGCTTTTTCGATAAGCCCCGACACGTCGTTGGTCGCCGCAGCGACGCCGGCTTTGACGGCGTAGAAAATGGCCTTGTGGGTTGAGTTCCCGTGCGTGATGATGACGGCTCCCGGCACACCGAGAAGCGGCGCACCGCCGTAGACCTCGGGGTCGAGCTGCCGCTTGAGGGCCTTGAACGCACCCTTGAGCAGAAGTGCGCAAATCATGCGGAAGAAGTTCTTCTTCAGTTCGCTCTTCAGCCAGCCGCCGACCGCATGCGCGACCGATTCGGCCGTCTTCAGGACGACGTTGCCGACGAAACCGTCCGCCACCGCCACATCAACCTCGCCGCCGCAGATGTCGTGCCCCTCGATGTTCCCGACGAAGTTGATTCCGTTGACAGCCTTCAGAATCGGGTAGGTCTCGTGCACGAGCGCGTTGCCCTTGCAGTCCTCCGTGCCGATCGAAAGAAGGCCGATTTCCGGCTTCTCGCGCTTCAGGACTTTCTCGGAATAGACGCTCCCCATGATTGCGAACTGGACGAGCCATTCGGGGTGGCAATCCATGTTCGCGCCGGCATCGAGCAGCAGCAGCGGCCGCGATGGCGACCGCGTCGGAAGCACCATCGCAATCGCCGGGCGCTTCACGCCCGGAATCCGCCCGAGGTTGACGATCGCGCTCGTCGCGACCGCGCCGGAATTGCCGGCCGACACGAAGACGTCCGCCCGCTTCTCCTTGACGAGCCGCATGGCGACGTTGATCGAGCAATCCTTCTTCCGGCGGACGGCTTCGACGGGGACTTCGTTCATCTCGATCTCGTCCGAGGCCGGGATGATTTCAAGTGCACCCTTTTCAATCGCCCGCTGGAAGTTCTCCCGCCGGTCTTTCGAGAACTCATCGACGACCTTCTGAATTGCGGCCATCTGGCCGACGAGAAGAATCTTGACGTCCTCGATGCCGCAGGCGGCCTCGACCGCGCCGACGACAATCTGCTTGGGGGCATAATCGCCCCCCATCGCATCCAACGCGACTCGTACCATGGTGGTTTCCGTTATCCAAGATGTCCCGAACCGCCGAGTTTACTCGGCGACGGCAACAACCTTGCGGCCACGATAAGTCCCGCACTTCGGGCATGCACGGTGCGAACGAACCGTCGCGCCGCATTCCGGGCAGGTGCCAACCGTCGCAAGGATCGGCTTCTCGAGCTGCGCCACGCGCTGACGCTTACGCATTTTGGACTTCCTGTTCTTAGGACTTGCCATTTATTTACTCCTTCTACTACTCTGTTTTCTGTCTTCTTTGCTCACACCTTTACCGCGTCAAGTGCCCCCCATCGGTCGTCCTTCGGCTTCGCGGCCTCACGGGCGATTCCGGGGCACTTCTCGTCGCATACCGGGTATGTCGGTAGGGCGAGTATTATACACTCTCGTGCGTCTTCGGTCAAATCGGCCTCCGACTGATTGGCCGGAACCTCGACGGAGACGGTGAAATCGTCGATTTTTACCGTCGTATCGAAGTCTTCGCCGCACCGACTGCACACGAGCGTGAAATCCTGTTCAAGATGACCGCGCACCAGAAGTTCGGTCCCGAAGAGTTGCGCCGTCAGCTGGTAGCGGATGCCACCGAACGGGTGAACGAACTCCTCGTCGATGTCGACTGCGTCAAATTCGCCCGCCAGCTCCTCGCCGTCCGGGTTCATTCGCGCAACGTCGATAATCAACCGTTCTTCCATGCCGCGATTCCGATTTCGCGTTTTACGCGAACCTCCCCATCGCCTGCAGCCGGTCATACCGCCTGCGGACGAGTTCATCGGACGGGAGTTTGCCGAGGTCGGCCAACGCCGCGAGTACGGCCTTCTTGACCGCCGCGACGGCCGCCGCGTGGTCTTTCTGCGCACCGCCCGCCGGTTCCTTGACGATTCCGTCAATCACGCCGAGCCGCTTCAAATCAGCCGCCGTAATCTTGAGGGCTTCCGCCGCTTCGGGAGCCTTCGCGCCATCGCGCCACAGGATGCCCGCGCACCCTTCCGGCGAAATCACCGAATAAACCGCGTTCTCCATCATGAGTACGCGGTCGCCCACGGCGATCGCCAGCGCACCGCCCGAACCGCCTTCGCCCGTCACAACCACGACAACCGGGGTCTTCAGCGCGGCGAAAAACTCAAGCGACTTCGCAATCGCCTCCGCCTGACCGCGCGCCTCCGCCGTGTCGCCGGGATAGGCGCCGGGCGTATCGACAAACGTCACCACGGGCAGGTGGAACTTCTCCGCCAGTTTCGCCAGCCGCATCGCCTTGCGGTAGCCGTCCGGGTTCGCCATGCCGAAGTTCGCCTCCATGTTCTCCTCGACGGTCTCTCCCTTGTGGTGGCCGAGAATGAGAACCTTCTCTCCTTCAATCGTCGCGAATCCGCCGATCAGCCCGCGGTCATCGTTGACGAGGCGGTCGCCGTGCAGTTCCTCGAAATCGGAACACATCAGGCGGATGAAATCCTTCAGGTGGGGCCGCTTCGGGTCTCGCGCCAGTTTCACCCTGTCCATCGCTGTCATCTTCTTCATCTTACGCTCCTTTCCGATTTCAGAAACCAAAGTAGTCAAGCATCTTCGCGAGGAACTTCTTGAGGTCTTTGCGCTCGACGATTCTATCGATGAAGCCGTGCTTCTCAAGGTATTCGGCGGACTGGAAGTCGGCCGGCAGCTTCTGGTGAATCGTGTTCTCGATTACGCGCCGGCCCGCGAAGCCGATGAGCGCACGCGGCTCCGTGACGTTGATGTCGCCCAGCATTGCGAAACTCGCGCTCACGCCGCCCGTCGTCGGGTCCGTCAGAACCGAGATGTAGGGCAAACCCGCCTCTTTCAGCCGACCGATCGCGGCGGACGTCTTCGCCATCTGCATCAGCGAGAGAATGCCCTCGTGCATCCGCGCACCGCCCGACGCGCAGAAGATAATGAGCGGACGATGCTCCGCCAACGCCTGTTCGCAGGCCTTCGCAATGCGCTCGCCCGTACCCGTCCCGAGGCTTCCGCCCATGAACGCGAAGTCCATCACGCCCAGCATCACGGGGTGGCCGTCAATTTTCGCCGTACCCATCACGATGGACTCGGTTTCGCCCGTCTTCGCGATCGCCGCCTCGACCTTCGCCTTGTACGGCCCCGTCGCATCGTGGAAGTCGAGGTGGTCTGAATAACTCACTTCGCGGAACACCTCGGCGAAACTCCCCTTGTCCGTCACTTGCGCAATGCGTTCGCGCGCCGTCAGCCGCCCGTGGTAGTTGCACTTCGGGCAGATTGAGCCATTCTTTTTCCAGGTGTCCTTCGCGAAGTGGCTCTTGCACTTCGGACACACCGCCCAAAGTGCCTTTGTCGGCGGAATCGCCGCCTTTTCCTCTTTTTTCTCAAACCAGGCCATGTTTAAACCTCCGTCTTAAATATCAGAATGGCATGAACACAATGCCGTAGATGGACGCGGGATTGCCGCCGACCGCGCGCAGGCCGTGCCGTACGACCGAATTGTAGTAGGCCGTGTCGCCGGGCTTCAGAACCGTCTTCTGGTTTCCGTAGGCCAACTCCACTTCGCCCGCAATGCAGATGATCAGTTCCTCGCCCTCGTGACTCGACATCGCCTCAACGCCATCTGCCGCGAATTCGATGCGGAACGGGTCCATGTGACGGTCGGGCTTGCCCTGTGCAAGCGAATGGGAGGCGTAGCCAAGGTTGTTGAGACCCGCATCGGCGACATTCTTCGCCTCAAGATCTTTCGCACGGGTAATCACGGGGTCGGGGGTGAACTGGTCATCCGTGAACGTCCCCAGCCGCTGCCCCAACGCACGGGAAATCTTCGTCAGTACGCCAAGCGCCGGCAGAACCGCGCCACTTTCAATGGAATTGATGACTTTCTCATCAATTCCACTCTTCTGCGCGAGATCTGCAACGCTCATCGAGAGTCGCTCGCGATATGTACGAATTCGTGTACCAACCTTTGATTCAGCGGACATTACTTACCTTTCTTGAAGGAACGGCGTATTATACCAAAAATTTGCCGTTTCCGCTGAATCACAGTACTGGCCATTTCCCGGTCGGGTGGCATTGCCCACCCTCGCTGTTAGGCGAGGCATTCACGCGCCGCGTGACCTTGGCCAGACGTGAATCGCAGGCCTATGCGGTCGCCCCCGTTGGGCGATTTCCCGTGAATCGAGTTAACCTAAATCCGGTAGTTGAATCCCGCTCTTGTTCTGATATTTTATCACAGAGGCACGGAGACACGGGGAAATCAGAACTTATGTCGTCTGAAAACCCCCGTGTCTTTGTGCCTCTCTGTTAAAAAACCGACCACCGTTTTTAGGATAAACGCATCCGTTCGCCCGCCAGTTTCGACCACAGAACACACGGAAGCCGCTTCGCGGCACACTGAAAACACTGAAAGTCGACTCGGCCTCCCTCCGGTGTCAAGTTCAGTGTGTTCTGTGTCGGCGAAGCCGTTCAGTATGTTCAGTGGTGAAAACCGAGCCGCAACCGCGTTCGTGATGCCCGTGCCGAAGCCGCCGCGCCGCCGCTACATATAAGGAGTACGGGAAGACCGCCGTTTGACCCCTCGGGGAGCGCGGCGAACCCCCTCTCGGAGCGTTGGCGTACTCAATAGATGGCCACGGCGTAC
>CAVAHB010000103.1:0-33741 GCA_963588415.1 Faecalibacterium sp. CAG:74
CTGAAAGGTAGTAAGCCCTGACAGAACGTTAACCTCTAATGAGGCTTTACTATGGCGAAACAAATAAAATACAAGACTGCCTTGAGCAGTCTCAAAAAAGGCGGGAAGGCGTGTTACCGCGCCCTTCCCCTCACTCAGGGGTCGGTCAATCTGGCCACCCTCTCCGAACATGCCGCGGAGCGTGCCGGCATGGATGTGGGCGTGATGAAGTTCACAGCGGAACTGCTGCTCGACCAGATCTTGCGTGAACTCTCGCAGGGCTACCGCGTGGACATCGAGAACTTCCTCACAGGCGGAGTTGCCATCGAGGGCGTTTTCGAGGCCGCCAACAGCCCGTGGGATAAGGCGAAGCACCGTCTCGCGCCCTACTTCACGGCAAAGGGCACCATGAAGAGCGCCTTCACGGACGTCGTCGGCGTGAACGTCACCGAGGGCAACCACTGCGTCATCAAGCGCGTGCTCGACACCACGGTCAAGACCGAGGGCGTCATCACGAACGCGAAGGACGTCACCGTCTACATCTCGGGCATCAACATGTCCATCGATACGACCGCCGAGGACGAGGGCGTGTGGCTGGAGAACGCGGAGGGTGCAATCGTCGCGGTGGCGACCGTCGTTGAATCGACGGCGACGACCGTGAACTGCACGTTCCCGACGCTTCCGCTGGAGGAGGACGGCAACTACAAGGTCGTCGTCGCATCCCGCGGCGGGCTCGGGCGCGAATTCGGCGTTTCAATCGCCCGCAAGAACGTGAAACTCGCGAAGGCGACAGCCTGAAGAAGGAGGTGAACCATGGCAAAACTCAATTACATCACGACGAAGAGCGCCCTTGAAACGCTGGAGGGCAAGTACACCGGGCTGTTCCTCTCGAACGGGTCCGTCGGGCTGGACGAACTCGCCGAGAAAATCTGCAAGGACCGCCCCGCCATCGATGCGCCCGAGGTCAAACTCGCCGTCCGCGCCCTGGCGGCGGAAGTGAAGCGCGAGGTGGCCGAAAACCTCAACTACGTCACGACGGGGACGCTGTGCGCGTTTGCGCCGGCCATCTCCGGTTCGCTGCCGTCGATGGACGCGGAACTGACTGCGGAAAACGGGTTCTACGTGAACGTCACGCCGCTCGCGACGCTTTCGGACGCCATCGGCCGGCTGACGCCGGCGCGCGGCGCGTCAGATGCCTCGAAGATCGTGCTGGACGACGTCGCGGACAGTGCGTCGAAGCGGCGCGGCATCATCGTCGGCACGCGCGAGTTCGTCCTCACCGGGCACAACCTGTCGTCGGGGGGCGACGGCGAGTCGGTGAAGGTTCTCAACGCGGACGGCACGGTTGCCGCGGTGGCGTCGGTGAAGGGCGAGGACGGATGCGGGCAGCGCATCACCGCGCAGCTTGACGAGGCGCTCCCGGCGGGCGGCTACGTGCTGCAACTCGCCACGCGCGGCTACGCCACGCCTGACGCGGATGTCGAGACCTACGCGAAGAAAGTCCAGGTGCTGGACGCCGAATAGACGGCCCGGCTCGGGCCGGGGTCGGGAGTTCCGCTCCCCTCCCCGGCCTTTTTTGTGCAACGGGCGTTTTACTTGAAATCGGTCGGCGGGCCCTTTTGACGCGGCGGGTGAAGCCGTGGTATAATATGCGGTATGAAACTATCAGGCACGATAACTGCGCTCGTCACGCCGTTCGCGGCGGATGGGCAGGTGGACTACGGCAGGCTCAGGGAACTCGTCGAGAGACAGGTCGCAGGTGGCGTCGAGGGCATTTGCTCGGTCGGCACGAGCGGCGAATCGCCGACGCTCTCACACGAGGAACACCACAGGGTCATCGAAAAGACAATCGAGTTCGCCGCGGGCAAGGTGAAGATCGTGGCGGGCACGGGCGCGAACTCGACCGCCGAGGCCGTGTCGCTGACGAAGGCGGTCATCGCCATGGGCGGTGCGGACGCGAGCCTGCAGGTCACGCCCTACTACAACAAGCCGAACGCCGAAGGGCTCTACCGCCACTTCATGACGGTCGCCGACCTCGGGTTGCCCATCGTGCTCTACAACGTGCCGGGAAGGTCGGGCAAGGAGATTCCGCTCGACGTGGTGGCGAGGCTGGCGAAGCACCCGAACGTGATTGCAATCAAGGAGGCGGCGGGAAGCGTGGAGCGCGTGTCGGCGATCAAGAACCTCGCGCCCGACTTCACGGTGCTGTCGGGCGACGATTCGCTGACGCTGCCGATGATTTCGGTCGGGGCCGAGGGCGTGATTTCCGTCGCGTCGAACGTGATTCCGCGCGAGATGGGCGACATGGTGCGCCTTGCGCTGGCGGGCGACTTCGCCAAGGCCCGCGCCTCCCACGCGAAGTACTATCCGCTCTTCCACGACCTCTTCATCGACACGAACCCGGTGATGGTGAAGGAAGCCCTGTGGCTGATGGGGCGGATTGAGCGCGCGTTCCGCCTGCCGCTCTGCGAGACGACTGAAAAGAACCTCGAGACCATGCGGGGGACTCTCGCCAAACTGGGACTGGTCGAGGGCAAATGAAGATGCAAGTCTACAACAGCCTCACGCGCCGCGTCGAACCGCTCGAGCCGCTTGCCGGCAACGAGATCCGCCTCTACACCTGCGGCCCGACCGTCTACAACTTCGCCCACATCGGGAACTTCCGCGCCTATGCGTTCGAGGACATCCTGCGGCGCGTCATCCAGTTCAACGGGATGAAGATCCGGCAGGTGATGAACCTGACGGACGTGGACGACAAGACGATTCGCGGCGCGAACGCGGCGAACGTGAAGCTGACCGACTACACGAAGACCTACAAGGACGCATTCTTCGCCGACCTGAGGAAACTCAACATCCAGCCGGCGGAGGTGTATCCGGCGGCGACCGACCACATCCCCGAGATGATCGACCTCGTCGGCAAACTCGTCGAGAAGGGCGTCGCCTACAGGAGCGAGGACGGGTCGGTCTATTTCAACGTGCGCAAGTTCCCCGGCTACGGGAAACTCGCGCACATCGACTTCGACAACCAGCGCACGGGTGCGCGGTGCGCGGCGGACGAATACGACAAGGAGAACGTCGGGGACTTCGCGCTGTGGAAGGCGTGGGAGCCGTCGGACGGGCCGATCGGCTGGGATTCGCCGTGGGGACGCGGGCGGCCCGGCTGGCACATCGAGTGCTCGGCGATGTCCATGAAGTATCTCGGCGAGAGCTTCGACCTGCACACGGGCGGAATCGACAACCTCTTCCCCCACCACGAGAACGAGATCGCCCAGGCCGAGGCGGCGACGGGCAAGCCGTTCGTCCGCACGTGGATGCACTGCGCCCACCTGCGGGTGAACGGCGAGAAGATGTCCAAGTCGGCCGGGAACTTCTTCACGCTCCGCGACCTGATTGAGAAGGGCTACACGGGACGCGAGATCCGCTACGTGCTCATCAACGCGCACTACCGGCAGGGGCTGAACTTCGCATTCTCGGCGCTGGAGGACGCACGCAAGGCACTCGCCCGAATCGACGCGTGCGTCGAGCGGACGACGGAGGGCGAGATTCCCGACTGGGCGCGGAAGCACCTCGACGACTTCACGGCGGCGGTGAACGACGACCTCAACACGCCGAAGGCCTTTGCCGCGCTCTTCGAACTGGTGCGCGAGACGAACGCCCACGGGGGCGGAAGCGTGCTCGGCGCGTTCCGGCGGATGGACGAGGTGTTCGGCGTCATCTTCTTCGGCAAGGCGGCGAAGGAAGCCGTCCCGGCCGAGATCCAGGCGTTGCTCGACGCACGGGCGCAAGCGCGCAAGGCGAAGAACTGGGCGGAGAGCGACCGTCTGCGCGACGAAATCGCCGCGGCGGGTTGGCTCGTGAAGGATTCAAAGGAGGGGCAGTCATGCACAAGGAAGTGAAGACGGCGGCGGAATACGACGCGGCGGTTGCGGACGGAAAGGTTCTCGTGGACTTCTGGGCGACGTGGTGCGGCCCGTGCCAGATGATGGGGCGGGCGATTGCGGAGGAACTGGAGCCGGCGCGGCCCGACCTGACGGTCGTCAAGGTGAACGTGGACGACGCCCCCGAACTCGCGGCGAAGTTCGGCGTGATGTCCATTCCCACGCTTTTTTGCTATAATAGTGGGGCAAGGACGGCGGAGTTCGTCGGCGTGACCCCGACGGCGACCCTCGCGGCGGCTTTCAACTAACAGAATTGGAACGGATTGAGTATGAACAAGTATATGGATCAGTTTATGGCGGCCTTTCCCTACGAGGGGCTGACCTACGATGACGTTACGCTCGTGACGCAGTATGCGGACTTCCTGCCGGACGATACCTCGCTCGAAACGAAACTCACCTCGCGCACGAAGATGAAGATTCCCTTCATGTCCGCCGCGATGGATACGGTGACGGAAGCGCCGATGGCGATTGCGATGGCGCTCGCCGGCGGCATCGGGTGCATCCACAAGAATCTCGAGGAGGACGACCAGGCGGCGCAGGTGCGGCTCGTGAAGAACCACCTCAACGGCATGATCGAGAGCCCGGTGTGCTTCCACGAGAACGACGACATCGGCTACCTGCGCAGCGAGAAACTGGCGCGGAAACTGAAGTTCAACGGCTTCCCCGTGCTGGACGACCAGGAGCGGCTCGTCGGCATGATCACCTCGAGTGACATGCGTTTCGCGCCGATGAACGCGGCGAAACTGAAGGACGTGATGCAGAAGGGTCTTCTTACGGCCAAGCCGGGGACGTCGCTCAAGAAGGCCTACGAACTGATGCGCGAGAACAAGATCGGCAAACTGCCGCTCGTGAACCGCGAGGGGCGCGTCGTCGGGCTCTACAGTTTCACGGACGTGAGCCGAATCGTCGAGAACTCCGCCGCGCCCTCCAACTGCGACGACAAGTTCCGCCTGCGCGTGTCGGCCTCGGTGTCGGGCGGCAAGGGCGACCTGTCGCGCATGGAGAAACTCGCGGATGCGGGCGTGGACGTCGTCGTCGTCGATTCGGCGCACGGCCACACGAAGGGCATCATGGACATGACGAAGTACATCGTCAAGCACTTCCCGAAGGTGGACGTGATTGCTGGCAACATCGCGACGGGCGAGGCGGCGGTCGCGCTCGCGAAGTGCGGCGCACACGCGGTGAAGGTCGGCATCGGGCCGGGTTCGATTTGCACGACCCGCGTCGTCTGCGGCGTGGGCATTCCCCAGCTGACGGCGGTCTACAACGCGGCGAAGGCGTTGCGCGGCACGGATGTCGCGGTGATTGCCGACGGCGGCATCAAACTTTCGGGCGACGTGCCGAAGGCACTCGCGGCGGGGGCCGACTCGGTGATGCTCGGATCGGTGCTGGCGGGTACGGAGGAGTCGCCGGGCGAGAAGATCTACTCGAACGGCCGGCAGTACGTCGTCTACCGCGGCATGGGTTCGCTCGCCGCGCTCAAGAACGGCAAGGGTTCGCGCGCCCGCTACTTCCAGGACAACGAGGCCGAGGACGATCTCGTGCCGCAGGGCATCGAGGGAATGGTTCCGTATTCGGGTCACGTGAAGGCGATCATGACGCAGTTCTGCGGCGGGCTTCGCGCTTCGCTCGGCTACTGCGGCGCAAGGACGGTCGCCGAACTTCAGAAGAAGGGCAAGTTCTACCGCGTGACGACGGCGGGCCTGCGCGAGGCGCGCCCGCACGACATCACGATCACCAAGGAAGCCCCCAACTACCGCACCTAAGTGAAGAAGTCTGGAAAGACGTTTCAGGACTACGGCCGTGAGTGGCTCGACACGCTGGTCGTCGCGATTTCGGTCGCGATGGCCTTTCGGGCCTACTTCTTCACGCCGTTCAACATCCCGACCGGCTCCATGCAGCCGACCCTCTGGGGCTACCATACGGAAGCCGGCACGGAGAAGGGGGCATGGGACGCCTTCCCGCTTTCGATCCTGAAATGGGCGTGGACGGGCGAGCGCGTGGTGGACTACAAGGCCCCGGCGAACGGGGTCGTGCGGCTCGCCCCGCGAAACGACGGCTTCGCCAACGTGGCCGTCGGGCTTTCGCCGCAGACGTTCAAACTGCCGACGGATGCCTGCGCGGCACTTCAGGGGCGGTATTTCCGCGAGGGTGAAACGCTCTGGAAGGGGACGGTCAAGACGGGCGACTTCATCTTCGTCAACCGCTGGATCTGGAACTTCTGCCGTCCGCGCGTGAACGACGTGATGATTTTCTCGACGACGGGCATCAGGGGGCTTCAGCAGGGGACGCACTACATCAAGCGGATGAAGGCGACGCCGGGGATGACCTACAGGCTGGAGCACCCGATTGAAGGCGGGCCTGCGGCGGTGACGATGGGTGCGGACGAATATTTCGCCTGCGGCGACAACTACAACAACAGTTTTGATAGCCGATACTGGGGAGCCGTGCCCGGAACGAAGCTGCGCGGCCTCGGGAGTGTCGTGTTTTGGCCATTTAACGGATGGAGGATTATACGATGAGCGAGCAACTGATTCCGACGCCGAGCGTGTTCGGCGAGACGGGCAACTTCCTTCTTGAACGCGAACTCGGGCGCGGCGGGATGGGCGGCGTTTACATGGGGCGCGACAAGATGCTCGACCGTCCCGTGGCCGTGAAGGTGATGCTGAAGGAGTACGGTTCGGATGCCGAGTTCGTCGAACGCTTCAAGCGCGAGGCCCAGTCGGCGGCGCGGCTCATCCACCCGAACATCGCCCAGATCTATTCGTATGGCATTGCCGACGGAATGCCCTACATTGCGATGGAACTCGTCGCGGGCGGCTCGCTCGACCAGCTCATGAAGAATGCGCCGGGGAAGACGGATGTGCCGCGCATCATGAAGATTGGCGAACAGGTCGCCCAGGCCCTCCGCTGTGCGGCGGATCAGGGACTTGTGCACGGCGACATCAAGCCGGAGAACATCCTTCTCGACGCGAACGGCAATGCCAAGATCGTGGATTTCGGTCTCGCCGGGATGCAGAAGAACACCGATGAGATCTGGGGTACGCCCTACTACATTTCGCCTGAGAAGGTGCGCAAGGAGGTCATCGACTACCGTGCCGACATGTATAGCCTCGGCGCGACGCTCTACCACGCCCTGACGGGCGTCGCCCCGTTCGAGGGGTCGGACGCGACGGCGGTCGTGAAGAAGCGCTTCGAGGAAACGCCGAAGAAGCCGAGCGAGATTCGTGCGGGGCTTTCGCCGCAGATCGACAACCTCATCATGACGATGCTCGCCTTCAAGAAGGAAGATCGTTTCCCCAGTTTCGAGGCTCTCATCGAGGCGTTCAAGAAGGTGATGACGACGGGGCTGACGGCGACGCAGACCGTTGCCGCGCAGACCGCCGGAACGGCGAAGACGGCGGGAGCGGCGGCGCATCCGACGGGCAGGCGGATGGTCCTCAAGGGCAAGCGCACGATGACGATGCGCCGTCCGACGACGGTGCCGAACCCCGTCGAGATGAAAGAGGAGGATGACGAGGATGAGGACGAGAAGGGCGGCAGCCTTGGCCTCAAGGTCGCGGGCGTGATTATCGGAATCATCGTTATCGTCGGCGGCTTGGCGGGCGGACTCGTCTGGTACAAGGTCAGTGAGAAGAATGCGCAGGAAGAGGCCTATCAGGCGACGATTACGAAAGGCTGCACCGAGGCGCGCGAGGCGATTGCCGGCACGCGAAAGGCCGCCGAAACCTTCGCCGACGAGTTCGAGACATTCGCGAAGAAGGCGACGGACGGGTGCGAAAAGGCGACGGCCGCCCTTGTCAAGCTTCTGCCCGATTACGCGGCGGATTTGAAACTCCCGCCGACGAAGGAACTGCAGGACGCGATGGCCGCGCAGGCCGCCGCCGATGCGCCGGCGGTGGCGACGAATGCGCCGGCTGCGGTGGCGACGACGAACGCGCCGGCGACGGCGACCGCACCCGCCGCGACGAACGCGCCGGCGGCCACGCCCGTTGCGGCGGCACCTGCGGCGGCGCCGCCGGAAGAGAGGAAACTGCCGGGCGTCGTGAAGGATATGCAGACGGTTTGGGTGCGGACGTACAGCTGCCAGGCGAGCGTCATCCGCATTCGGCTGGCCGTCCGCAAACTCGTGGCGGAGTGCGACAAGGCGAACGCCATGACGGGCGAGACGAAGGAGACGATGGATGCGCTTGTCGATCTTTCCCAGAAGGTGAAGGATATGTACGAGGAGGTTCGCGGCTCGAAGGACGTCGAAAGCGTCCGCAAGAACATCGCGTATGTCAACAGTCGCGGCGAAAAGGCCATCAAGAATGCCGAGAAAGACCTTCGGCTCAAGAAGATCCAGAGCGCACGGGACGAGGCGGAGGCCGCCAAGGCGGCGGAAGAGTCGGCGCGGCAAAAGCGTCTGGCGGAGGAACGTCAGGCGAAGATTGACGAGGAGACGAAGGCAATCAAGGATAAGTTCGAGGCAATCGCCGCGGCGGGTACGTTCGGGTTGCTGGACTGGCAGCACGCCATTCGGCAGTTGAACGCCCTCAAGGCCACCTTCTCGATGGCGGAATCGTCGCTTGCGGCGGATGTGGAGATCCGCAAGGTGAATGCGATGAAGACCGTTCAGGACGTGCTGATCCAGAACATGGTCGGCTACAAGTTCCGCAGCGGGGCCAAGGCACTCAACTTGCGCGGGTGTACGGTGAAAGCGGCCAACAAGGACGAGATTCGGCTCGTTCGGGCGGACGGTTCGACCCCGATGAAACTGACGTGGCGGCGGTTCTACAAGGATTGCCCCAACAACCTGAACGAATTGATCAACAAGTTCATTGAGAAGGGGAAGAATGCCTCGGCCTACAACACCGGCAAGTTGGCACTGAAGCCGTGGTCGGAGGCCATGTTCGGCGCGGCGCTGACGATGCGGCTCATCTGTTCGGACGCTCCCGGGGCGATTGGACGGAGCGAGGAAATTATCAAGGAGGCCGTGCGCCAGTTCCCGGAATCGCTCAAGTTGGCCCAGGCGGTGTTCCCCGACGTTTCGCTGGAAGGTGCGGATACGACCGAGGAGTGATTGGTTTCCGTGGTCGATTTCTCCCGCTCGACAGCCCTCTTGGGTGAAAGCGCTTTCAACCGTCTCGCGCAGATGCGCGTGGCGGTTGTTGGTGTCGGGGGCGTCGGCAGCTGGTGTGCGGAAGCCCTCCTCCGCACGGGAATCCACCATCTGGCGCTGATGGATGACGACATCGTCGCGCCGAGCAACGTCAACCGCCAGTGTCCGGCGACCTCGCGGACAATCGGGCGGGCGAAGGTCGATGTGATGCGCGAGCGGCTTCTGGAAGTCAACCCTGCGGCGGACGTCATTGCGGTCAACGGGCGGTACGAGCGGGGACTTCCCTGCGGCGGTGCGGTCGATGCAATCGTCGATGCCATCGATTCGGTGCCGTGCAAGGCCGAACTCATCCTGTCGGCGACGGCGGCGGGCATCCCCATCTTCAGTTCGATGGGCGCGGCGCTTCGCCTCGACCCGACGAAGGTGAGTGTCCGGCGGTTCGACCGAATCGCGGGCGACGGGCTTGCACGGGCGTTGCGCCAGCGGTTTCGCAAGTTGGGAAGGTTTCCGGCAACGCCGTTCACGTGCGTGACGACGGACGAATTGCCCATGCGCCGTCCCGATTTGACGACGAAGGGCAGTCTGATGCCGGTGACGGCGGCCTTTGGCATGGCGCTTGCCGCCGAAGTAATCAAGTTGTCCGTGAAATGAACGTCTGTCTCGAGACTTTCGGTTGCCGGCTGAACCGTGCGGAGGCCCTGGAGGACGAGGCGCGGTATGTCGCCGACGGACACCGGATCGTGGAGACGCATGCCGAGGCCGATCTGATCGTCGTGCGCGGCTGTTCGGTGACGGCCCGTGCCCAGAAGGACTGCGAACGCCTGATTCGGCATTTGCAGGGCAAGTATCCGGCCAAGCGGATTGCGGTGGTCGGCTGCCTGCCGGAAGCGAAACGCCGCGACGCACCGCTTCTGACCGACGGTTCGAAGATGGCGGTTCCGACGCGGACGGCCCGCGCCTACCTGAAGGTTCAGGACGGCTGTTCGGGGCGGTGTTCGTTTTGCATCGTGCCGCAGTTTCGCGGCAAGTCAAGTTCCGTACCCTTTGACGAGGTGATGGAGCGGGCGCGGCGGTTCATCGAGAGCGGCTATCACGAGATCGTCGTGACGGGGTGCAACCTGTCGCTCTATGCGTCGGGCGGGCGGCGTTTGCCCGAACTCGCGGCGGCTCTCGCGGCACTTTCGCCTGACTGCCGCATCCGGCTCGGATCGGTCGAGCCGGGGGCGTGTGCGCGAGAGGTCGTGCACGCGATGGCGGAAAACGCGGGAATCTGTCGCTTCCTGCACGTCCCCATTCAGTCCGGCTCGAACCGCATCCTCTCCGCCATGCGCCGTCCGTATCAGATGAACGACGTGGATTCCCTGATTTCCGAGGCCGTGAGCCTGATGCCGCTCGTGGGAATCGGGTGCGACCTGATTGCCGGATTCCCGGATGAGACGGAGGTCGATTTCCGGCTGACGCAGGGCTTTCTGGCGCGGCACGTAATTGCGAATGCGCACGTCTTCCCCTATTCGCCGCGTCCAGGGACGCTGGCCGCCGGGTTGCCGGGTGCGCTCACGGAGGATATTCGCCGCGCCCGTGCGCGGCACTTGGCGAAGTTGGCGGAGGAAAGCCGGCGCAAGTTCGCCAAGCGTTTTGTCGGGCGTTCCGTTGACGTGGTCGTCGAGTCCGAGTCCTCCCTCAGGGGATGGACGTCGGAATACCTGTGGTTCGAGAAGTCACGGCTGGAGACGGTCGGGCTGCGTCCGCTTGTTTCGCACCGCAAGGAATCCATGCGCTTTCAGGTGCGTGCCGCACACGGCGGCGTTCTGTATGGGGATGCCTTCTAAATGGCGGGCGAGACGGTCAAGAGCGAGGCGATTTGCCTTGAAATGCACCCGTGGTCGCGCACGAGCCATGTCATCGACTGGTTGACGCCCGATGGAATCGTCACGACGGTCGTGAAGGGGGCGGTTCGTCCGAAGAGTGCCTTCCTGGGGCAATACGACCTCAACTACACGTGCGAAATCGTGCGGTATGCGCGGCTCAGGAACGGGGCGAGCGCCCTGCGCGAGTGTGCGCCGATTGACCGGCGCGACGGGTTGCGCGGCGACTACCGTGCGCTCGCGCTGGCCGGCTGGTTTCGCCGTCTCGCGGCGGAACTCGCGCCGGGCGGACCCGACTGCCGGGCGTGGTATGCCGCGCTTTCGGCGGCCCTTTCGTCCCTCTTGCCAGCGGATACCGCTTCGCGGCGGATTGCGAATCTGCTCGATTTTGAACTGAAAGTGCTTGATATGCTTGGCTTGACGCCGGATTTGGTGCGGGAGGAAGGCTCGTTCCTGTTGCGCGGCGAACGGCGCATTCCCGTCTCGAACGAGGTGGCCGACTGCCTGCGCAATCCCCGCGCCGAAAAAAATCTAAAAATTCTACTGGACGCGGCGAGGGTAATTGGTGTATTCTATGCGTTCCACTTGGATTGTGCCTCCGATGTGCGGAGGGTAGTCCTGCGGATGATTTCGGAAAACGAATGAAAAGAAAGAAGACAAAAGAAGATGAATAAGTTGCATCTGGTCGGAACGGCGGCACTCGCCGGTATGATGGTTGTCGGTTGCGCCAAGAACGAAGACCGCGAGATGAATGGCGTGGATAAGCCCACGTCCACGAATCAGAACGAGGTCGCCGTCGAGGTGAACGGGCAGAAGATGACGGTCGGTCAGATTGAGGCTGATGTCGAGAAGATTCTCACCGCGCGCGGCGACAAGATTCCCGAAGAGCAGAAGGCCTACATGCGCCAGATGCTGCGCAACCAGATGGCTCAGGCCTTCCTTTACGAGAATGCGCTCATCGCCCGGGCGAAGGCCGCCGGCTTCGTTGTGACGGATGCCGACCGCAAGGCGCGCGAGGCCGAGTTCGTCAAGGCCATGGCGGGTCGGCCCGATGCGCCGAAGTCCCTCGAGGAGGCCGCCGAGAAGAATCCGCTGGGCAAGGAACGCATGATGGCCGAGTTCGAGAACGGCATCCTGATTGACAAGATGATCAAGGACGAGGTTGCGAAGACCGAGAAGGACTTCACGGCCGAGGCGCAGAAGATGATTGACTCGATCGTCTCCAACAATGCGGCGCAGGCCACGGCTTCTGCGGACGCCCTCGCGAAGATCAAGGGGATTCAGGCCGAACTCAAGAAGCCCGGAATCAATGTGGCGGAGAAGTTCGCCGCGCTCGCGAAGGAGCACAGCGCGTGTCCGTCGTCCTCCAAGGGCGGCGACCTCGGCGAATTCACCCACGGTCAGATGGTGAAGGAGTTTGACGCGGCGGCGTTCGCGCTTCCGGTCGGAAAGGTCTCCGACCCCGTCGAGACGCAGTTCGGCTACCACCTCATCCTCGTGACGGACAAGATTCCCGCCGTTGAGGCGAAGGGCGATACGCCCGCTTCCCCGGAAAAGGTTCGTGCGAGCCACATCCTCATCAAGGCCGGGGAAAAGCGCACCGTGCCGGAATTGGCGCAGGTCGTCTCCTATCTCAAGAGTCAGGCCGAGCGTGAAGTCGTGCAGAAACTCATTCAGTCGTCGCTGAAAGCCGCGAAGGCAACGGCCTCCGAGGAGTTCAAGCGTCTGCTTCCGCCGGAGACGCCGGAGGCCGAAGCGACCCCGGTTGAAACCTCAGCCGGAAAATGATATACTATGCGCCTGTTCTGTTGAAAGGATACAAAGACAATGAGTCAGCACGCATCTCTTAAGGGTTCCGGTAAGATTACTTCCAAGCGCAACGTCCTCAAGCGTTTCGAGCGCGTCAATTTGCTGCAGAAACGCGGCGAATGGAAGGAAGGTAGCCGCGGTCTCGGTCTCAAGAAGACCAAGCCCGAGGCGTAAGGTTTGCCCTTGACTGAAAAAGAAGCGTCTGGTCGGTTTTCGATCAGGCGTTTCTTTTGGTTTTTTTGATGAAACCGTCAATGCTTCTGCACACCTGTTGCGGGCCTTGCGCATCGGCCTGCGTGCCCGTTTTGAGGGAGGCGGGGCGGTCGCCCGTCCTGTATTTCGCCAATTCCAACCTCGACACGGCGGCGGAATGGGCGCGGCGGCTCGATTCTGCCCGCCGTTTGGCGGAGGCCGAGGGCGTTGAACTGGTCGCCGAACCGTACAACCACGCCGAATGGCTCGAACAGGTCGCAAGGGGCTTCGAGAACGAACCGGAAAAGGGAGCGCGGTGTGCGCGTTGCTATCTCTATAATTTGCGAAAAACGGCGGAATATGCCGCGCTTCACGGCCATGTGGCAATCGCGACATCCCTGACGATCAGTCCGCACAAGCCCTCGAAAGTCGTCCTTGCCGCCGGCGAATCGGCCGCGTCGGCGGCTTCGGTTGAGTTTCTGCCGTTCGATTTCAAGAAAAGGAACGGCTTTCTGAAGAGCGTTGCCCGTGCGAAGGAACTGGGACTTTATCGCCAGTCATACTGCGGGTGCGAGTTTTCACGCACGTAAGCCGTCCGGGGGCTCCCTCTCTGAGCGTTGGTGCACTCCATGTGGGTGTTCGGCGGCTTTTTTCGGGTGAAGGGTGGGCTTCTCCCGCCGAGGTCGAGGGCCCCTTCCGAAGCGAGACGGACCGCACCCGGGTGTAGACCCCATCTGCACCCGGGTGTAGACCCCATCTGCACCCGGGTGTAGACACCCTCTGGACCCGGGTGCAGATGTCCTCTGCACCCGGGTGCAGTTCGTAAGGGAAGGTGAGTCGATTGAAAATTGGCAAGTGATAGGGGTAAATCCAGCGTTCGCCCCTTTTTCGGCGCGGCGGTGGCACAGAGGCGCAAAGGCACGGAGTTTTCACTGAAAATGCAAACTTATCAACGGAAAGGATGAATCGCCCGCTTTCACCTGAAGGGTGAATCACTTGGACGGCGTCAAGGACGACACAAGTTCTGATCTCGGGCTATTGACGAACGCGGCGGATTTTTGGTATCATATGCGCCGTTGCATGGAGAGGTGGCAGAGCCTGGTTGAATGCACATGACTCGAAATCATGCATACCCGCAAGGGTATCGGGGGTTCGAATCCCTCTCTCTCCGCCACGGGGTTTTCTTTTGCGGGCGTAATTCAATGGCAGAATAGGAGCTTCCCAAGCTTCTTACGTGGGTTCGATTCCCATCGCCCGCTCCACTCTTTAAGGTGAGGGCTGGTTTGCGTGTCGGGATGTTGCGGTTGAATAGAGAGATGCTTTCCAGATTGACAGTATCCAATCTTGCGGTTGTTGAAAAAGCCGAGGCGGAGTTCGCCCCCGGTCTGAACGTGCTTACGGGAGAAACGGGGGCTGGGAAGTCCGTCCTGATGGGTGCGCTCGAACTCGTTTTGGGCGGGCGATCCGAGAGCGGGGTCGTCCGCGAAGGGGCGAAGGAAGCGCGCGTTGAGGCCTCTTTTGTGCCTCCGAAAGGGCTGATGGCGCGGATTGGGGCTGTTTTGGAAGAGGTCGGATTGCCGCCGTGCGAGGAAGGGGAGTTGATTATCCGGCGCGTGATTGCCGCGAACGGCGGCGGACGGGCGTGGGTGAACGATGCCGCGACGACGGTGGCGACGCTGAAGAAACTCGGGCGGATTCTGGTGGATGTGCATGGCCCGAGGGCAAACCAGAAGATTCTGGAGGAGGCGTTCCAGCGCGAGGCACTCGATTCGTTCGGGGGCATTTCGCCGTCGGCGGAAGTTGGCGCGGCATATGCGGAGGCCTGGAAGGAACTGCGTGTGAGGCGGGCGGAACTCGCCCAACTGGCGGCGGATGGCGCGGGCGAGGATGAACTGGATGTTCTGCGCTATCAGGTGAACGAGATTGCGGAAGCCCGCCTGACTTCCGCCGACGAGGACATCGCCGAACGCCATGCGGCGGCGGCACACGCGGCGGAAATCGTCGAGTCGGCGAACGAAATCACGGAAGCCCTCGGCGGCGACGAGTCGGTCGCGGAGACGCTCGTCCGGCTGCAACCGAAGTTCGCGGCGATGGCGCGGCACTTTTCGGATGCGGAGGCGTGGAAGGCGGAATGCGAGGACCTGACGGTGCGGGTGCAGGAACTGTCGCGGAGCGTGGCGGACGCGGTGTCGCGGCTGGATGCGGACCCCGAGGCGTTCGAGGAACTGGATGCCCGCCTGACCGTCGTCAACCGACTGAAGAGGAAGTACGGCGGCGACGTTTCATCGATCCTTGAGACGCAGGAGAAGAAGAAGTCGCGTCTGGAGGCGCTGGAGAACCGTGACGAGCGGCTGGCGGAACTGCGCAAGGCGGTGGCGGCGGCGGAATCGTCCGTGAAGAGGGCCGGGGCGGATTTGGCGAAGAAACGCCGTGCAGCGGCGGAAAAACTGGCGAAGGCCGTGACGAGGGAACTGCACGGTCTCGGCTTTCTGCAGGCGAAGTTCGAGGTTCGGCTTGAGCCAATCGAGCCGGAGGCTTCGGGGTGCGACAGGGCCGTCTATCTGCTCGCGCCGAATCCGGGCGAACCGCCGCGTCCGCTTGCCGCAATCGCATCCAGCGGCGAAATCGCGCGCGTGATGCTGGCGCTGAAGACGGTGCTATCCGCGCATGACGAGACGGACACACTTGTTTTTGACGAGATTGACGCCAACATCGGTGGAGAGGTCGGCGAAGCCGTGGGGCGGCGGATGAAGGGCGTGGCCGAGAACCACCAGGTAATCGCCATTACGCACCTGCCCCAGAGTGCGGTTTGGGGCGACCGGCATCTCGTCGTCTCGAAGTCCGTTTCGGGCGGGCGGACGCGAACTGTAATTTCCGAGGTGAAGGGCGACGACCGGGTGTCGGAAATCGCCCGCATGCTCGGTGGTGAGAAACTGACAAACGTGGTGAGAAAACATGCGGAAGAACTCCTATCCCTATCCCGTTGAATTCGCAGAAGATGCGTTCAATGCCGAAAACGAGACGCTTGCGGGCGTCCTGAAGACCGTGACCGGCATCGCCCATCCGAGGGTGATGATCGTGGCCGACCTGAACGTCGTGCAGCATGTCGAGGGCATTGGGACGAAAATCGGCCGATACGTGCAGACGCACGGGATTACGCTGGCCGCCAGCCCCGTGGTGATTGCCGGCGGCGAGAAGATCAAGAGCGACGGACTGGAAAGCGTGATGAGCATCATCTCGTCGGCGCTCGTGGCGAAGGTCGGTGCGAACGACTGCATTCTGGCGATTGGCGGCGGAACGATGCTTGACGTCGCCAACTACGCGGCGGCGCAGATTCGCGGCGGCGTGAAGGTCGTGCGCATCCCGACGACCATTGCGGCGATGATTGACGCGGGCTTCGCCGAAGCGGCGGCCGTGGACATCGAGAGCGTGAAGGACGCGCTGCGCATCCCGAGTGCGCCGGCGGCCGTCGTGATTGACAAGACTTTCACGACGTCGATTCTCGACGGCGTGTGGCGCGGCGGATACGCCGAGGCGGTGCGCCTTGCGGCCGTTTCGGACGGCGTCCTGATGAAGAAACTCGCGGCGGCGGCGGCGGCGTTCAAGGAGCGTGACGCGAAAACGCTCCCGCTGGTCGTCGATTCCTGCGTGGCGACGCGGATGAAGAAGGGCGACACGGGTTTCGCCCTGTGGAGTGCGCTGCGGCTGGAGGCCATGAGCGGGTACAAACTGCCGCACGGCTACGCCGTGGCAATCGGCATCGCCATCGACTCGAATTATGCGGTCTTGAAGGGCAGGCTGTCGGAAAAGGATCGCGACGTGATTGTTGGCGCACTCGGCATGTGCGGTGCGCTGGACGGCGTCGCCCACAGCCGCCACATCCTGACCCAGCCCGACAACATCCTTTACGGTCTCGACGCCTGGGCCCTTTCGGAAGGAAGTGAATCCATCGTGATTCCAACGGGACTCGGCAAGTTCGAAGTCGAGGCCACGCCCGACCGAGGGGCTATGAAGGAAGCCATAAATATGGTAAAATAACCGCCATGAAAAGACTTATTGCCTTTCTGGCCCTTTCCTGCGCATCCGCCTTTGCGGCGGATGTCGTGGATGTCAAGGTGAAGGTTCTCGACGGCTTCGGCGGCGATACGGGTTCGGTAATTACCCGGTGCCAGACCAAGGTCGGCGCGACCTACGACCCCGTGACGGTATCCCGCGACGTGACGTCGCTGAAGGATTCGGGTGAGTTCGAGGAGATTGAGGCGGATGCCCAGCGGTTGGCGGATGGCGTGGAGGTGACGTTCTTCGTGAAGCGCAAGTTCCGCTTCCAGGCTCCGTTGATTGTCAAGGGGTGCGACTACTTCAGCGAATCCCGTGTGGCGAAGGAGTCGGAACTGAAGGACGGCTTCCTCTACGGTGAGGGCGACCTCGCGGCGGCGGCGGCCAAGGTGCGGCTCGCCTACCAGAAGAAATACTACCTCGATGCGAAGGTCACTCCGCTCGTCGAGCCAATCGCGGGTGCGGGGAACAACTGTACGATTACGTTCATCGTGGATGAGGGGCGGCGGCAGAAGTTCAGGAAGTTCGTCTTCGACGGGGCGAACCACGTCTCGGTGCGGCCGTGGTGGAATCCGGCGTGGTGGAAACCGGCGGAAGGGTGCTTCGACGAGGCGGAACTCCGCGAGGCAATCAACGACTACGACTGGTGGAATCCGATCGGCTGGTTTGTGGATGCGCCCGTCACGGTTGAGATGCAGGCACAGTGCGCGGCAAAACTGGAGGAAGTCTACCGCAATCACGGATATTTGGATGTGAAGGTCGCATTCCCCGAGCGCGTCCCCTGCGACGACCCGGAAAAGAGCGACGTCGTCTTCAAGATCGTCGAAGGGCCGCGCTACACTCTCGGAACGACGGAGATTCGCGGCGTGACGCGCTACCCCGTGGAGGCCGTTCGCAGTCGGAGTTCCCTGCCCCAGCCGGGGGCGATCGCCGGCGAAAAGGAACTGTCGGATGCCGCGCACCGCATTCAGGTGACGGTTGGCTCGGGCGATTCGGGGCTTGCCGATACGCGGGTTGACGTGAAGTGCATTCCCCGCGAAGGCGATGCGGCGGTCGTTGACGTGGTCTTCCAGGTGACGGAAGGCGTGCCGGTCGTGATCGACGACGTCGTCATCCGTGGCAACGACTACACGAAGGACAAGGTAATCCGCCGCGAAATCGCGCTCGGCCCGGGAGACCGTATGCTGGCCGACCGCGCCGAACGCAGTCAGCGGCGGCTGGAAAACCTCAGTTATTTCGAGCGCGTGCGCTATTATCTCGAGGCGAGCGGACGCGGCAAGGATGCGAACGGCGCGGAATACCGAAACCTCGTCTATGAGGTGGAGGAGAAGAACACGGGTTCCTTCATGGTGGGCCTCGGCGCGAGTTCGGTCGATTCGGTCTTCCTTTCGGCGGAAGTCTCGCAGTCGAACTTCGACCTGTTCGCACCGGGCAAACTCTTCCGAGGCGCGGGGCAGAAGGGTCGCGCCTTCGTCCAGTGGGGTCCGCGCATCCAGACGTACGAGGCGAGCGTCACCGAGCCGCACCTCTTCGACCGACTGCTTGAACTGACGGTCGAGGGCTATCGCCGCGGACGGTGGTACGACGACTACGACCTCTACCGCACGGGGGCCGGGGCGACGCTGAGCTATCCGGTCAAGTTCTGGCCGACGTGGGATGCGTTCGGGCGCTTCGGCATGCGCTATACGCTCGAATACGTCAACTTCGACGACATTACCCATGGGCTGTGGAAGTACAACGGCAAGGACGTCTCGCTGGACGAGGAAGACCGCCTTTACGGCGACAACTGGGAATCGGTGGTGAGGTTCTTCTGGAGTCGCGACGGACGCGACAACTTCCGCATGCCGACGAAAGGCGGGCGTTCGCAGGCCTTCTTCGACGTGACGGCTGGTGGCGACAACAAGTATTGGCGCGTCGGGGTCAACCATCGCCAGTATTTTCCCGTCTGGAAGCGGTATGACCACGTGTTCATGGTGGGGCTCCGTGCGGAGACGATTGACGCGATTTCGGACGAAGTGCCGATTTACGACCGTATGTTCCTTGGCGGGCCGCGGACGATTCGCGGCGTTCGCTACCGCAATGTTGCGCCGTTTGCCACGCGGGAGCACGACGAGATGCCGTGGGGCGGCAAGACGCTCTTCTGCATGAACTTCGAGTATACCCTCCCGATTGTGAAGATGCTGCGCTTCGCGGTGTTTTCGGATCTCGGCTCCGTCGGGCCGGATACGTTCGACCTCGACTTCTCGGATACCTTCGCCTGGACGGCGGGTCTCGGACTTCGCATTGACATTCCGATGTTCCCGATTCGCCTCGACTTCGCGACCCCGATTGAGAAGCCCGAACACGCCGAGGACGAGGCGTTCTCGTTCTCCGTCGGCTACGATTTCTAATTAACCCGATAACAACTTTCATTGAAAGGTTGAATAAGCAAATGAAGAAACTGATGGTTGCGGCGGTTCTGGCGGTTGCGTCCGCCGCATTTGGCGAGATGAAGATCGGCACGGTGGATCTGATGAAACTCGTGCGAAATCATCCGCGCTACGAAACCGACAAGAGCATGCTTTCCGACACCGAGAAGGAGCACACGAAGAAACTCGACGCGATGAAGTCCGACCTGGAATCAATTCAGAAGGAAGGTCAGGGTCTCGCCGAGCAGTTGCGCAGTCCGATGCTGGCGGCCACGGCCAAGGCGAAGATTGAAAAGGACTTGATGGACATTCAGGAGAAGTTCATGCGCGGCCAGCAGAATCTCCGCACCGAGGCGATGCAGTCCCAGCGGACGCTTCAGGAGATGGAAAGCAAGTTCCTGAAGGCGACGACGGATCAGATCCGTGCGAAGATCGACGAGTACGCGAAGAAGAACGGTTATGATTTCATCGTTGACGCGAACGTAATGCCTTATTCGAAGGCCGACTACGACGTGACCCCGGCGATTCTCAGGGCCCTTGGCGTTGACCCCGACAAGGTGGCGAAAGACGATGAAGGCAAGTGAACTGGCGAAAGTCCTCGGCGGAACGCTTGAAGGTGCGGATGTCGAGGTGGTTGCCTGCGGCGGGCTTGAGGAGGCACGTTCGGGTGACTTGAGTTTCTGCAAAGACCCGAAGCACGTCAAACTCGTTCAGGCGACGAAGGCGAGTGCGGTGCTTCTGCCCTTGGACTGGAGCCATGGTGCGCCCTGTGCCATCATCCGCGTGGCGGACCCCAACCACGCCTGCATGGCGGCGGCGAAACTGTTTGCGCCGCCCGAACCCGTCCGTGCGCCGGGCGTTCACCCGTCCGCGATTGTCGATTCGACCGTCAAACTGGGCGCGGGCGTCCACGTCGGGCCGTTCACCGTGATTGAGAAGGGGGCGGAAATCGGCGACGGTGCGGTGATTGAGGCGCAGGTTTTCATCGGCGAAGGCTGCAAGGTTGGCGCAAAGACCCGCATTTACCCGCAGGTCACGCTCCGCGAGGGCACGATTGTCGGGCGCGAGTGCATCATCCATTGCGGCGTTCGGCTGGGCGGCGACGGCTACGGCTTCAACAACGGTCGCCGCGAGGACGGGAGCGTCTTCATCGAGAAGATTCCCCAACTCGGTATCGTCGAGATCGGTGACGGCGTGGAGATCGGTTCAAACACGACGATTGACCGCGCGCGCATCGGCCGCACGTACATCGGCCCGATGACGAAAATCGACAACCTCGTGCAGATCGGGCACAACGTGAAGGTGAAGGGCTATTCGGGGCTGATTGCGCAGTCCGGCGTGGCCGGCTCAACGGAAATCGGCTACGGATGCCTGATTTGGGCGCAGGCTGGCATTTCGGGCCACATCAAGATTGCCGACGGCGTTCAGGTCGGCCCGCAGGCGGGCGTTCCCCAGTCGCTGGACGGTTCGGTGAAGTACGTGCTCGGCGCACCGGCGGAGAGCATGAAGGAGTTCGGCGGCCGCGTCCTTCTCCCGAAGATGGTGGCGAAACTCCGCGCCGAAGTCAGGGAAATCAAGTCTAAACTCGGCTGAGGGTAGTCGCGATGGCGGAAAAGATTGCTGTTTATCCCGGAACGTTCGACCCGATGACGAAGGGTCATTTCGACCTCATCGCTCGGGCGGCGACGCTCTACGATCGCCTGATTGTCGCCGTCGCCGCGACGAGCGCAAAGGCCGGGGCGATGTTTTCCTGCGAGGAACGCCTCAAGATGATTCGCGAGGACGTGGAGGGGGCGGGTCTCGGCAATGTGACGGTGAAGGTTCTCGATACGCTTCTCGTGGACTTCTGCCGACGCGAGGGGGCGCGTGTCGTCATTCGCGGCGTTCGCGTCTACAGCGACTTCGAATACGAGTTCCAGATGGCGCTGACGAACCGTCGGATGGCCCCGGGAATCGAAACGCTCTTCATGATGCCGAGCGAGAACCTCTCCTACGTGACGGCCTCGACGGTTCGCGAAATCGCCCGATACGGCGGCGATACCGCGCCATTCGTGACGGCGGCCGTGCAGAAGCGGCTCGTTGCGGGGAAGTGAGCGGACACCCGTGGCGAAGGGCGTCTTAGGCAATGCGTTTGTCGTCGGTGCGCTGACGGCGCTGAGCCGCGTTCTCGGGCTTGTCCGCGAAATGTTGCAGTCCCGTCTGATCGGGGCGGGCGTCGAGCAGTCGGCGTTCACGCTGGCGTTCGCCATTCCGAACATGATGCGCAAGCTCTTCGGCGAGGGGGCTTTGACGGCGGCGTTCGTGCCGGTCTTTCGCGGCGAAGTTGAGGCGGTCGGCTTGGAACGTGCGGGTCGGCTCGCACGCGCCGTGATGACGACGGTCTTTGTCGCGCTTCTTGCGTTCACGGCCCTCGCCTGCGGTTCGCTCGGTGTCTGGGCGCATTTTGCCGCGCTTGGCCCACGCGCCGAACTGATTGTTGCACTCGTCGAAACGCTGCTCCCCTACATGCTTTTCATTTGCGGCGCGGCATTTGGCATGGGCGTTCTCAATACGCTTGGTAAGTTCAAGGCGGCGGGATTCATGCCGGCGCTCCTGAACGTGCTGTGGATTGCGACGCTTGTCGCGCTTCTTTTCTTCCCGAACCTCACCCCCCGCGAGCGCGTGAAGATTGTCGCCTGGGCGATACTCGCCGCCGGGGCCGTGCAGATGGCGTTTATGCTTGTCTGTATGAACCGTGCGGGCATCCGCCCGTACCTGACGCGGCTCGGCTGGCGCGACGAAAAGACGCGGCTCGTCTGGCGGAACCTTGGCATCGCGGCATTTGGCGCGGGTGCGATTCAGGTGAACTATATGCTCGACCAGGTGCTTGCGCAGTGGGCGAGTCCGTGGGCGGCGGGCGTAATCGGGTATGCCGAACGGCTGATGGATCTGCCGCTGGGCGTGATTGGCGTGGCGTTCGGCACGGTGCTCCTCCCGACGTTCGCGGGCTGTTTCGCCAAGAAGGACGCGAAAGGGGCGCGGACGGCGCTCGTCTCGTCCGTCAGCTCCCTCATGTTCGTCATGCTGCCGGCGGCCGTCGGGCTGTGCATCCTCGCCCCCGAAACGACGCGCGTCATCTACGAGGGTGGCGACTTCGACGCAGTGGCGACGGTTCGCGTCTCCCGTGCGCTCGCCGTCTACGCGCTCGGTCTTGGTTTCTTCGGCTTCCAGAAGACGATGGTCCCGTGGTTTCAGGCGCAAAACGACATGAAGACGCCGCTTCGCGTGTCAGTCGTCACGGTTTGCCTGAATGCCGCGCTGAACCTGCTCGCGGTCTTCTGTCTGCCCGTTGAATGGCGGCACGTGGGTCTCGCGGCCTCGACCGTCTTCTGTGCGGCGGTCGGGTGCGCGCTACTGCTTTCGTTCGCGCGGCGGCGGAACGGTGCGCTCGGCTTCGCGGCGGAACTGCCGACGCTCGGCAAAATGGTTCTCGCCTCGCTCGTCATGGGCGCGGCGGTTTGGCTCGTGCGTCCGCTTTTCGCCGGTTGGAACGCCATCCTTTCGCTGGCCGCCCTGATTGGCGTCGGCGGCATCGCGTATGCGCTCGTCTCCGCCGCCTTGCATCGCGGACGGCTTCGCGGCCTTTTGCGCCGGCGGATGCGTCCGTCGGGAGGTTCGGCCACATGAACGCGCAGCAGGTGATGATGGATTCGCGCCTTCTCCATGTGCGCGAGTTGCGTACGGAAGTCGCGCACCTGAAGGAAGAGAACCACCGCCTCAGGACGGAAAACGAATCGTTCGCGCACCATTTCGACCTCGCCCTCCTTGCGGCGGAGGACTTGCGCAATCTGCCGGAAGGCGGGCGCTTCATCATCGTGGACGGCTGGAATCTCGTCCTCGGATACGAGCGCACGGCCTCGAATCCGAGCGGACTGATCGCCCGCATGAAGGCTCATCTCGCGGCGCATCCGCTGGACTTCGTGTGGATTGTCTTTGACGGCCCGCACGAGAATGCGCGGGTCGAAGGGCGGCTGCGCATCTCCTACACGGGTGGGACGGGACTTCACCGCGCCGACCGCTTCATCTGCGACTTCCTGCGCATGGCCCGCTTTCGCGGTGAACTTTCCCGGATTGACGTGCAGACGAACGACCGGGACTTCGCCCGCGAAGTCTCCCGCCTCCTGCAACCAAGATAGGTGCGCGGGCTTATGATATAATACGGCATCAAAGAAAAGGAATACATGAGCATTTCGTACAAGAAGGAGTTCTTCGACCGCGAATACACGGCCCGCGAGGCATACGGGCGCGTCTGGAAGTATGCGCGGCGCTATCGCTTTCGCATCATCGTCGGCATCGTCTGCGGCATGCTGACGGCGGGGACGCTCCTGCCGCTCTTCCAGGCGATTCAGCCGGCGCTTGAGAAGGTGAGTGCGAACGAGTTCCAGCAATACGAGAAGATGCTGGAGGACGACGCGGCGGAATCGGCGACGGACGCGAAAACGCCCGAAACCGCCGCGAAGGACGCGAAGCGCGGGCTTGCGAGGCAACTCGACAACGCGGCGAAACTGCCGGGCTGGTATCCGAAGGCCGAAAAACTCGCCCGCAAACTCGGCATCGAGTTGCAGGACAAGGAGGGCAACATGGGCGGCGCGCTGCTGCTGATGGCGGTCGTGATTCTTCCGCTCGTCGCCTTCCTTCGGCTCGGTCTCATCTTCCTCAACCAGTACTGCCTTGCGTGGGCGGCTTCGCACGTCCTTGCCGACCTGCGCGTCGACATTCTCCGAAACATCCAGCGGCAGTCGATGCAGTTCCACGGGCGGATCGACGTCGGGCAGCTGATGTCCCGCGCCACGGGCGACCCGCAGGTCGTGCAGAGCCTCATTCAGGGGATGCTCGCCGAACTCGCCCGCGCACCGTTCGAGATTGTCATCTCCATCGGCTTCATCATCTGGTTCGCAATCGAGAACCACATGATGCCGACCCTGGGCGTGATTGTGATCGGCATGCCGGCGTTCATGCTGCCCGTCATCGGGCTTGGAAAGGTGATTCGCCGCTGGAGCCGGCGAACGCTCGAGAAGTCCTCCGTCGTCGGCGGGCGCATTCACGAAATCCTGACGTGCGTCCGCGTCGTGAAGGCCTACAACACCGAGAACTTCGAGAACGAGAAGTACGCGACCGTGAACCACACGCTCTTCTCGACGACGATGCGGGCGACGCGGTGGGGGCTGCTCGTCGGGCCGACGGTCGAGACGATCGGCATCATTCTCATCTGCGCCTTCCTCGTCTGGTGCTTCGCGGCGCATGTTACGCTCGCGAACATCCTGCCCATGCTGGCGCCGCTTCTCCTCATCTACAAGCCGATCAAGCAGATGGCGAACCTGCAGGTCTCGATCGAGACGGCCCAGGCCTCGCTCCAGCGCATCTGGTCAATCCTCGACGTGAACGAGACGCTGCCCGAGAAGGCGGATGCCGCACCGAAGCCGACCTTCGACGACCGCGTCAGGTTCGAGGACGTCTCGTTCCGCTACGCGACGGCCGACCACGACGCCGTGAAGCACGCGACGTTCGAGATCCGCCGCGGGCAGACCGTCGCCGTCGTCGGCGGCACGGGTTCGGGCAAGACGACGATGTCGGGGCTGCTCGCCCGCTTCTTCGACCCGAGCGAAGGGCGCGTGACGATGGACGGCATCGACCTGCGCGACCTGCGCATCGGCGACCTGCGGCATCTCGTCGGGACGGTCCAGCAGGAGACGATACTCTTCAACGACACGATTGAGGAGAACATCAAGTACGGTTCGCCTGGCGCGACGCACGAACAGGTCGTTGCCGCGGCGAAGATGGCGAACGCCCACGACTTCATCATGGCCCAGCCGGAGGGCTATTCGCGGATGGCTGGCGAGAAGGGGTTCGTCCTCTCGGGCGGCGAACGTCAGCGCGTCGCCATTGCGCGGGCGATTCTGCGCAACCCGCCGATACTCATCCTCGACGAGGCGACGAGTGCGCTCGACACCGTGACCGAGCGGCTCGTGCAGGACGCGCTCAACAACCTCATGAAGAACCGCACGGTCTTCGCCATCGCCCACCGCCTTTCGACCGTGCGCGACGCGGATCTCATTCTCGTGATGGATCACGGCGAAATCGTCGAGCGCGGCACGCACGACGAACTCTACGCGAAGAACGGCTATTACCGCCGTCTCTGCGATATGCAGCACCAGAGTTGAGCGATGCGCGTCGGTGAACTGATTTCGAAGTTTCGCGTCTGGGGCGTCGCCGGCCTCAGGAACTACGCTTCGGACTGCTGGCGCCGGCTGGTCGTCCGCCGTCGCCTGGCGCGGCTTCTGCGCGAACGAACCGACGTCCGCCCCGTGCGTGGCATAACCGTCATTGGCGACCTGAGTTGCGGTGCGAGCAGCAGCAAGGCCCTGCGGGACTTCATCCTCAGCCTTCGCGACGCGGGGATTCCGTGCCAGACCTACAACACGCGCCTTCGTCCGCTCATTCCCGAAGGCGAGTTCCGCGAACTCGAAACGCCGCGTTCCGAGTTCGACATCCGCAAATACACGCATATCGTTGAGATGTTCCGCAGTCCCCTGCCGTGGAATCCCGTGAAGGTTCGCGCCCGCATCGCCTTCTGGGAGGGCGAGCACGGCATTCTCAACGTCTGGCCGTGGCTTGCCGGACGCGACCCCGTCATCGGCATGAGTGACTTCAACGTCGCGTATTTCCGCCGCGAACTGAAGGACGCGAAGACGTTCAAGATTCTCTATCCGCTGAGGAAGGTGCGCGTCGAGCCAACTCCCGCCGCCGAGATGCGCGGCAGATTCGGCATTGGGGCGGAGGACTTCGTCGTCTTCTTCAACTTCGACTTCGGGTCGTTCAGGCGGAAGAATCCCCACGCGGCGATCCGCGCGTTCGCCCGCGCCTTTGCCGACGTTCCCGACGCCCGGATCGTCTTCAAGACGATGGGTGCGAAGACCCACGCGGCGAACGTCGCCGAACTCCGTGCGCTGGCGAAGGCGGAAGGCATCGCCGACCGCTTTACCCTGATCACGGACTATCTGCCGCACGAAGAACTCTACGGGCTGACGAACGCCTGCGACGTTTACCTCTCCCTCCACAGGGGGGAGGGCTTCGGCATCGGCATGGCCGAGGCGATGCTCTTCGGCAAGCCGGTCGTGGCGACGGACTGGAGCGCGAGCACCGAGTTCGTGCGGGAGGGGGTCGCCTGTCCCGTCCCGTTCAAACTCGTCCCCGTACGGGCGGGCGAGTATTTCGTTGCGATGGGGGAGTGGGCCGAGGCTGACGTCGATTCCGCCGCGAGAATCCTTCGCCGTCTCCACGACGACCCAGCCGAACGCAAGGCTCTCGGCGAACGCGCCCGCGCGTTCGTCAACGACCATTTTTCAATCGAGAACTTCAAGGCGTCGGTGGATGCGTTCCTCGACGACGATTCGCCGTGACGCTGCCCGAATGGCAACGGGCGCGGCTCGAAACCGTCCACGCCAACCGGCGGGACTACCCTGCGGGGCCTGATTCGCTGACCGTGCTCGCCTACTGCTGGGGAATGGATGCCGGTCGGCCCGACACGCAGTTCTACCGTGTCGAGTCGGCCTTTCGCGAGACGTGGCTGAGGTGCGGAATGATGAAGTCCGTCATCGTCACCGACAGGCCGACGGATGAAATGACCGCCTTTGCCGCGCTGTTTCCATCCATGGAAATACAGGTCGAGCCGTCCCTCGTGCCGGGCGACCTCCATTCGATGAGCGCGGACTGCGACGGGCGGCTGGTCGAGCGGTTCGACACGCCCTACCTGATGATCGTGCAGGACGACGGCTTTCCTCTTCGTTCGGGCGTCGAGGAGTTCCTCGGGCGGTGGGATTTCATCGGCGCACCCTACGTTCGGGACCTCTTCCTGCCGCGTTTGGCCGCACGGCTCATGAACCACTGGACGATGAACGGCGGCTTCTCGATTCGCTCGCACAGGATATGCGAACGCGCCGCGATGCACTGGAAGCGGAAGTTCCACGCCTGCGGCAACCGCCGCACGGTCGTGGAGGATACCTACTACACCGCGACGCTCATCCGCCACAGCGCGGCATACCGACGCGAAATGCGCCTCGCCGACAACCGCACGGCGATTCGCTTCTCGTGGGATTGCCTCGTTCCCCATGCGGTGGAGTCGCTGCCGTTCGGTTTCCACCGCGCCGAGACGTTCGAGCGGTTCGTTGCAACCGGCCTGATTCGCACCTGACCCGTCCGTTGTCGCCCGTCCGTTTCCCATCCATTGTCTGCACCGTCTGGAATGTGCGTATAACGGAGGTTTCCCGCTCTTTTTCGTCTCGTTATCGTGTCCATTGCCCGTCTCGTTAGATAAATGGTATAATATGCGCATGAAAGTGAGCAATTCATGCCGCGAAGGCGGCTACAACTGTGTGGTCTGCATCAAGCAGGTACCCGATACGAAAAAGGTGACGGGCGAGGCCATGAAGGCCGACGGAACCATCAACCGTGCGGCGTTGCCCGCGATCTTCAACCCAGAGGATCGCAACGCCCTTGAGGCGGCTCTCCGCGTGAAGGAGACCTACGGCGGAACCGTGACGGCGATTGCGATGGGTCTGCCCGCCGCGTGCGCGATTCTCCGCGAGGCCCTGATGTGCGGCGCGGACAAGGCGTATCTCGTGACCGACCGCAAGGCGGCCGGATCCGACACGCTGGCAACGAGCTACATCCTCTCCCAGGCCGTGAAGAAGTTCAATCCCGATCTCGTCTTCTGCGGCCGTCAGGCGATTGACGGCGACACCGCCCAGGTGGGGCCGCAGATTGCCGAGAAACTCGACTTCGCCGCGATTACCTATCTCGAGGGCCTTGAGTTGGACGGCGACTTTGCGATTGCAACACGCGACATCGGCACGGGCATTGAGAAGGATCGGGTGAAACTGCCCGCGCTCTTCACCGTGACCGAGAAGTTCGGCGAACTGCGTCCGTTTGACGTGAAGCGCGTCATGCGGTACAAGAAAGCGAAGGCGGCCGTCGAAAACGGCGGCACGGCGCTTGAGGGCGATCTCGCAATCGGCCAGCTTTCGTGCGACGACATCGGTGCGGAGGCGGAACGCTGCGGTTTCGCCGGCAGCCCGACGAGCGTGAACAAGATCGTGTCGGTCGTTCTCGCGGGCGGCGACTACAAGGAATATGCCGCCGATGACGCGGGCGTCAATGCGCTGGTGGGCGAACTCATCGCCGACCACACCATTGGATAAGGAGTGGAGTTTATGGATAGAGCACAAGGTGAAGTCTGGGTTTTTGCCGAACAGGAAGATGGCAAGTTGAGCGACGTTCCGCGCGAACTCCTGGGCAAGGGTCGCGAACTCGCCGACAAACTGGGCGTGAAACTCGCGGCGGTTTTGCTGGGCAACGGGGTCGAGAACCTCGCGGCGCAACTGTTTGAGGCGGGTGCGGACAAGGTGCACCTCGTCGAGGACCCGAAACTCGCGGTCTTCCGCGGCAAGGCGTATCGCCATGCGTTCGTGGAACTCATCAAGGAGTGTTCGCCGCAAATCGTCATCTTCGGTGCGACCCACATGGGGCGCGACCTCGCGCCGGCCGTTGCCTCCGCGCTTCGCTGCGGATTGACGGCGGACTGCACCGACCTGCAGATCGGCGACTATGAGGACCGCAAGACGAAGGAGACCTTCCACAACGTCCTCCAGCAGATCCGTCCGGCGTTTGGCGGCAACATCATTGCGACGATTGTGAACGCCCGCCACTGGCCGCAGATGGCGACCGTGCGCGAGGGCGTGATGAAGCCGCTCGACCCGAAGCCGGGTGCAACGGGTGAGGTCGTCCGCCACGATTCGCATCTCGCGGGCGTCGAAATCCCCGTCGAGGTTCTCGACATCGTGCGCCGCCACTCGTCCGTCAACCTGAAGGGTTCGCGCATCATCGTCGCGGGCGGTGCGGGCGTCGGTTCGAAGGAGAACTTCAAACTTCTGCACGACCTCGCGAACGCACTGGGCGGCGCCGTTGGCGGCAGCCGTGCGGCGGTGGACCTCGGATACTGCGAGCACGAGCGCCAGATTGGCCAGACCGGCGTGACGGTTCGCCCGGCCCTGTTCATCAGTTGCGGTATTTCGGGTGCGGTTCAGCATCTCGCGGGCATGCAGGATTCGGCGAAGATCATCGCCATCAACACCGACAAGGATGCGCCGATCTTCAAGGTCGCGCACTACGGCATCGTCGGCGACCTGAACGTCGTCATTCCGAAAATGATCAAGGCCATCAAGGGAAAGGCCCAGTAAGATGAGTAATTTCTACAAGGACAATGCGGATATTGCCGCGACGATTGACGCGCTCGACCTGAGCGAGGTTGCCGAACTTTTCGAAGAGGGCTTCCGCTTCACGAAGGACTACGATTTCGCCCCCGTGGATTCGGCGGACGCCATCGACAACTACAAGCGTGCGCTTGACGTCTGCGGCGACGTGGCGGGCAACCGCATTGCACCGACGGCGGAGGAAACTGACAAGGTCGGCAACGTCCTCAACGAGGACGGCAGCGTGACCTATGCGCCGGGAATCGACCTTGCAATCAAACTCTACGGCAAGACGGGCATCCTCGGCGTGACGATCCCCTACTATCTGGGCGGCCTCAACATGCCGTGCACGATTCTCACCGCCGCGAACGACATCGTCTCCCGTGCGGATGCGTCGCTGATGAACATGTTCGGCCTTCAGGGCATCGCCGAGACGATTAACATGTTCGCCTCCGAGGACATCAAGAAGCAGTACATCCCGAAACTCGTTTCGGGCGAGTATACGGGCGCGATGGTCCTCACTGAGCCGGACGCAGGTTCCGACCTTCAGAGCGTCAAGACGATGGCCTATCAGGACGAGAACGGCAACTGGTTCGTGAACGGCGTGAAGCGCTTCATCACGAACGGCTGTGGCGACGTGCTTCTCGTGCTGGCGCGAACGGAACCGGAGTTCTCCGACGGGCGCGGCCTGAGCTGCCTGCTCGTCGAGAAGTGTCCGCAGGTGAAGGTCCGCCGCCTTGAGCACAAGCTCGGCATCAACGGTTCGCCGACGTGTGAACTCGTCTTCAACAACGCCCCCGCGAAGTTGATTGGCCAGCGCAAGCGCGGTCTCATTACCTACGTGATGGCGCTCATGAACGGTGCGCGCGTCGGTATCTCCGCGCAGGGCACGGGCATTGGCGAGGCCGCCTACCGTGCGGCGCGTGACTATGCCGCGAGCCGTCGGCAGTTCGGCCAGACGATTGACTGCTTCCCGGCGCTCCGCGAACTCCTCTCCGATATGTCCGTCGATTTGCAGGCGGCCCGTGCGCTCGCCTACTATTCGTCGAAGTGCGTGGATATGGAGACGGGCCTGACGCGCAAGTTCGAGGGCGTGAAGGGTTCGCCCGAAGCCCCGGCGGTTCGGGCGCGTATGAAACGCTACGCGGCCTTCAACAAGATGCTCACCCCGATGGCGAAGTACTATGCGTCCGAGATGTCCATGCGCGTCTCGAACGGTGCGGTCGCCGTGCTCGGCGGTTCGGGCTACATGAAGGACTATCCGGTTGAGCGGTATCTGCGCGATGCGCGTATCACCACGATTTACGAGGGGACTTCGCAACTCCAGGTGATTGCCGCGATTGCCGGCGTGATGGGCGGGCTTGTGAAGGACGTCGTGGCCGACATCCTCGAAGGCATCGACCTCAGCGAGCAACTTAAGGGCAAACTCGCCGAAGTTGAGAAACTCAACGGCGAACTCGAGGCGGCGGTTCAGTATGTCCACGGGCACTCCGACGGCAAGGCCTATCACGACCTCCACGCCCGCAAGTTGGTGGATGCGGCGATTGCCGTGATTGTCGCGACGCTTCTCATCCGCTTCGCGGCGAAACTGCCGGAAAGCACGAAGGAGGTCGCGCTCGATTACTGGATGGCGACGCGCTTCCCGACGGTTCGTGCGGAACTCGAGAAGGCGATGAGCGGCTATACGGCCCCCATCGGCCTCTTTGAGAAACTCGCGCCGGCGGTCTCGCTGGCCGACTGAACGCGAATTCAAGCGGAAATGGCAAGCGGACGGGGAATCTCACCCGTCCGCTTGCTTTAGTTTATGGATAAACTCCGGGTCGGATGCGGTTGACGGTGAGTGCTGATTATGGTATCATACTCCCCAAACACATAAAAAAGGAACTGACCATGCGAATGAAACTCTCCGTCGCCGTCCTCTCCGCCGTTGCATCGGCCGCCCTCGCGGGGGCCGCCGCCGTGCCGCGCCCCGAATATCCACGCCCCCAGTTCGAGCGCACGGACTGGGTCAACCTGAACGGCGACGCATGGACGTTCACGTTCGACTTCGGCGAATCGGGTCGCGACGAGGGACGCGAACTCCAGAAGTCGAAGGGCTTCGACAAGAAGATCGTCGTGCCGTTCTGCCCTGAGTCGAAACTTTCTGGTGTCGGATACGTCGATTTCATCCCGGCGATGTGGTATCACCGCAAACTCGAGATCCCGGCGGGCTGGGCTGGCAAGCGCGTCTTCCTGAACTTCGGCGGCGTCGACTACGAGAGCGAGATCTACGTCGATGGCAAGTCCGTCGGGCTTCACTACGGCGGCAGCGCGTCGTTTGCCGTGGATCTGACCCACCACGTCAGGGCGGGCGGGTCGCACGACCTCGTCGTCCGCGTGAAGGACGACACCCGCAACGGTGCGCAGCCAGTTGGCAAGCAGTGCCGCCGCTACAAGTCTTCCGGCTGCTCTTACACGCGCACGACCGGCATCTGGCAGACGGTGTGGCTCGAGGCGGTCGACCGCGCCGGCCTCGAAAGCTGCCGCATCGTCCCCGACCTCGACGCGGGTCGCTTCGTGTTCACGCCGGCGTTCCTCTCGGACGCGGCGAAGTCGCTTTCCATCGTGGTCAGGACGGCGGACGGCAAGCCGGCCGGGAGCGAGGAGGCGCGCGCCGTGGGCGGCGTGGCCGTCGCCGTGCCGCTTTCGGTCGTCCGTCCGTGGTCGCCCGAAGATCCGCACCTCTACGACGTCGCCTACGAGGTGAAGGACGCCGCCGGCGCCGTCATCGACCGCGTGAAGGCCTACGCCGGCCTGCGTAAGGTGTCCATCGAAAACGGGCGCATCCTGCTCAACAACAGGCCGCGCTACCTGCGCTTCGTCCTCGACCAGGGCTTCTATCCGGACGGGATCTGGACGGCGCCGACGGATGCCGCGCTCAAGCGCGACATCGAGCTGTCGATGGCGGCCGGCTTCAACGGCGCGCGCCTCCACCAGAAGGTCTTCGAGGAGCGCTTCCACTACTGGGCCGACCGACTCGGCTACCTGACGTGGGGCGAGATGACCAGCTGGGGGGCCGACCCGCACGACGTCACCGCCGCGCGGAACTTCATCCCCGAGTGGTGCGAGGTCGTCCGCCGCGACATGAACCACCCGTCGATCATCGCCTGGACGCCCTACAACGAGACGTGGTCGTTCGCCGACGGCAACCAGCACCAGCGCACCCAGAACGACGTCTACCGCCTGACGAAGGCGATCGACCCGACGCGCCCGGTGAACACGGCCTCCGGCGACTGCAACTCCCTCACCGATATCTGGGCCATCCACAACTACGCCCGCGCCGACAAACTCGGCGCAATCGACGTGCCGGAAGGAAAGGTCTGGACGTCGGACCAGTGGTGGACTCACGCCTGGAAGGATCTTCCCTACCGCGACTACGACGGCCAGCCCTACCTCATCGACGAGTTCGGCGGCCTCGGCTGGATTCCGCCGGAACGCCGGCACGCCGACAACACGTGGGGTTACGGCAACGCGATCAAGACCGAGAAGGAGTTCTTCGACATTCTTCGCGCCGAAGTCGAGTGCATTCTCAAGGTCAAGCGCATCGTCGGCTTCTGCTACACCCAGCTGACCGACGTCGAGCAGGAGCAGAACGGCGTCTACTTCTACGACCGGACGTCGAAGTTCGACGTCTCGAAGTTCAGGGAGATCTTCACGCTTCCGGCGGCCGACTGACCGTTGGTTGGGTGTTGGCGTGTAAAGTGGGTGGGTCAGCAAAAACCCCACCCACCAGTTGATTTCTACCACAGAACACACAGAAGCCGCCTTCGGCGGCGCACTGAACACACTGAAAGTCGGCTTGACCTCCCTCCGGTGGCAAGTTCAGTGCATTCTGTGCCGGCCGAAGGCCGTTCAGTGTGTTCAGTGGTGGAATCCGAGCCGCAACCGCGTTCGTGCTGCCCATGCTGAAGCCGCCGCGCCACCGCTACATATAAGGAGTACGGGAAAGCCCGCGTTTGACCCCCTCGGGGAGCGCGGCGAACCCCCTCTCGGAGCGCGGGCGTACTCAATATATGGCCACGGCGTACCTAATAGATGGACGCGGCGTACTCCATATATGGGCACGGC
>CAVAHB010000104.1:0-30824 GCA_963588415.1 Faecalibacterium sp. CAG:74
AAGTCGTTCCACGCATAGTCCAGGGCTATGGCAACCGATTGGCAAATCAGCAGACAGTCCTCTTCCTTTACGTGTTGCTTTCGCTTCAGCAAGTCGGCGAAGGTGTAGCCATCGACATACTCCATTACGAGAAACCAGTTCCCGTTCCCATTGTTGAAGTCGTAGGCCTCGACGATGCCGGGATGCCGAAGTTTTTCCATCGTCCGTTCCTCGGCACGGAACGCTCGCACGTCTTCGCCGTTCTTCGCATATTCGCGGTTGAGAATCTTGACGGCGACGAGGCGCTGATTGGCGATGTCCCATGCTTTCCAAACGGTGGACATTCCGCCCTCGCCAACCTTGCAGATGAGTTTGAGGCCTGGAATCTTCAGAATCCGGCTGCGAATCGTCATTTGTTCGGTTGGATAGTCTGGCTTCAGTTGATTTTCCATGCGTTCAGTTTCCGGTGCAGGGTTCGGCGGGAGATGCCGAGGACTTCGGCGGCTTTCGACTTGTTGCCCTTGCAGGAGTCGAGGACGGAAAGAATCTTGGCGCGTTCGGCCTCCGCCAGCGAACCGCCGCCAAGCGCAACTGTCAGCGTGGCCGACTGGGCGGCTTGCGGTGGTGTCAATGCGGGTGCGGCGGAAGGCGTGCGAATCTCCATCGGCACATCCTCAGTCGTCAGTTTCTCGCCCGTTGCGAGAACGACCATCTTCTCAATCACATTTCGGAGTTGCCGCACGTTCCCCGGCCACGAATAGTCTTCAAGAGCCTTCATCGCATAGGCATCGATTCCCTTGACGCGCCCGCCGTTCTCGGCGGAAAACTCCTTCAGGAAGCGCGAGACGAGAAGGGCAATGTCGCCCGGGCGATCCTTCAGCGCGGGCAGATGTATGTCGATGACATTCAGTCGGTAGTAAAGGTCTTCACGGAATTTGCCTTCGGCGACGGACTTCGCAAGGTCGCGGTTCGTCGCGGCGACGATTCGGATGTCGGCCTTGATGTCCTCCGTTCCGCCCACGCGCTGGAAGGTGCGCGTTTCAAGCACGCGCAGGAGTTTTACCTGCGTCGAGGGGTCGATTTCCGAGATTTCATCGAGGAACAGCGTGCCGCCGTTCGCCGCCTCGAAGCGCCCGATCTTCTGGCGGATGGCATCGGTGAACGCACCCTTTTCGTGTCCGAACAGTTCCGATTCGAGAAGCGTTGCGGAAAGCGCGGCACATTCGACGGCGACGAAAGGGCCGTTTGCGCGGGGCGAAAGCGCATGGAGGGCGTGTGCGACGAGTTCCTTGCCCGTGCCGCTCGGGCCCTCGATCAGCACGTTCGCCGCCGACGGTGCAGCCTGACGGATGAGCTGGTAGACCTTTTGCATCGCGGGGGAGCGGCCCGTGAAGTCGGCGAGCCGCCCGTCGAGTTGGGTCTGCAAGTCCTTCACCTGCCGTTCGAGGTTGCCCGTGCGAATCGCCTTCGCAACACGCAATTCGAGTTGGTCAAGGTCGGTGATGGGCTTTGTCAGGAAGTCGTCCGCGCCATCCTTCATCGCGGCGACGGCAAGATCGACCGTGCCATACGCCGTGAGCAGCATGCAGGCGAGCGACGGGTTCGCGGCCTTTGCGCGGCGAAGAAGCGAGATGCCGTCCTCACCGGGCATACGGATGTCGGAAATCATCAGCGCGAGATCGGGATTCGCCGTGACTGCCGCCATCGCCTGTTCGGCATCCGCCGCCGTCAGGCACTCGTACTTCGACGCAAGCACGCGCACCATCACATCGCGTGTCGGCTTCTCGTCATCGACAATCAGGATCTTCGGTTTCATCATTTCAACTCCCTGATTCGCCGCTCAAGGCGCGGCAGTTTGACGGTGAAGATGGTTCCCCGCCCGATTTTGGATTCCGCACCGATTGTGCCGCCGTGGTCATGGACGATGCGCGAGGAAATCATCAGCCCGAGGCCCGAGCCTTTCTTCTTTGTCGTGCGGGAGGCCTCGAAGAGATGCGCGAGTTGTTCGGTCGTCATGCCCTTGCCCGTATCCTGAATGGCAACGGCGACATCCGTATCGTCGGATGAGACGGTGATCGTAATCGTTCCGCCGTCGTGCATCGCCTCAAGGGCGTTCTTGAGAAGGTTGAAGTAGACCTGCTCCACCTGGTTTGCGTCGAGCGCGACGGACGGCAGCGCGGACGGCACATCCAGCACGACGGTAATCTTCCGCTCCTCGAACTGCTGCTTGAGCGCGGCAAGGCAGTTCTTCAGCGGTTCGGCAACAGACCCCGGCATGAGGTTCGGCTTCGTCGGGCGGAGTGCGGAAAGGTAGCCGCGGATGATGCCGTCAAGCCGTGCAATCTGCTGGCGGCAGGTGGCGATCATCTCCGGTTCCTTCACGTCCGAGCGTTGCATCAGCTGGAGATTGAGCGAGAGGGCGTTCAGCGGATTGCCGATTTCGTGGGCAAGCCCGGCGGCGAGACCCTTCACCGCTTCGGTTGCACCGGCGCGAAGTTCCTCTTCCGTCCGCGCCTTTTCGGCGGTCGTGTCGCTCAGGTAGACGAGTGTGCCGCCGTCAATCGGAATCGTCTGCAACTCCAGGTCGCGTCGTTCGGGATACGAGACCGTCATTTCGCGCTTGGAGGGTCGCCCGAGCGGAATGTCGAGCGCGGCGATTGCGTCCTCCGGATTCATGCCGAGCAGCGTCTTCGCCGCCGGATTGCTGCGCGCGACCTTCCCGTTTGCATCCAGCACGATGATGCCGCGGTTGATGGTCTCGAAGAGCGTGTCGAGGAAATCGACCTCGTCCGAAATCAGCGCATACTGTTCGCGCAAGTGCGTGGCATCGAGTTTGTCGATGTGCTTGCGGACGCTCTGGAAGAAACTCTTCATCCTCACTTCTTGCGGTTGTCAATCACACGCTTGATCTTACCCTGACTGCGCGGCAGAGTATTCGGTGCGCAGAGCGTGATTTTCGGGCTGAGGCCGATGATTTTCCGCACGGCGGCGAGTACGTTCTTCCGCAGCGTCTCCAGCGTGCGGATGTCGTCCGAAAAGGCCTCGGGCTGAAGTTCGACGCGGATCTCGAAGACATCCATCGTATTCGTCGAACTGAGCACGATTTGGTAGTGCGGGGCCATTTCGGGAATCTTCAGCAGGGCGGATTCGACCTGACCCGGGAAGACGTTCACGCCGTGGATGATGAGCATGTCGTCCGAGCGGGACTTGATGCGGTTCATCACGCGAATCGTGCGCCCGCACGGGCAGGTTTCGGCGTGAAGGGTGGTGAGGTCGCGTGTGCGATAGCGCACCATTGGTGTTCCGAAGCGGTCGAGCGTGGTGAACACGAGTTCGCCTTCCGTGCCGTCGGGCAGGGGCTGGAGCGTTTCGGGGTCGATGATTTCGGGGTAGTAGTGATCCTCGAAGATGTGAAGGCCGTGCGAGTGGCCGCAGTCGCCCGCCACGCCCGGGCCCGAAATCTCGGTCAGTCCGTAGATGTCGTGGGCGGTGATGCCCGTCTCGCGCTCGATTGTCGCCCGCATCTCGTCCGTCCACGGCTCTGCGCCGAAGATGCCGTGGCGGAGTTTCGTGTCGCGGCGGAAGTCGATGCCGAGGCTCTTGGCGACTTCGATGACGTGCAGGAACCAACTCGGTGTGCAGGCGATGGCCGTGACGTTGAGGTCGCGCATCAGCATGAGCTGCTTTTCCGTGTTGCCCGCGCCCGTCGGCAGCACGGCGCAACCGAGTTTCTCGCCGCCGTAGTGCAGGCCGAGCCCGCCCGTGAACAGTCCGTAGCCGTAGCTTACCTGAAGGATGTCCTCGTCGGTCAGCCCGTACATCGCCAGGCACCGCGCCGTCGCGTCCGCCCAGACCTCGATGTCGCCCATTGTGTTCGGGATGCAGATCGGCTTGCCCGTCGTGCCGGACGAACAGTGGAAACGGACGATTTCCTTCATCGGCGCGGCGGTCAGGCCGATTGGGTACTCGTCGCGCAAGTCCGTCTTCTTCATGAAGGGGAGTTTCGCGATGTCGGCGAGCGTGACGACGTCGCGAGGCTTCACGCCCTTTTCGTCGCACCGCCGGCGAAAAAGCGGCACGCGCTCGTATTCGTAGGCGACGAGTTTCTGGAGTTTGGCGAGTTGGAGTTTGCCCAGTTCCTCACGCGGCAGATAGTCAGGATTGGAAAGAGAGTTCATCGATTGCCTTCAGGAGTTTGTTCATTTGGCTGTCCGTGCCGATTGTGATGCGCAGACGGTCGCCCGTTTCACGCCCGTTGAAATAACGCAGGTAGATTTGCCGCGCACGGAGCGCGTTGAAGAGGGCCAGTGCCTTGAATGGCTTCGGCGGCTTCGCGAAGACGAAGTTCGCCTCGCTCGGCAGCACGTCCCATCCGCGGCGGGCGATCGCGGCGATGAAGCGCTGGCGCGTCGTGACGATTTGCGCCGCGTTTGCCCGCATCCACTTGATGTCGCGCACGGCGGCCAGCGCGACGGCCTGGGCGAGTGCGTCCACGTTGTAGGAATCCTTCACCTTGCCGAGCGCGGCGATGAGGTCGGTCGGCCCGACGCAGTAGCCGACGCGAAGCCCCGCGAGCGAGAAACTCTTCGAGAAGGTTCGCATCACGATCAGGTTGCGGTTTTCGGGCCTGGTGGCGAGATCCATGCAGTTCGCCCGCGCGAAGTCGGCGTAGGCCTCGTCCACGATTAGCACGCCCTTGAACTTCCGTGCGAACGCGGCAATCGCCTCCGGCTCGGCGAACGTTCCCGTCGGCGCGTTCGGGTTCGCCCAGAGGAAGAGCGCGGTCTTCGGGTTGAGCGCGGAAGGCTCGACGTCGCCCGTGAAGCCGTCGCCGCCCTCGACCCACTTCACGTCGCGGATCGCCGCAAGAGTCTTGTAGAGCGAATAACTCGGGCTGAGCGAGGCGATGCACTCGTCGTCCTCGACGAACGCCCGCGCCGCGAGCGCGAGCACTTCGTCCGACCCGTTGCCGATGAAGACGTTTTCGGGGTTCGTGCCGTGCAGTTCGGCAAGTGCGTGGCGGAGCGCCGAGACGTCGGGGTCGGGGTAGCGGCGCAGGTTGTCGAGATCGAATGTCGCGAGCACCCGCTTGCAGACGGGGGCGGGCGGGTAGGGGTTTTCGTTCGTGTTGAGTTTGAGGACGTTCCGCACCTTCGGCTGTTCACCGGGCGTGTAGGCCGTCAACTTGCGGACGTGTCGGGCAATTCTCATGGCTGGTTTGTCGTCGATTGGTTTCGCTGGACGCCATCAACGAGTTCCGCACTCGTCTGGCAGGAATAGCGCTTGATGAAAAAGCAGTAGGTCGTATCCGAGAAGCGGCTGGTGAGGTTCTTCACCTCGCCCTCCCCGTGGCGCACCCGGGCGTAGTCGAGGAGTTTCATGTTGTTCTCGAGCGTCACCGAATCCTGGAAGATGCGGCACATCTCCTCGTTCGGCGCGTCGGGTTCGCCGGAGGCGATCGGAAAGACCGGGAAGAAGAAGAAGTAGACCGTCCAGCAGGTGTTCTCGACATCCACCATCTTCCGCCCGCCCTCTTCGGAGTAGCGGACGGTTGCGCAACCCGTGAGCAGGGTGGCGAGAAGGGCCAAAAGCGTCATTTTCATCGCAGGACTCCTGAAAGTTGCACTTCCCTGTAGGTCAGGAGGTAGGGAATGGGAACGGTATAGCCGAGGATGGGAACCGAGAACATCACATCCTCCTTCACATCGTAGGAGAGATTTGTCGGCGTTTTTCCCTTTTTCGCGGCATAATTGGTGTATATTTCCTGAATGAGGTCCATTCGCACGTCGTTACGGAAGATGACGAACGGCGCCCAGGCGTCGGGCGCGGCGTTTCCGCACCCGACGGGTATGCAGTTGAACAGATACCAGCCGTAGTTGTGCACCACGAGATGCTCGTTCACTTCGCCCGGCACCTGCGCCGAGTGAATGGAAAAGCACCCGGTGAGACACGCCGTCGCAATGACCGCGAGCGCGAAGACATTGACTCTCATTTTCATACCGCACATTATATCATTTATCGTCCGCCGATTCAAGGACGAAAACGGAAGAAATCTCAAAAATAGACCGTTTTCCGACGAGTTTTGGTTTCAATCTTGAAACGGGGGGCGGCGGCTCCGGCTTTGGGGACATCCACGCCGACTGCCTGACGGCGTGCGGCGGCGCACGATTTTTGGACGGAAATTGCCGAATTGGGCGCAATTCGGTGCGGTGCCCTCTATGTACTAAGGTGTACGGGAAAGTCCCCGTCTGGCCCCCTCAAGGAGCGCGGCGAACCCCCTCAGGGAGCGTTGGCGTACTCAATATATGGACTCGTGGGTTGTCCATATATGGACTCGGGTGTTCTCCATATATGGACTAAGGTCTTGTCCATATATGGACTTGGGGGTAGTCCATATATGGACTCGGCGTTCTCCATATATGGACTCGAGGGTACTCCATATATGGACAATCCGTTCTCCATATATGGACTCGTGGGTTGTCCATATATGGGCTCGGCGGTCGGACAGGAAGGGTTCGCCGCGCCGAAGGGAGGCCTCGGAATTTCTCGCTCTTGTGCGGACACATAACAAATGGTATACTATACCACCGTTCTGTTAACCATACATTAGCAACTGCAAAACACATGAAAAAACTGTTAATTGCGATGAGTGCGGCGGCGTCGATGTGCGCCTTCGCGGGTTCCGAAGAGGCCGAAGCGGCCGAAACGGAAGTGAATAACAACGAAAGCCTCATTTCGTTTTGGGGATTCGGCAACTACGGCCTCTATTCGGGCTACCAGCTCTACGGGTCGCTTGTGAACGACAACCCGACGCTTCAGGGCTACATTGACCTGAACGCCAACATCGCCGACCTCGGCTACATCGGCTTCGGCCTCTGGTCCAACACCGACCTCACGCCGCGCCGCCGCGACAACGAACTCGGCCAGGCGTTCAACGAATACGACCCGAACTTCCACTTCGGCCGCACATTCTGGTTCGACGACGAGAAGACCTGGGGCCTCGACTGGCGTTCCACGTTCGTGTGGTACTACTACCCGACGAAGAACTACAAGGGCGGACGCATCTCGAACCACACGACGTGGGACTTCAACCACAGCTTCGCGCTCGTGAACCCCTACGTCGTCCCGTATATTACGGCGGTGCGCGAGTATTCGAAGGGTGCGAACCTTGTCATTTTCGGCCTCAAGAAGGATGTTGCGCTGACGGACGAACTGCGCATCACCCCCTACATCGAGGGCGTGTGGCGCGAAGCGCAGTACAACTGGTGCTTCCCGACGGCGTTCGACACCGAGGTCGGCGGCATCCGCCACGCCAATTCAGGTATCGCCACCGCGAAGGTCGGCTTCGACCTGAACTACCAGTTCAGCGAACACTTCGGCCTTTTCGCGAAACTCGCCTACTGCTGCGTCGTCGATCCCGACCTGCGCGACAACTGCGACGCAATCCGCGCAATGCCCTACAGCTGGTATAGCTACGGTTCGCGCAAGGACTTCGCATGGGGCGCGATTGGCGTCTCGTTCAACTTCTAATCGAAGGACTGCGGAATAGGGGAACTTGGCTATGAAGAAACTGACGATGGGTCTGTTCGCCGCAGTTGCGGCATTGCTCGTGGGCGGTTGCTCGCAGCGTTCGACGCTGACGGATGGCAAGTTCATCGTCGGTTTCGACGCCGAGTTCCCCCCCTACGGCTTCAAGGAGGGGACCGAATACAAGGGGTTCGACCTCGATCTCGCCCGCGAAGTCTGCAGGCGGCGGAACTGGGAGTTCGTCGCGTGTCCGATCAACTGGGACGCGAAGGATATGCAGCTCGCCTCCGCCAAAATCGACTGCATCTGGAACGGTTTCACGATGCAGGGGCGCGAGAAGAATTATGCGTGGAGTCCCGCCTACGTCGACAATTCGCAGGTCGTGCTCGTGAAGGTCGGTTCGCCGATTCGGACGCTGGCGGATCTCGCGGGGCGCACGGTCGCCGTGCAGACCGACACGCCCGTGCAGAAGGCCCTGATGGCGGGCGGCGACAGGGAAGCCCTCGGCAAGACCTTCAAGGAACTGCGCACGACCGCCGACTACAATTCGGCGGTGATGGCGCTCGAATCGGGTGCGGTGGACGCGGTTGCGCTTGACGTCGGCGTCGCGAAGAAGAAGATGTCCGACATGCCGGGCAAGTTCGTCCAACTCGCCGAAATCGTGATGACCGAAACCTACGGCATCGGTTTCCGCCTCGGCAACGAGGCCTTGCGCGATGCGGTCGTCGAAACGCTCCGCGAGATGGTGAAGGACGGCACGGCGGCGAAGATCTCCGCCAAGTGGTTTGACGGTCAGAGCGTCATCACGCTGAAGTAGGCCGGGCGGAGACAATGGACTTCACGGGGATGATCCTCGGACTGCTGAAGGGGCTCGGCGTCTCCGCCGAGCTCTTTTTGCTGACGCTTCTCTTCGCGCTTCCGCTCGGGCTGGCGATTGCGTTCGGGCGGATGTCCGCGAATCCGGTGGTGCGGCAGGTCTTCCGCATCTACATTTCGGTGATGCGCGGCACACCGCTGATGCTTCAACTTCTCTTCATTTACTTCGGTCCTTACTACATTTTCCGCGTCTCCCTTTCGGGATATTCGCCGTTTGTCGGTGCGGTCGTTGCCTTTTCGCTCAATTATGCCGCGTATTTCGCAGAGATCTACCGGGCGGGCATTGAATCCATCGACCGTGGACAGAACGAGGCGGCCTCGTCGCTCGGAATCGGCAGAATCCGCACGTTCCTGCACGTCATCTTCCCACAGGTCGTGAAGCGCATCCTTCCGCCGGTGACGAACGAGGTGATTACGCTCGTGAAGGATACGTCGCTTGCGTTCACGCTGTCGGTGATGGAGATGTTCACCGTCGCGAAGATGGCGGCGGCGGCGCACACGACGATGGTCCCGCTGATTGCCGCGGGCGTTTTCTACTACATCTTCAACTACATCGTCGCGTGGACGATGGAGCGGCTGGAGAAGCACTTCTCCTACTACAACTGATTCAAAATGGGCCCTTTCTTTCTCTTTCTGACCACCTTCATCTGGGGGACGGCTTTTCTTGCGCAGAAATACGGCGCGGCGGAACTGGGGCCCTTCGCCATGACCGTCTTCCGCAACGTCCTCGGCGGCGCATTCCTTCTTTTCTGCATCCTGATTCGGAACTGCCGCGCCTCCGCCGCGCCGCGCCCATCCGCCCGGCGTTCAATAGTCGCGGGAATTTGCTGTGGCGTGCCGCTTTTTGCCGCGATGGCCACCCAGCAGATTGGCATCGAGTCGACTTCGCCGGGCATTTGCGCCTTCCTGACGACGAACTACGTGCTTTTCGTGCCGATTCTCGCGGCGGTTCTGACGCGGCGGATGCCGTCCATGAAGATTCGGCTGGGTGCGGTTACGGCCCTCGTCGGCACGTATCTCATCTGCATGACGGGGACTTCGGCCGGGGACGGCTTCGCCGGAATCGGGAAGGGCGAACTCTGGTCGATCTTCTGCGCCGTCTTCTTCGCCATCCAGATGATTACCGTCGGACATTTTGCCGCGAAGTCCGATCTGCTCGTGATGAGCGCGACGCAACTGCTCACCTGTTCGGTCTTGGGCGCACCTTTCCTGCTGCTGGAGGCGGAATCGGCGAAACTCGCGGCGGGCGGACTGGTCGCCGCGTGGCTGCCGCTCGTCTACTGCGGCGTTTTCTCGAGCGGCATCGCCTACACGCTCCAGAACTTCGCCCAGGCCCGCACGCCCCCGGCGATGGCGGCGATTCTGCTGTCGATGGAGTCGGTGTTCGGCGAGCTGTCGGGCTACTTCGTCCTGCACGACCGCCTTTCGGTCGGTCAGGTCGTGGGGTGCGCCGTCGTTCTTGCGGCGGTCATCTTCGTCCAGTTGCCGACGAAGTCTGGCGGCAACTCGTGCGCATCCGCGTGACCGTACGACTTCCCTGTAGAGCCACCGAGCCGCAGAGACGGGCGCGGCGTAAAATAGCCGCGATGGAAAATGGTATAATGTCGGTATGGCAAGGAACAAGACGCTGCCGGACGCCGCAGCACGCCGGCGATTGGCTCAAAGGAAATCAAAATGAAGACGAATTACGTGTTGATTGATCTCGAAAACGTCCAGCCTGAACGTCTTGATTTGCTGGATGGCGTAGTACGAGAGAACGGAAAGCGAATCGAATATCAGGACGAATGAAAAAGGGAAGCGCTTTATGGCCATCAAGAAGTCTCAGCTCTACACGAAGCTCTGGCAGGCGTGCGACGAACTGCGGGGCGGCATGGACGCAAGCCAGTACAAGGACTACGTGCTGGTCGTGCTCTTCATCAAGTACATCAGCGACCGCGCCCGGAACGGCGACGCCGACCTCTACATCGACCTCCCCGAGGGCTGCGCCTTCGACGACCTCGTCGCGCTCAAGGGCAAGCCGGACATCGGCGAGCGCATGAACGTCGTCCTCGCCCGCATCGGCGAGGCGAACGAGCAGCTGGCGGGGACGATCACGAACGCGGACTTCGCCGACGAGCAGAAGCTCGGCAAGGGCAAGGACCTCGTCGAGACCGTTTCGAACCTCATCGGCGTCTTCCAGGACAGGGACCTCGACCTGTCCAGCAACCGGGCGGCGGACGACGACCTCATCGGCGACGCCTACGAGTACCTGATGAAGAACTTCGCCACGCAGTCCGGCAAGTCGAAGGGCCAGTTCTACACCCCCGGCGAGGTGAGCCGCGTGACGGCGCGGGTCGTGGACATCGCGGCGGACAGGCGCCCGATGATCTCCGTCTACGACATGACGTGCGGATCGGGCTCGCTCCTCATCCGGGCGGCGGCCGAGGCGAACCGCCCGTTCGACCAGATCGCCATCGAGGGCCAGGAGATGGACCTCGCGACGATCGGCATGGCGAAGATGTCGATGGTCATCCACGGCATCGACGACGCGGAGCTGAAGCACGGCAACACGCTCTCCGACCCCCTCCACAAGGTCGACGACACGCACCTGAAGACCTTCGACTACTGCTTCGCGAACCCCCCGTTCTCGGTCAAGGGCTGGATGAAGGGCGCGCAGGAGAACGACCCGTTCCGGCGCTGGGGCCACGAGGCCGGCGTCGCGCCCGTGCCGCCGCCGAAGTGCGGCGACTACGCCTTCCTCCTGCACATGGTCAAGTCGCTCAAGTCCGACGGCAAGGGCGCGATCATCCTGCCGCACGGCGTCCTCTTCCGCGGGAACGCGGAGGGCGAGATCCGCACGTTCATCGTCCGGCGGCATCTCGTCAAGGGCGTCATCGGCCTCCCGGCGAACCTCTTCTTCGGCACGGGCATCCCGGCCTGCATCGTCATCCTCGACAAGGGCGGCGCGACGGCGTCCAAGGGCGTCTTCATGATCGACGCCAAGGACGGCTTCGCCAAGGACGGCGCGAAGAACCGCCTGCGCGAGTGCGACATCCGCCGCATCGTCGACACGTGGGAGGCGCAGGCGGACGTCCCGCACTACGCCCGGCTGGTCCCGTATGACGAGATCGAGCGGAACGGCTTCAACCTCAACATCCCGCGCTACGTCGCGCCGGCCGACAAGGAGGTCCGCCAGGACATCGTCGCCCACCTCAAGGGCGGCATCCCGGAGAGGGACGCGGCGAAATGCCCGGCGGCGCTCTTCAGGCCGCTCCGCAAGGGCTACGTGCGGATGAGGGACGGCGACGTCGCGGCGCTCCTGGAGAAGGACCCCGTGACGGCGGACGCGGCGGCGGCGTATCTCGCGGCGGTCGAGACGTGGATGCGCTATTTCGTCGGGCAGGGGCGCGATCGCCTCAAGCGGGGCGACAACCCCAAGGCGCTGATCCGCGACTGGGGCGACAGGCTGATGCGCGAGATGGCAAAGCTGAAGAGTCCGCTCGTCGATCTCTACGCGCCGTACGAGCACCTGATGAACTACTGGGCCGAGACGATGCAGGACGACTGCTACCTCGTCTCGCGGGACGGCTGGACGGTCGAGCTGCAGCCGCCCGCGAAGAAGAACGCCGGCTGGGAGGATTACGCGTGCGACCTCCTGCCGGTGCAGGTCGTGGTGAACGAGTTCCATGTCCGGGAGCGGGACGCCCTCGCCGCGCTCAAGGCCCGGCTGGAGGAGAACGCGGCGGCGGTCGCGGAGATCGACGAGCGGCTCGCCGAGGAGAATCCCGAAGAGGAGATTGACGAGGAGGCGCTCGCGCGCGAGCGCAAGGAACTTGACGGGAAGGCCAAGGCGCTCCGGCGCGAGATCAAGGCGGCGAACGGGGATCTCGTCCGGAAGCTCGTGACGGATTACGGCGCGATGGACGAGCGGGCGGTCCGCCGCCTGGTCGTCGAGGCCAAGTGGGCGGAGGCGCTCCGGGCGAAGTTCCGGGGCGAGCTCGCCCGCGTGAAGGCCCTTGCCGTGACCGAGGCGAAGGCGCTGGCCGCCCGCTATGCCGAGACGCTGCCCGACGCCGAGGCGAAGGTGCGCGCGCTGGAGAAGAAGGTCGCGCAGCATCTCGCGGCGATGGGAATCGAGGCGTGATGAGAAGGACAGGGTCTGCAGAACTGGAGGTGGAGACGATGGGCGAATTGGAGGCCGACGATAGGCTTGCGGCATTTCGCCCATTGGCAATGGGCGAAATCACGGAGGTGCAGGGCGCGGCGTGCGGAGACGCCGTCGCCGGCCGCCGCAAAGAGGCGCAAGGGGGCGGCGAGATGAAGACGACGCGCTACAAGGACAGCGAGCTCGGCCCCGTCCCGGAGGACTGGGAGGTGAGGCGGTTTGACCAGGTGTTCGACCATCTTCCCTCAAAGAGATATCAGGTGCCGTCAGAGCAATACCTTGAAGGCGGCCGATTCCCCATTGTTGACCAAGGGCAGGAAACGGTCGTCGGGTATACCGATGACGACACGCATTTGCTTAAGGTGCCGGAAGACGGCGTGATCGTCTTCGGAGACCACACGCGCATCGTCAAATACATGAGCAGTGATTTCGTGGTGGGCGCGGACGGCACGCAGCTTCTTCTCGGGAAAAATTCCTGTACGAGGTTCTTGTCTTATTTGTTGCAGGGGCTCGACATCCCGAATCTCGGATACTCGCGGCATTTCAAGTATGTCAAGGACGCGCTCTACCTGATGCCTCCCCTCCCCGAGCAGCGGGCGATTGCGGCGGCGCTGTCGGACGTGGACGGGCTGCTGGCGGCGATGGCGGCGCTGATCGGGAAGAAGCGCGCGATCCGTCAAGGCGCGATGCAGGACCTGCTGGAAGCGGGGACGCCGCCCGACCGCGGCACGACGGTAGGGGCGCATCTCCGACGCGCCCGCAGGGGGCTTTGCAATTGCCGCGAAAGGGAATTCGCGCCGCGCCGCCGCCTCGCGGGCTTCACCGGGGCGTGGGTTGAAAAGCGGCTGGGGGATTGCGGAGTAGCCATCAGAGGCGTAGGCTTTAAGCCTGAACAGGCGTCTTCGCAAGAGTCTGCCGGCAAGACGATGCTGCTTCGTTCCAACAATGTTCAGAATGACGCTATCAATTTTGACGACGTGTTGTTCGTAGACGATACGTGTATCGGCGAAGACCAGTATATGCGATTGGGCGACATTCTGATTTGCGCGGCAAACGGAAGCCGCAACCTTGTCGGAAAGTCTGCTTCGCTCGGAGAGCGTAAGCGCGTTGCGTTTGGCGCGTTCATGGCTGTGTTTCGCCCGAACGGGTCTGTCGATCCCGGCTTGATTGGCTATCTCTTGCAGTCGGCGTCTTACCGTCGCCAGCTTGATGACATCTTGACCGGATCGGCAATCAACAATCTCAACGCGAGAGACATTGAGAGTCTGATTTTTACCATTCCCCCCACCCTTGCCGAGCAGAAGGCGATTGCGTCAGTTCTGTCGGACATGGACGCGGAGATCGCGGCGTTGGAGGCGAAGCGGGCGAAATACGAGAAGGTCAAGCAGGGCATGATGCAGGACCTGCTCACCGGTAAGACGAGATTGGGGGTCTGAGATGGCGACGGCAGCGCGCGAGTTCACTCATTCGATGAAGCGGCGGTGCTTCGCTCACGACTACAGGGGGCGGTCGATCTATTTGATTACCCTTGAGGTCGCGGGGCGGCGGCCGCTCCTGGGGCGTATCGTCACGGGCTTACGCCCGACGCACCGAACCGGCGAGACGCAAGGCGAGGGCCACCGAACCGGCGGCGCGGCGGCGGGGCCTGAGACGCCGCTTTCGGTGAGCGGCCTGGGCGAGGCCGTGCTCAAGGCGGTGAACGCGCCGCTTTTCGAGCCGAGCGAGCTGGGGCGGCGGGTCGCCGAAGAGTTCATGAAGATCGGCGAGCACGTGCCGGGCGTCAAGCCGCTTCTCGCGCAGGCGATGCCCGACCACTTTCACGGGATCCTCTTCGTCACGCGCGAGATCGGCCGCCCGCTCGGCTCGATCATGGCGGGCTTCAAGGGCAAGTGCTCGCAGGTTGCGCGCGCGCTGACGCGCGGCGCACCGAACGAGCAGGGGCTGACGCCCCGCGCACCGGACCCGCAGGGGCTCACGCGCGGCGCACCGGACTCGCGCGCGTCAGGTGGCGCGGCGGTTACGCCGTCGCTCTGGGAGCCGGGCTATCACGACCGCATCTTGACGAGCGAAGGCCAGCTCGAGAAGATGGTTCGCTACGTGATCGACAACCCGCGCCGCGCGGCGCTACGCCTCGCGCATCGCGACCTCTTTACGGGCGTGAGGCGGCTGTCGGCAAACGGGCGGGCCTTCGAGGCCTACGGCAACGGCTTTCTGCTGCAGCGGGCCGAGATCGCGCAGGTCCAGTGCTCGCGGCGGTTCTTCGCGTTCAGGCGCGAGGAAAAGCGCGGCCTGGCGACTGGCGCGGCGAAGCGTTATCGCGTGACCCGCGAGACGGCCTTTGAGACGCCCGAGTTCGCGGCGAAGAAGGCCGCGCTTTTCGAGGCTGCGAAAAACGGCGCGGCCCTTTGCTCGCCATGCGTCAGCGACGGCGAGAAGGCGATTGCCTACGCGGCGGTCGATGCGGGCTACCCGCTCATCGTCTTGCGCAGCGAGCCGTTTCCGCCGCGCTTCAAGCCGAGCGGGCGGTTCTTCGACGCTTGCGCCGAGGGGCGGCTTCTGATGCTGAGGCCGCTCGCGCTCACGCGCGGCGCACCGAACCCGCAGGGGCTGAAGCCCGCGCACATCACCCGCGCCGAGTGCCTGGCGCTTAACGCGATCGTCGCCGAGATCTGCGGCGGCGACGCGGGCGACATCGTTTATCATGGCTTCACGCCAACCGAGGAGGAATCGACATGACCGTTGAAATCGAACGCGCCGTCCAGGACCGGGTCGTGGCGCAGCTGCGCACGCGGCTCGGCTACGGGTATTGGGGCAATCTCAAGGACCGCGACAACGGGCCCGTCAACGAGGCCGTTCTGCGGGAGTTCCTCGCCAGCCGCCAGCGCCTCACGCCGAACCAGGTCTCGGGCGTCGTCGCGAAACTGAAGCAGGCCGCGCACTGCGCCTCCAAGTCGGCGCTCTACAACGCCAACAAGGAGGTCTACCGCATGCTGCGCTACCCCGTGCCGGTCCCGACCGAGCCGGGCAGGCCGCAGCGTCAGGCGTGGCTCGTCGACTGGAAGACGCCGTCCAACAACGTCTTCTCGGTCGCCGAGGAGGTGCGCGTGGCGACGGCGGGCGGCGAGGCCGCGCATCGCCGCCCCGACGTCTGCCTCTACGTGAACGGCATCCTCTTCGCCGTCATCGAGCTCAAGAAGGCGACGGTCTCCGTCGAGGAGGGCGTCCGCCAGAACTGGCGCAACCAGCAGGACGGCGAGATCCCCGGCTTCTTCGCGACGGCGCAGCTGCTCGTCTCGGGCAGCGAGTCCGAGGGCGTCAAGTACGGGACGACGCTCACGCCGCCGAAATACTGGCTCAAGTGGAAGGAGCCGTGCGGCAGCCCGTGCGCGGAGAGCGCCTTTACGCCGGCCGAGGTGAAGAACGCGATGGACCGCGCGATCCTCCAGATGTTCGAGCCGAAGAGGTTTCTCGGGCTCGTCCACGACTCCATCGTCTTCGACGCGGGCGTCAAGAAGGTGATGCGTCCGAACCAGGTCTTCGCGCTCGACGCCGCGAAGCCGCGCATCGCGAAGAAGGAAAGCGGCATCATCTGGCATACGCAGGGGTCGGGCAAGTCGCTCATGATGGTGTGGCTCGCGCAGTGGATCCGCGAGAACGAGAAGGACGCGCGGGTCGTGATCATCACCGACCGCGACGAGCTCGACAAGCAGATTACCAACGGCTTTCGCGAAGCGGGCGAGACGCCGCACCGGGCGACGAGCGGCGACGATCTCATCCGGACGCTCAACGCGAACAGGGACTGGCTTGTCACGACGCTCGTCCACAAGTTCGGCGTCGCGCACGACGGGAAGAGGAAGAGGCTCTCGGCCATCGACAGGAAGCTCAACGGCACGCCGACGGTCGCGCAGTACATGGCGCAGGTCGCGGAGCGGCTGCCCGCCGGGTTCAAGGCCAAGGGGAACCTCTACGTCTTCGTCGACGAGTGCCACCGCACGCAGGGCGGCGTGCTCAACAGGGCCATGAAGAGGATCATGGGCGAGGGCGTGATGCTGGTCGGCTTCACGGGCACGCCCCTCCTTCGCGTCGACAAGGGCGAGCAGACGTCCGCCGCGAACTTCGGCCCCTACATCCACACCTACAAGTTCGACGAGGCCGTGAACGACGGCACGATCCTCGACCTCCGCTACGAGGCGCGGGACGTGGAGCAGCACCTGAAGGAGGACGTCACCTTCGACTCGCTCTTCGAGGAATCGACGAAGTCCCTCACGCCCCGCGCCAAGGAAGACCTCAAGGCGCGGTGGGCGAAGATGCAGAACCTGTTTTCGTCCAAGGAGCGCCTGACGCGCATCGTGGCGGACATCAGCAAGGACATGCTCCTCAAGCCCGCGTTCAAGAACGGCTGGGGGAACGCCATGCTTGTCTGCGAGAACGTCTACCAGGCGTTCCGCTACTACGAGATGTTCGAGTACGGCGGGACGCCGCTCAAGGGACGCTGCGCGGTCGTGACGAGCTACGACGGCAAGGCGCCGGGTCTCTCCGAGGGCTACACGGGGGAAGTCGCCACCGAGGCCGAATACAAGCACAAGGTCGCCACGTGGATGTTCGACGGACGCACCCCGGAGGAGTTCGAGGAGTGGGCGAAGAAGATGTTCGTCGAATGTCCGAGCGCCATGAAGCTCCTGATCGTCGTGGACAAGCTGCTGACGGGCTTCGACGCGCCGGCCTGCACCTACCTCTACATCGACAAGCAGATGAAGGACCACACGCTTTTCCAGGCCGTCTGCCGCGTGAACCGCCTGAACGGCGAGAACAAGGACTACGGACTCGTCGTCGACTACAAGCATCTCTTCGAGAGCATCCAGGGCGCGATCGAGGACTACACGAACGGCGCGTTCTCCGCGCGCATCAACCGGCTGCTGGCCGACTACCTCCAGGAGAAGATCGCGTATAAGAAGTTCCTCGACGGCATGGCCCGGCTCTGCGCGGAGCTCCGCGCCGAGCGGGAGAGCCGCGACCCGCGCATCGACACAGAGGCGAAGAAGAACCTGCTGGACAATCTCGGCGGCGACGTCGAGCGGACGCTCAAGGTCTACGCGGCGGCCGTGGAGTCCGTCAAGCCGGGCTTCCGCACCAACGCGGTGCGGCGCAAGAAGGTCGAGCGTGCACTCGCCACGGCGCTCGCCGGGACGGCGTACGCGGCGGAGGAGGTCTACCGCATCGTCGAGCGGCAGGGCGAGTTCGACCCCGAATCGGCCGATTCCGCCAGACGGGGTTGATGGGATGCGCAAGGCCATGAGACCTCTCCATCTCACCCAGTCCGTCACTGTCGCGGGCCTCGCGGTCGCGGTCGAGCGCAAGGCGATCAAGCACACGCACCTGTCGGTGTTCCCGCCGGACGCATACGTGCACGTGAGCGCGCCGCTCGATCTGCCGGACGCCGACCTGCGGAGCTTCCTCGTCTCGAAGGCGCCGTGGCTTCGGAAGCAGGTCGCCGCCGTCTTGGCGCAGCCGCGCCAGACGCGCCGCGAATACGAAAGCGGCGAGAGCGTCTACCTCCTCGGCAGGCGGTATCGGCTGGTCGTGCGGAAGACGGTGGAGCCGTCGAGCGTGCGTATCGTGGGAGGCGACATCGTGCTTGCGGGACGCGGACTTGAGACCCGCGCCGCACGAGAGGCGCGGATGGCCGGCTGGTCCCGCGACGAGCTGAAGCGTGTCCTGACGCGGCTTGTGGCGCGTTGCGCGGCGACGGCCGGCGAGGACGGCGAGATCGCGTTTGACGTCCGGCGGATGAAGAACCTCTGGGGCTCGTGCAACGCCCGGACGCGGCGGATCCGGTTCAACCTCGCGCTGGCCCGCGTGCCGATCCGCTGCATCGAATACGTGGTGACGCACGAGATCGTCCATTTGTCAGTGCCGAACCACTCGCGTCTCTTCGAGCGGACGATGGACAGGCGCCTGCCGCGCTGGTGTGAAATCCGCAAGGAACTCAACGAGTTCATCGCCCTGCCGGAGCGGTCGGTAGAGGGTGCGCACGTGGGCAAGCGAGTCGGACTTGACCGAGCCGTCGATTCGACCGTTTCGGGGGAGAGGTGAAGAGAGTCGTTGTGCACGAGGTCTCAAAGATTTAGTATAATACTGCGCCATGGAAACGGCGGAACTCATACATGACATGGCGGTGAAGGCCCGCACCTCGGCGGCAGCCCTCCGTCGCCTTTCAACGGACGACAAGAACGCGGCACTTCGGGCGATTGCCGGGGCACTCGAATCGGATGCATCGGCCATTTTCGCCGCGAATGCCGAGGATGTCGCGGCGGCGCGGCAGTCCGGGCTTTCGCCGGCGATGGTCGATCGGCTTACGCTGACCGAGGGACGCTTCAGGTCGATGGTGGAGGGCGTTCGGTTCGTGGCGCAACTGCCCGACCCCGTGGGCGAGACGATCTGGATGCGGAAGCGTCCGAGCGGAATCACGATCCGCAAGGTGCGCGAGCCGTTCGGGGTTGTCGCGGTCGTCTTCGAGTCGCGTCCGAACGTCTTCGTCGATACGGCGGCCCTCTGTCTGAAGACGGGGAACGCCATCATCCTACGCGGCGGGAAGGAGGCGATTCGCTCGAATGCGGCACTTGCGGCGAGCGTGTCGAAGGCCCTCGCCGCCGTGGACGGCGGGCGCGGCATTTGCGACGCGATTCAACTTGTGAGGGTGCTCGACCATGCGGCGGTGCGCGAGATGGTGCGGGCGGTCGGGCTGATAGACGTGGCGATCCCACGTGGCGGCGAACGCCTGATTCGGGCGATGTGCGAGGCGGCGCTCATCCCCGTGCTGAAGCACTACAAGGGCGTGTGCCACGTCTACGTGGACGACGCGGCGGATTTCGACATGGCCCTCGCGATTCTCGACAATGCGAAGGTGCAGCGTCCGAGCGCCTGCAATGCGGCGGAATGCCTGCTCGTGAACGAGCGGATTGCAGAAACCTTTCTGCCGCGTGTCGAGGCGTGGGCGAAGGCGCGGGGGGTTGTTCTTCATTCGGACGGCGCGGGGACGGAGTATCTCTCGCTCGACCTCAACGTGGCGACCGTGCCCGACTACCGGGCGGCAATCGACTTCATCAACGCCCACTCCTCGCACCACAGCGACTGCATCGTCACGAACGACGCGGCCCGTGCGGCGGAGTTCCTGCGCGACGTCGATTCGGCCTGCGTCTACCACAACGCCTCAACGCGGTTCACGGACGGCGCGGAGTTCGGGATGGGTGCGGAAATCGGCATCTCAACCGACAAACTCCACGCACGCGGCCCGATGGGGCTTGAGGAGCTGACGACCTACAAGTACACCGTTGAGGGCGACGGCACGGTTCGCGCATGAGAACGCCGCCCGACAAGACGATCGCCTTCACGTTTGCCTCGCATCCGGAGAAGGATGCCGCCCTGCGCTGGACGGCACGGCTGACGTTCCCGCCCGGCGCAACGGCCGAGACGGTTCTGCCGATTGAGGTGCGCGACGGGACGGCTGCCCCCGTGCCTTCCGCCGTCTTCGAGTTTGCCGGGCGACGGCTGAACGTCGTGGACGGGCGGGCTTCGCTCACCTACGCGGAGTTTGTTCGCGGCAAGCACGAGACGGCCCTGTGGTTGCACCGTCCCGGCAGACCGCCGATACCGGGAGGGCTGACGTTCGCATGAGTGCGGCGAAAATCAGCGATGGCGACTGGCTTGAACTCATCCGCACGGGTTCGGACGAGGGATGGAAACTCATCTGGGTGCGCGTCGTCGAGCCGGAGGCGAAGTCCCAGCGGAGCGCCACGATGATGCGGCGCTATTCGCTGACGGCCGGCGACCTGATGGGGATGCTCTACGCAGATATGATCGGACGCGGCAAAATCGGTCTCTTCCGCAACGACGGCGGCAGTCTGCAGGGATGGCTTCGCACCTACGTGCGCGGCTACGTACTGAACGCCGACCCGAACCGCCATGGCGAAATCTCAATCGAGGGGGCGCATCCAGATTCAGATGGCGAAAGGGAGGGACTCGTTCTGCCGCAGGAGGACGGAAGGGTTCTGCGGAGCGAGGCGTGGCGGCTGACGCACTACTGCTTCCGCGAACTCTGGAACGAAGACCCCGAACGCGCCTATGTGCATCTGCTGAAGACGCGGTTCGTCCTTTCAAGCGAGGAGATCCGCGACTTCCTCGACGTCTCGTCTGCAGCAAACGTAGACCAGATTTTCTCCCGTTCGGTCAAGTTCATGCGCACCGCGTGGATGCGGCACGACACGATTTCAGGCGTGGGGATGTGAGGAACGGTGTTTTCAACGAAACGCGGCGAATATGATATAATATGCTGAAAAATGAAAGGAGCGTCCATGTCGCTGAATATCGTGAGAAAGATTGACAACCGCGTTGCGGTGAAGAGCGTTCTGATGTCCGTCTCGGACAAGACGGGGCTGGAGGCCTTCGTGCCGGCTCTCGTCAAGGCGTGCCCGGGCGTGAAGATCTATTCGACGGGCGGAACCTACTCGAAGGTGAAGGAAATTCTCGGTGCGGCGGCGGCGGAAACGCTCGTGGCGGTTTCGGACTACACGGGTCAGCCGGAGATGCAGGGCGGTCTCGTGAAGACGCTTGACTTCAAAATCTACCTCGGACTTCTCTCGGAGACCTACAACGAGGCGCATCAGGCTGACCTGAGGCGGCTTTGCGCCCGACCGATCGACATGGTCGTCGTGAACCTCTATCCCTTTCGGGAAACGGTGGCGAAGCCGGACGTCACGCCCGAAATGGCGCGAACGAACATCGACATCGGAGGCCCGTGCATGGTGCGCGCCTCGGCGAAAAACTACTTGCGCGTCGCTTCGGTGACGGACCCGCACGACTACGCCGAAATTGCCGACGAACTTGCCGCGCATCAGGGAACGATCGGGCTTGAAACGCGACTGCGCCTGATGAAGAAGGCGTTTGCTCACACCGCCGAATACGATGCGGCAATCGCCAAGTTTTTCGCCGCCCGCACGTGGCAGGAAATCAAGAACACCTATGAAACTCTTTGACGAATTCAAGCGCTTCCGCTCGGAGCATCCGGCGGACGCGGCGTTTCTGCAGACGTCGGGCGACCGCTATCTGCCAATCACCTGGCGGCAGTTCACCGACGACATCGCGGTAATTTCATGGATTATCGAGAACAATGCGCCCGGCGGGGTGATTGGGCTCATCGGCGAGAACTCCTACGAGTGGATGGCGACCCACGCGGCGTGCCTCTTCTCGGGGGCGACGGTCGTGCCGATTGACGTGAACTTGTCGGCGGAGGAGATCGTGTCGCGTCTGCGCACCGTTTCCGCCTCCGTGCTCGTTCACTCCGCACTCTACGCCGAGAAGTCACGTGCTGTTGCCGCGCTGATGCCGGGGCTTGCCACGGGCGGTTTTGGTTCGCGCAAGACGGACTTCTTCCTTGAGGCGGGGCGTAAGGCCATCGCCTGCGGGCTCAAGACGATTTGGGACCGCGAGTCGGTTGACACGCGGAAGACCTCCATGATTGTCTTCACGAGCGGGACGACCGCCGAGCCGCGTGGTGCGGAGCAGACGATTCGCGCCATCGAGACGTTTTGCGAGGCGTGGACGCCCACCTTGAAGATGAAGCCCGGCAGCCGTTCGCTGATGCTTCTGCCGCTCTACCACATCTTCGGCATCTGCACGGCGTATGACATGCTGGTCAACGGCGTCGCGCTCGGCGTGTGCCCCGACTTCCGCCGCATTTACGATGCGGTCGAACGTTTCCGCGTGAACTTCATCTTCCTCGTGCCGGCTCTCGCGGAAATCCTCGCGGCAAAGATCGCCCAGCACGGGAAGAGCGCCGAAGATGCGCTCGGCACGCCGATTGACTGGATCCTGACGGGCGGCGCACCCCAGCCGCGGCGAACCTACGAACGGCTGCAGAGCCTCGGCGTGCAGGTTCTCACCGGCTACGGGCTGACCGAAACGGCGGCGCTCTTCTCCGTCGCACCCTGCGACTGCGACCCCCACGTCGGCAGCGCGGGTCGCGTGGCGCAGCACCCCGAGGTCGAGACGAAAGTTTCCGATTCGGGCGAACTGCTCGTGCGCGGCCCGAACGTCATGAAGGGCTACTACCACAAGCCCGAGAAGACGGCCGCCGTAATTGACGCGGAAGGCTGGTTCCATACGGGCGACATTGGGAGCATCGACGCGGACGGCTACGTCTGGATTACGGGACGTGCGTCGCGCACGATCGTCCTTTCGTCCGGCAAGAAGATAGCCCCCGAGGAACTGGAAGCGAAACTCCACGCGCTCCCGGGCGTGTTGGAGGCGATGGTGTCGGGTGACGGTGCGACGCGCACGATTCAGGCGGAGGTCTACGGCTCCGTACCAGAGGCCTCGCTTCGCAAGTCGATTGAGGCTCTCAACCGTGCGTTGCCCGTCTACAAACGGATATCCAAGGTAATCGTGCGAACGGAGCCGTTCCCGCGCACATCTTCCGGGAAAATCAAGACGCATTGACCGGGCGAAGATGAAGGCCCTGCAACTTGTCCCGGCGATGGAGGAGGGTGGTGTCGAACGATACGCCGTCCTCCTCAACCGTTTGCTCGTCGCGAACGGCTGGCAGAACGTCGTCGTGTCAAAAGGCGGGAAACTCGCCGCCGAAATCGAGCGGGACGGCGGCCGACACGTCAACCTTGACCTGAAGTCCAAGAATCCACTGACCTATTTCGCCCGCGCGGCGCGGCTGAGACGGCTGCTGAAGGCGGAAAGGCCGGACGTCGTCTGCGCCCATTCGCGTGTCCCCGCGTGGCTCTTCGTCTGGGCGAGCCGTGGTCTGCGCATCCGCTGGATGACCTACGCACACGGGGCGAACTCGATTTCGCGCTATTCCCGCGTCATGGTGCGCGGCGAACTGACGATGTGCCCCTCGTCGTTTGTTGCGGACTACCTGAAGTCCGCCTACGGAATCGCGGCCGAGCGCCTGAGAATCGTGCCCCATGCCGTCGATTCCACGCGCTTCGATCCGGCGGGAGTCGATCGCGAGACCGCCGCGCAAATGCGCCGCGACTGGCGGCTGGACGGAAAGTTCGTCGTGATGTCCGTCGGCCGTATCACGCGGCTGAAGGGCTACGACACGCTGATTCGCGCCTTCGCGCGGCTGAAGATGGCGGACGCGCAACTGGTGATTGTCGGCGGGGCGGAGCGCGGCAAGGAGGGGTATCTTGCCGAATTGAAGGGTCTTGTCCGCGAACTGGGTCTGGGGGAAGCCGTCGTTTTCGCGGGGGCGCAGTCGCAGATTCCCGAGTGCCTGTCGCTGGCGGACGTCGTCGTGTCGGCCAATGTGACGAAGCCGGAGGCGTTCGGGCTTTCGATGGCGGAGGCGCTGATGATGGGAAAGCCCGTAGTCGCCAGAGCTTTTGGCGGTGCGCTTGATGTCGTGCGGTCGGGGGTGGACGGACTGCTCGTGGCCGGCGACAATCCGATTGAACGGTTTGCGGATGCGCTGGTGCGCATCAGGGGAATGAGGTTCGGCGACCTTCGGGCGGATGCGCGAAGGCGGTTCGACCTGTCGATTATGGCGCGGCAGACGTGCGCCGTCTACGGAGAGTTCGTAAAATGATTCACTTCAATCGTCCGCACAAGACGGGGCGTGAACTTGACTACATCAACCAGGCCATTCTGGGCGGCAAGATTTCCGGCAACGGGGAGTTCACCGCTCGTTGCCAGCAGTTCTTCGAGACGCGCTACGGCTTTCGCAAATGTCTGCTCACGACCTCCTGCACGGACGCGCTGGAAATGGCGGCGATACTCACGGGGGTCGGGCCGGGCGACGAGGTAATCGTCCCGTCCTACACGTTCGTCTCCTCGGCGTTGGCGTTCGTCCGACAGGGGGCGAAGATTGTATTCGCCGACAGCCGTGTGGACGAGCCGAACCTTGATGCGAATCTCATCGAACCGCTCATTACGCCGCGAACGAAGGTCATCGTGCCCGTCCACTATGCGGGCGTCGCATGCGACATGGACGCCATCATGGCGATTGCGAACCGATACAACCTGCTGGTCGTCGAAGATGCCGCGCAGGCGGTTGACTCGTTCTACAAGGGTCGTCCGCTCGGTTCAATCGGACACTTGGCGACGTTCTCCTTCCACGAGACGAAGAACATTATTTCGGGCGAGGGCGGTATGCTCGTCGTCAACGACGAACGCTTCGTCCGCCGCGCCGAAATCGTCTGGGAGAAGGGGACGAACCGCGCCGAGTTCTACCGCGGCGAAGTGAACAAGTACGGCTGGGTGGATACGGGCAGTTCGTTCCTACCGACGGAAATCGTCTCGGCGTTCCTCTGGGCACAACTTGAGCACCTCGACGAAATACAGTCCGAACGCAAACGCATCTGGGAGCGGTACAATACCGCGTTCGCGGGAACGCGGGGCGTGGCGACGCCCTACGTTCCGTCGTATGCGACGAACAACGCACACATGTTCTATCTGCTGTTTCCAGACCTTGCGAAGCGGTCGGCGTTCATTTCGCGGATGCGCGAGGCGGAAATCCTCACCGTCTTCCACTACCTACCGCTCCATTCCTCCGCATTCTACAAGGCGAAGCACGACGGACGCAACCTCCCGAACTGCGACCGCTATGCGGACACGCTCGTGCGCCTGCCGCTCTACTACGATTTGGGCGCAGATCAGGAGCGCGTGATTTCCACGGCCAGGGCGGTGCTGGACGAAATCGCCAGATAGTCAGGTGCGCGTCCGATCAAGCGAAGCGGACGCGCACCCGCACTTATGCCTGCGGCGCAAAGAAATAGCGGTTCGCGTTGTTGTAGCTGATGTCCTGAACGAGCCCGCCGAGCCACTTCAGGTCGTTCGGCAATTCGCCGCGCTCGACTTCCGCGCCGAACTTCTGGCAGAGCAGCCGCCGAAAGTATTCGTGCCGCGTGTAGCTGAGGAAGGAACGCGAATCCGTGAGCATTCCGACGAAATTGCCGAGGCAGCCGAGCGCCGCGAGGGCCTCCAGCTGTCGGCGCATGCCGTCCTTCTGGTCGAGGAACCACCACGCCGCGCCGAGTTGGATCTTGCCGCGCACGGGGCTTTTCTGGAAGCAGCCCATAAGTGAGGCGAGCATTTCGGTATCCTTCGGGTTCAGCGAGTAGAGGATTGTGCGCGGCAGACTGTCCGTCCGTTCGAGGCGGTCGAAGAGCCGCGCCAGCGATTCGTTTACGCTCCAGTCGCCGATGCAGTCGAAACCCGTGTCGGGCCCGATCTTCCCGAACATCGCAGAGTTTGTGTTCCGCAGGCAGTTGCAGTGGATTTGCGCCGTCCAGTTGGCGGCGGCATCCGCCTTCAGACCCTCGTAGAGCCACGCGCTCTTGAACTGACGCGCCTCGTCCGCCGTCGGGGACTTTCCGGCGCGGGTCTTCCTGAAGATCCGCCTGATTTCGGCCTCGGTGTAGGGCGCGGCGAAAACCTCCGTCGTTCCGTAGTCGGAAATCACGCACTCGGCCTTCGCGAAGAAGTCGTGCCGCTTCGCCATGGCGGAAAGATAGTCGTCCCACGTCTTCACGGGCGTTTCCGCCGCAGCGGAAAGCCTGTCCATCCATGCGTTCCACGCGGCGGTTTCGTCGATTTTCGAGGCCTTGTCCGGACGCCAGGCCGGCAGGATGCGCGTGGCGAACGGCTTTGCGGCGATCGCGAGGTGGTGTTCGAGCGTGTCGGTCGGATCGTCGGTCGTGGCGACGACTTTCACGTTCGACTTCTCCATGAGCCCGCGCGCCGAGAAACCCCGCCCCGCAAGTTTGCGGTTGCAGGCCTTCCAGATGCGTTCCGCACTCGTCCCCGAAAGGCGTTCCGTCACGCCGAAGTAGCGGGCGAGTTCGAGGTGGGACCAGTCGAAGAGAGGATTGCCGACAAGCCGTTCCATCGTCTCGGCGAACTTCACGAACTTGTCGTGCCACGGCGCGTCACCCGTCACGAACCGCTCGTCCACGCCGTTCGAACGCATCTGCCGCCACTTGTAGTGGTCGCCGCCGAGCCAGATCTCGGCGATGTCGTCCCACCGCCTGTCCTCCGCAATTTCCTTCGGCGGCAGGTGGCAGTGGTAGTCGATGATTGGCATCTTCTCTGCATAGCCGTGGTAGAGTTCGTGCGCCGTGCGGGTCGTCAGTAGGAAGTCGTCGTTGATGAAGGGTTTCTTCGTCATTTCATCGCTCCTTCCCGAAGGGACGGATAGGCATATTTGAGGCCAATTTCAAGTCCGCGCAGTTCGGCGAGGCCGACGAGGCGGCCGCCGTAGGAATAGCCGCAGTAGCATTTGCGCCCCTTGTCGATTTCCATCAGCCGCCCGTGGTCGGGCCGCACCACGATGCCTTCGCCGCGCCGCTTCTCCTCCCTCAGGAGGGCGACCATCAGGGCGGGGAGATCCGTTTTGCCGACGAGATGGCAGCGCGACTCGTGGAAGACGCCATTCTCCTGGTATTCGAGGTTGCGGAAGTGACAGAAGAAGATGCGCCTGGCGAACTCCCTGAAGATGGCGACTTCGTCATTCGCGAGCGAACCGCCGAGCGAACCCGTGCAGAGCGTCAGCCCGACGTGCTTCGAGGGACACCGCTTCACCATCTCGCGGATATCCTCCGCCGTCGAGAGGATGCGCGGCAGGCCGAAGATCGGGTGCGGCGGGTCGTCGGGGTGGATGCACATGTCGACGCCGCACTCCTCCAGAACGGGCGTGATCTCGTTGAGGAATGCATACATGTTCTCGCGCAGTTCGCGGTCGCCGATGCCCTCGTAGGTCTTGAGCTGCTTCAGGAACTCACGCGGCGTGAGGTCGTCCACCGTACCGGGCAACCCCGTGAGGATGGACTTCTCCACGCGCTTGCGCTGGGCCGACCCGTAGGCCGCCCACAGTTTCTTCGCCCGTGCCTTCGTCTTCGCGTCGTAGTCCGCCTCCGCGCCGGGACGTTTCAGCGAGTAGAGGTCGAACGCCGCGACCTCGTATTCGTTGTAGCCGAGGCAGGTTGAGCCGTCGGGCAGTTCGTAGGCGAGGTCGCTCCGCGTCCAGTCGAGAATCGGCATGAAGTTGTAGCAGACCGTCCGAATGCCGCACTTCGCAAGGTTGCGCAGCGTCTGCTTGTAGTTCTTGACGTAGGCGAGGTAATCGCCCGAACGCCGCTTGATGTCCTCGTGTACGGGGACGGACTCGACGACGCTCCACGTCATGCCCGCCGCCTTCACCTTTGCCGCGAGGGCCTTGATTTCCTTCACTGGCCACACTTCGCCGGGCTTACGCCCGTAAAGCGCCGCAACGACGTCCGTCACGCCCGCCTGACGGATTTCCTTCAGCGAAATCGCGTCGTTCTCACCATACCATCTCCAGCCTTGTTTCATTTCCTATCCTCCTTTTCTGAGATTAGCATTCGACCTTCTTGTAGTGCGGCACGAGCGCCTTCATGCACGACCAGCCGACGACATATGCCACCGCGCAGTAGCAGAAGACGATCATGTATCCGGCGGGCTTGCCCGTATACCCCGCGAACGCGAACGTCTCCCCCCTGTTCGCCGCGTAGGTGAAGAGCCAGCCCGCGCCGAGGTTGACCGTGAAACTGCCGAGACCCGCCGCGCACTGTGCGATGCCCGTCAGCGTCGCGATGGACGACTTCGGGAACATGTCGCCGACGACGGAGTAGACGTTCGCGCTCCACGCCTGGTGTCCCGCGCACGCGAGACCGATCAGAACCGCCGGCCACCACGCGCTGTACGCCCCGAGCGGCTGAGCCCCGAGCGCGAGAAGGGGAAAGCACGCGAAGACGAACATCGCAATCATGCGCCCCTCGTAGGGGTTCATTCCCCGGCGGTCGACGAACCACGTCGGCAGCTTGCAGAGGTAGATCGAGACGAAGGTGACGATGGCGTAGAGCGTGACGATGAGCGCCATTCCCATGCCCGAATCGCTCCTGTAGCCGAACTGGTCGGAAAGGTAGCCCGGCGTCCAGAAGAGGAAGAACCACCACACGCCGTCCGTCAGGAAGCGGCCGAGCACGAGCGACCACGTGTGCCGCAGACGGAAGCACCGCAGGTAGCCGAGCGACTTCGCGGGTTCGGGCGCGGCGGATTGGCTTTCCGCCGCCCCGTCGTCCTGCGAGACGTAGGCGAGTTCCGCCGCGTTCACGCGGGGATTCTCGGCGGGCTTTTTGTAGAGGAACTGCCAGAAGCCCATCCAGACGAAGCCGAGTGCGCCGATGATGACGAACGCCATCTCCCAGCCCCAGTACCGCGCAATCAGCGGAATCAGCGCGGGCGCGGCGAGTGCGCCGACCGACGAACCCGAATTGAAGATCGACGTCGCGAACGCACGGTCTTTCTTCGGGAAGTATTCCGCCGTCACCTTGATCGCCGCCGGGAAGTTCCCCGCCTCGCCGAGCGCGAGCAGACAGCGGCAGCCGAGGAAGAGCCACACCGAGACGGACGCGACCGAGAGCGCGAGCGCGGAACCCGCCTGGACGGCGCGCATCGCGGCGACGCTCGAAACGCCGTCCACCAGATGCACCGTTCCCCATCCGCAGGCGGCGTGGAGGCATGCGGCGAGCGACCAAATGAAAATCGCCCACATGTAGCCTTTCTTCGTGCCCATCCAGTCCACGAACTTCCCCGCGAACAGGTTGCAGATCGCGTAGATCAGCGAGAAGTATCCGGTGATGATGCCGTAGTCGGCATCCGTCCAGTGGAATTCGGGGGCGATGAAGTCCTTCCACGTCAGCGAAAGAACCTGCCGGTCGAGATAGTTCACCGTCGTTGCGAAGAAGAGCAGCGAACAGATCATCCAGCGGAAGTTCGACATCCTTGCTTTCGTCGTCATCGGTCTCGTTCCCCTCAGCGGTCAACGCGGGCCGAGCCGCCGCCAACGAGTTTCTCGACGTCGGCCTTCGTCGCCATCGAGGTGTCGCCGGGTGTGGTCATTGCGAGTGCGCCGTGCGCCGCGCCGTAGTTTACGGCCTTTTCCGCATCGTCGAAGGTCATGAGGCCGTAGATCAGCCCCGAGGCGAACGAATCGCCGCCGCCCACGCGGTCGTAGATCTCAAGCCCCGGACGGCTGACGGACTGGTGGAGTTCGCCCTTGTACCAGCAGAGTGCGCTCCAGTCGTTCACCGTCGCGCTCTTCACCGCGCGCAGCGTCGTCGCCACGGCCTTGAAGTTCGGATACGCCGCGACGGCGCGGTCGATCATCTTGCGGAAGCCCTCGACGGGGAGTTTCGTCATGTTCGCATCCACGCCCTCGACCTCGATTCCGAGCGCGGCGGTGAAGTCCTCCTCGTTGCCGATCATCACATCGACGTATTTCGCGATTTCGCGGTTCACCCGCTGCGCCTTCTCCTGACCTCCGATCGACTTCCAGAGCGAGGCGCGGTAGTTGAGGTCGTAGCTCGTCACCGTGCCGTGGGCCTTTGCGGCCTTCAGGGCCTCGATGGCGACTTCCGCCGCGGACTCCGAGAGCGCGGCGAAAATACCGCCCGTGTGAAACCAGCGTACGCCCTCTTCGCCGAAGAGTTGCTCCCAGTCGACCATACCCGGCTTCAGTTGCGAGACCGCCGTCAGCCCGCGGTCGGCGCAACTCCGCGCCCCACGGCAGCCGAAACCGCGCTCGACGAAGTTGAGCCCGTTGCGCACCGTCCGCCCGATGCCGTCGTAGGGCCGCCACAGCACGTGGCTCACGTCCACGCCGCCCTGGAGCATGAAGTCCTCGACGAGCCGCCCCACGGGATTGTCGGCGAACGCCGTCACCGCCGTCGAACGCAGCCCGAAGCACCGCCGCAGACCGCGCACGACGTTGTATTCGCCGCCGCCCTCCCACACGCGGAACTCGCGCGCCGTGTGGATGCGCCCGTCGCCCGGATCGAGCCGGAGCATGATTTCACCAAGACTCGCCGCATCCCATTTGCAGGATTCGGCGGGCTTCACCGTCAACTTATCGAACATCATATCATCCTTGTTTGGAACTTAAGAACTATAACACTCGCAAACACCGCACATTTTACACTAAATGCCCCCCCATTGCAAGGGGGTTGGGGCTTGAGCCGATTTTTCCGCCGTCCGTATCGGCGCGGCGAACCCTCCCTGTCCGACCGCCGAGCCCATATATGGACAACCCCCGAGTCCATATATGGACCAACCCTTAGTCCATATATGGAGTACCCTCGAGTCCATATATGGACTACCCCCGAGTCCATATATGGACAACTACAACGCTCCCTGAGGGGTTTCGCCGCGCTCCCTGAGGGGGCCAGACGGCGGCTTTCCCGTACTCCTTATATATAGAGAGGACGACGGC
>CAVAHB010000105.1:0-6833 GCA_963588415.1 Faecalibacterium sp. CAG:74
GTGTTCAAGCCAACAAGTCTTGCCTCCGATCCAGTTTCATTGGACAGCACTATCTTCTTGCAACCTGGCGTGGCAGACCCATTTGAATCAGACGAGGGCTCCTCTGTGGTCGTGGATTCGCCGGTTCCGGATTTCTTGGGCGGCTTAAGGTTCTCGCGACTTTGCACAACAAATTCATCAGGGCCAAACAAGAACTCATCAGAAGGCGAAAGTTTGACCTCAATTGTCTTGTCCTTAACAGAGACTTCCTTGATGCACCCTTCCGTATGCAACCTGTCTTGTGCTGGCGAATTTTCCAACTTGACCTCGCTTCCCCCGTTTTGTTCTGCTTCTTCCATATTTATTCTCCTTTTTTGCTTGTTGTGTGTGAATAAATCATTCCTCGTCTTGGCTGTCAACTCGACTCATGATCGCCTTGCAGACATCACTCAGATCGGGGTAGACAACTTCCGCCTCCATGCCCATCAGCCGAAGCTGCCGCAAGATGTCCTTCTTCGCCGCATGGTGAATCTGCACGTAGCCGACTTGCTTGATGCCATACGAGGGCGCGTCGCGGTTCTCGTAATCGGCTTCCGAGAACGTGGCGTTGAGCTTGGCCTTTCGGTCGCGGCAGCCAAACGCAAGGAACGCGCCGCTCTGGTTGCGGATTCGGTCGTTGTTGTAAGGGGCCTTGAACGCCCAGACGTGCTGGATTTCCTTTCGCAGGAGTTTTTCCAGGCTGCGCATCTTCTCGCTCCCCTCGTTCGGGCGAATGAACATCGAAAACCCCGGCCGCTCGTTCGTGACTTCGTAGCGCAAAGTCTCCAGGCCATTCATCCGGCTGGGGTTGACGTCTTCGGGCTTGACAAGCGGCAGATGCGCGATGGCCGTGATGATGTCGCTCGTGAACGTCTTCATCTTGTGCTTGGCGACCTTGAGGACGCGAATGTAGCCGTCGTCATTCGTGGACTTGGCGCCGCTCGTGACATATTCGCCGCCGACGGCAAAGAACGCGCTCAAGTTGAGATTGGTCGAAATGTCCGCAAGTCGCGTGTTCAGCCGATAGTGCTGCATGCGGATCAGGCGTTCGACCATCGTGCGATCACGCTCGAACGAGAAGATGTTATAGCGCATGGCGTCATGGTAAATGTCACGCTCATGCCGAATTCGCCCTTCCTGTTGGTCAAGACCTGAAGGGAAACTTGACTCCAAAGGCGCCGACGGATCGCCCCGATGGTAGTAGTTCTGCGTCTCGCCCCTGAAGAAGAAAGACGCCTCCGGTTCGTGCCTCTCGCGATTCTCCCGGTCAATGATGGCGAATGCCTCCTTGACAACCTCATCGATCGTGCGACATCTCTTGGCATACATGCTCTCTACGCTCCTTTCTCCGCGTTCAACGGCTCAAACACCGCCGCCGAGCGCGAACAGGCGGCGTGTCGAGATGAAAGTTTCTCGGACGCGACAGAGCGCGTTCCTCCCAAAGCGGATGGGTCGAGAGAAGCGAAAACCCGTTTCGTGCTCTCGATGAAAGACCCAAACCGCGTTTCGCGGTTGCGCGAAAGAGCCCGTGCGCAATCGCCGCGCCAAGAGGCTACAGAGCCTGTCAGGCTGTAATGGGGGGGGGGGGGGGGATAAACTGCGCAAACGCCGCGCAGGACGCACGATTCCGTGCGCCTTTGCGCGTTCCTTCGCGTCTCTCGTTTACCGTCCGTTTCATATGCCCAATCTCACCGAAACTGCGAACATTATATCACAATTCAGGCGGGAAATGCAAATCGGCGCGGCTCGAGAAATGTAATTGAAAATTGTAAAATCTAACGGGTCAGCAAAAAAGGAAGGAAGGCCATGGGGTTCGAAGAAGACGAAGGACAAGCCACGCCACCCCCACGGGGGTGGCCGTGAAAGCGGGGGCGGCTGCGACGGGTGGGGTTTTTACCACTGAACACACTGAACGGCCTTCGGCCGGCACAGAATACACTAAAGGTGTTGAGACGGAAGGTTCGGTGTTTTCAGTGTGCCGCGAAGCGGCTTCTGTGTGTTCAGTGGTAACGCCCCCCTCTACCTTTCTACAACTCAACACGGCCAACAAGTGCCGCGCCCGCCGCTGAAAAAATCAATCACGGCTTCGCGCCGTGTGCCGGGCGGGACACCTCCCGCCCGACGAAACTGAAGCACATTATACCACAGTCGACGTCCGCCGCGCAATCGGCAGACGCACATAATGGATGCCGTTCGCCTCGTCGCGGCGCATACGTTCCGCAGCAGCCGCAGCGATGCGCCTGACGTCATGCCCATATTTCTCCGAAATGCGTCGACGCACTTCATACACCCAGTCCATCGGATCGGCAAAGTCCAGTTCTGTCATTTCCTCCCTGCTCTTCGTCATAGGAACTCCTCCTTTCGCTCCAGAAACTCTGACGGCGTGATGATCACAGGGCACTGAAACCCCGCCGCCCCGACAATCATCGCCGTCTTTGGCAAGGTCACAGGATTCGCCATGTGCCTACAGTTCCATGTCAAGAGAACGTCCATGCCATAGACGGATGCCGTCGCGATATGCGATGCATCCGTCCCCTCGTTCTTCGGGAGCGCATGCTTGGACAACAACGTCTCGGCCAAATCCACCGCTTCCGAAACGCTACCGTCCAGAGTTATTGCGCCCTTCATGCTCTCCGCACGGCGAACGGAAAACCTGTCTTCGCCACACCCTGCCTCGTCTTTCACATACTGCGAAATGTAAATCTCGCACTTCGGCGCGATCTCCTGCCACCACCGAAGCGTCGCCGCCTGCTTGAGGGCGATGTGAGCCAACGGCGTGGGGCGTCCGTTCAGGAAGCTCCAGAACGACGTCTCGCAATAGACTTTCATCTTCTTTTTCTCCTCAGCCATCCGCACGCCTTTTTTCTGCGTTCAACGAAACAGGGCACATTCTACCACATTCCCCCGACCGCCGTCAAATCGGGCAAGTCGCGTAAACGCCACTGAAAATTGTAAAATCTAACGGGTCAGCAAAAAAGAAAGGGAAAGCGGGGGCGGCTGCGACGGGTGGGGTTTTTACCACTGAACACACTGAAGGTGTTGAGGCGGAAGGTTCGGTATTTTCAGTGTGCCGCGAAGCGGCTTCTGTGTGTTCAGTGGTAACGCCCCCCTCTACCTTTCTACAACTCAACACGGCCAACAAGTGCCGCGCCCGCCGCTGAAAAAATCAATCACGGCTTCGCGCCGTGTGCCGGGCGGGACACCTCCCGCCCGACGAAACTGAAACACATTATACCACAGTCGGCGTCCGCCGCACAATCGGCAGACGAACGTAGTGACGGCGACCAGTCAATTCGTCTTGGCGTTGACGCTCTATGGAAGCGGCAATGATACGATTGATGTCATGTCCGTATTTCTCCGAAATGCGTCGCCGCACCTCATAGACCCAGTCCATCGGATCGTCAAAATCCAATTCGGTCAACTCGTCACGGCACTTCGTCGTATTCTTCATCATAGAAATTCCTCCTTTCGCTCCAGAAACTCTGACGGCGTAATGATCACGGGGCATCGGAAGCCCTCCGCGCAGACAATCGAAGCCGTCTTTGGCAACGTCACAGGGTTTGCCATGTGCCGGCAATTCCAAGTCAAAATCACATCCATACCATAGACGGATGCCGTGGCTATGTGCGACGCATCCGTTCCCTCTTTCTCTGGAACAGCATGCAGAGACAAAAGGGCTTTCGCAAGTTCACGAACTTCAGGAACCTTGCCGTCCAAGGCAATGGCAGAATCCAGACTCTTCACCCGACGCGCCGCCAATTCGTCCGCACCACATCCAGCCTCTTCGTCTACATACTGCGAAATGTAAATCTCGCACTTCGGCGCGATCTCCTGCCACCACCGAAGCGTCGCCGCCTGCTTGAGGGCGATGTGAGCCAACGGCGTGGGGCGTCCGTTCAGGAAGCTCCAGAACGACGTCTCGCAATAGACTTTCATCTTCTTTTTCTCCTCAGCCATCCGCACGCCTTTTTTCTGCGTTCAACGAAACAGGGCATATTCTACCACATTCCCCCGACCGCCGTCAAATCGGGCAAGTCGCGCAAACGTCACTGAAAATTGTAAAATCTAACGGGTCAGCAAAAATGCGAGAAATGTAATGCCGAGGGGGTTGCATTCTCGCAGAACTTTTTGGTATAATACGCCAAATCTACCTGAATAGTGGACAGTTAACAAAGTGGTCGCTTACCACACTTCAGCCACGGACGGGTTCGTCAAACAAAATTGATTTCGTCGTTGTCAACAAAACAAGGAAGGTAAGCTAACAATGAGCGCAGAACGCAAGGTATTCGGCAAGCTTCAGGGCATGGCCGAGACCCCTCCGGATCTGATTGAAATCCAGACCAAGTCCTACCGCGAATTCCTGCAGGCCGACATTGCGCCGCAGAAGCGCACGAACGTCGGGCTTCAGGCGATTTTCAAGGAGATTTTCCCAGTTTCGAGTTATGACGGGCGCTACAAGGTCGATTTCGTCAGCTATCAGCTCGACCCGCCGAAGAAATCCTATTTGCAGGCCCTGATGGACGGCGAGACGTATGCGCGCCCGCTTCGGGCGACGTTCCGCCTGGTGGAAGGCGAGGACGTGCGCGAGGAGCAGGTGTTTCTCGGCGACATGCCGGTGATGACGCCCGACGGGGCATTCGTGATCAACGGCGCGGAGCGCGTGATCGTCTCGCAGCTGCACCGCAGCCCCGGCATTTCGACCGAGCGGCAGGTTCACGCGAACGGTCAGCCGCTTCTTTCCGTGCGAATCATTCCCGACCGCGGCAACTGGATTGAGGTGATGTTCGACACGAACGACGTGATGTGGTGCTTCATGGACCAGCGTCGCCGCCGCCGGAAATTCTACGCGACCACGCTTCTGCGTGCGTTCGGCTACGGGCTTGACGAGCAGCTGATGCAGCTCTTCTACGACTTCAAGAAACTCCCGACCGGCACGAAATACGCCGACAAGGATCTGCGTCTGCTCGTGATGAAGGACGACCTCGTCGACGCCGACTCCCAGGCCGTGATTGCGCGGCGCTACGACCCCGTGACCCCGGCGATGATGGAACAGGTCGCCGCGGCGGGCATTGCCGAAGTCGAGGTCGTTGACGTCGCCGTCGATAATGGTACGCTCATCAAGACGCTGCGCGAAGATGCGAAGGCGGGCATCCACAATGAGGAAGACGCCCTCAAGGAAATCTACCGTCGTATGCGTCCGGGCGATCCGCCGACCGCATCAAACTCGAAGCAGATGATTCACCGCATGTTCTTCGAGCTGTCGCACTACGACCTCGGCTACGTCGGGCGGCACAAGATCAACAAGAAACTCGGCCTGACGGGCAAGGTGGACGAGAACCTGCGCACCCTTCACGAGTCGGGCATCGACGTGATTGAGGCGATTCGCCTCCTTCTGAAGATCTACGTCGGCAAGGAGCAGGTGGACGACATCGACCACCTCGGCAACCGCCGCATCCGCACGACGGGCGAACTGCTTGAAAACCAATGCCGCGTGGGGCTCGCCCGCACGGAACGCCTGATTCGCGAACGCATGACGGCGCACAACCCCGAACAGGGCCCGCTGACCCCGCAGCGTCTCGTGAACTCGAAGACATTCAGCGCGGTCGTGAGCGACTTCTTCGCGCGCTCCCAACTCTCCCAGTTCATGGATCAGACGAACCCGCTTTCGGCGCTCGCCCACAAGCGTCGTCTCTCGGCACTCGGTCCGGGCGGCCTGAGCCGTGAACGCGCGGGCTTCGAGGTTCGCGACGTCCATCCTTCGCACTACGGGCGCATCTGCCCGATCGAGACCCCTGAAGGCCCGAACATCGGCCTGATTTCGTCGCTCGGCATTTACGCGCAGGTGAACCGCTTCGGATTCATCGAAACGCCCTACCGTAAGGTGATCGGCGGCAAGGTGACGGACGAAATCGAGTATCTACCCGCCGACAACGAGGAGCAGTATGTGATTGCCCAGGCGAATGCGCCGCTGACGGCAGACCGCACGTTCGCCGAAGACCGCGTCACCTGCCGCTACCGCACGGAGTTCTGCGAAAAGCCGGCGCGTGAAGTGCAGTATATGGATGTTGCGCCGATGCAGGTCATCTCCATCGCGGCGGGTCTGATTCCGTTCCTCGAACACGACGATGCGAACCGTGCGCTCATGGGTGCGAACATGATGCGCCAGGGTGTGCCGCTGATGACGACCGAGCGTCCGTATGTGGGTACGGGGCTTGAAGGCGTGAGCGCGAAGGATTCGCGCGTCATCGTGACCGCCCAGAAGGACGGCGTTGTCGCCTACGTTTCGGCGGAACTCATCCTCACGACGAAGGATGGTTCGCTTCCTTCGGGAGTCGAGCCAAATCCGGCGAAGCCCGAGGAATACGACTTTGCGAAGGAGGCGGAAAAGGGCGTCGTGCGCTACCGTCTGCAGAAGTTCCGCCGGTGCAACGCCGGCACGTGCTTCAACCAGAAGCCGATCGTCAAGCGCGGCCAGAAGGTGAAGGCGGGCGACTGCCTGGCGGACGGCCCCGCGACCGACCAGGGCGAACTCGCCCTCGGCAAGAACCTGCTCGTGGCGTTCATGAGCTGGCGCGGCTACAACTTCGAAGACGCGATTCTCGTGAACGAGCGGCTCGTGCGCGAAGACGCGCTCACCTCGTTGCACATCATCACCTTCGAGTGCGGCGCACGCGATACGAAACTCGGCCCTGAGGAGATTACCCGCGACATTCCGAACGTCGGCGAAGACGCGCTCAAGAACCTCGGCCCGGACGGCATCGTCCGCGTCGGTGCGGAGGTGAAGCCCGGCGACATTCTCGTCGGCAAGGTGACGC
>CAVAHB010000106.1:0-14523 GCA_963588415.1 Faecalibacterium sp. CAG:74
CTGAAAGGTAGTAAGCCCTGACAGAACGTTAACCTCTAATGAGGCTTTACTATGGTGAAACAGATAAAATACAAGACTGCCTTGAGCAGTCTCAAAAAAGGCGGGAAAGAGGAATCTACCCCGTTGACGCGGCAAAACGAATTATGGTACAATATGCGCCGATGAACGGAAATGGTTTCAATCGTTTTGGTTGGTGGCGCCGCGGGTGCAGATTCGCGGGGGTCGTTTCCGTGTCGTTTTAACGAAACCAACCCAAAGGCACCAGGCAAGCAAGGCGAATCACTCAAAGCGAAGTGGTTCGCTTTTCGTTTTAGAAACCTCAAACATCCAAAGAAAGAATCACGAACATGTTGAAGCAACTGACAGAACGACAATTCACCGAACGAACGGCGGACGGTGCGCGAACGCCCGTCTTCCGCGAGTTCCTCGCAGACCGCGAAACGCCCGTTTCCGTGCTGACGCGCGCGGCTGAGGACGAGAGCGTGTTCCTGCTCGAAAGCGTGGCGGGGGGCGAAACGCGCGGACGCTACTCCTACCTCGGCATCGACCCGAGCGAGGTGATCGTCGAGGACGGAACGCGGCATCCGCTCGCCGCCCTGCGCGGCAAACTCGCGTCCCGCCCCTATTTCACCGCGCCCGAACTTCCGTCCCTGCAGGGCGGGGCAATCGGCTATCTGGCCTACGATGCGGTGAAGTCGTTCGTGCCGCGCGTGGGGCTGACGCGCGAACCGGGCACGCCCGTCGCGGCGTTCCTGCTGACGGACAGGGTGCTTATCTTCGACAACGTGCGGCAGACGGTGATTGTTTCGTGCGTCACCGGGGTCGAACCGGGCGAAACGGCGCACGCGGCCTATGCGCGGACGATGGCGGAAATCGCCGCGATTCACGAGCGACTTCTGAGCGCGGCCTCGATCGCCCGCTACATGGAGGGGCGCACGGCCGCCGCGAAGCCGACGATTTCGGCGTTCCATCCCGAGATGACGGAGGCGGCGTTCACCGCCATCGTCGAGAAGTGCAAGGCGGCGATTCGGGCGGGCGAGGTGATCCAGATCGTGCCGTCGCAGAAGTTCACCGCCGAGACGACGATTCCCGCCATCTCCCTCTACCGCGCACTGCGCATGGTGAACCCCTCGCCCTACAACTTCTTCCTGCGGCTTCGCGGCAAAACGCTGATCGGCTCGTCGCCGGAGGAACTCGTGAAACTCGAGGGCCGCACGGCCTCCACCTCGCCGATTGCGGGGACGCGTCCGCGTGGGGCGGACGCGGCGAGCGACCGGCGCATGGCGGAGGAACTCGTCGCCGACCCGAAGGAACGCGCCGAACACGTGATGCTCGTCGATCTCGGGCGGAACGACCTCGGGCGCGTCTGCCGCACGGGGACGGTGAAGGTCGAATCGTATGCGCAGGTCGAGCGGTATTCGCACGTGATGCATCTCGTCTCGCACGTGACGGGCGAACTGGAATCGGGCAGGGACGGCTTCGACCTGCTCGAGGCGGCGTTCCCGGCGGGGACGCTGACGGGTGCGCCGAAAGTGCGGGCGATGGAACTGCTCGCCGGGTTCGAGAAGTCGCCACGCGGCATCTACGGCGGCGCGGCGGGCTACTTCAGCTACACGGGCGACATGAACTTCGCCATCGTCATCCGCACGATGATCCTCGACGGCGAACGGCTCGAAATGCGGGCGGGCGCGGGCATCGTCGCCGATTCCGACCCCGTGAAGGAATATAACGAGACGCTCAACAAGTCGAAGGCCGTCTTCGAGGCGGCGCGGTTCGCGGCGGAACTCTGAAAAGGAAAGGAATGCAACCATGATCCTGATGATCGACAACTACGACTCCTTCACCTACAACCTCGTGCAGGAGATGCGCGCGCTCGGCGCGGAGATGGAGGTCGTGAAGAACGACGAAACCGACATCGCAGGCATCGCGGCGCGCAAGCCTTCCGCCCTCGTGCTTTCGCCGGGGCCGGGCAATCCCGACTCGGCGGGCGTGACGCTCGCGGCGGTGAAGGCGTTCGCCGGGAAGATCCCGATTCTCGGCATCTGCCTCGGCCACCAGTCCATCGCGCAGGCCTTCGGCGGGCGAATCGTCCCGGCGAAGCGGCTGATGCACGGCAAGACGAGCCGCATCCACCACGACGGGAAGGGCATCTTCGCGGGTCTGCCGCAGGACTTCGAGGCCATGCGCTACCACTCGCTGGCCGTTGAGCGCGACACGCTGCCGGACTGCCTCGAAGTGAGTGCGGTTGCCGAGGACGGCGAAATCATGGGTCTTCGGCACAGGACGCTCCCGATTGAATCGGTGCAGTATCACCCCGAAAGCATCGGAACGCCCGAAGGCCTCGCCCAGTTGCGGAACTTCCTCGGCCTCGGCAATCCCCGCGCAACGACGGAGGAGATGCAGGCCTACCGCACGTTCGCGGCAATCATGGAGGGGCGCGTTTCGGAACGCGAACTCGCCGAAATGCTGACCGAAGCGCGCGGGCGGCCCGTCACGGCGGCGGAACTCGCCGGCGCGGCGAGGGCCATGCGTGAGGCGGCCGTCCACATCGACCTCGGCGGACTGGACGTCGTGGACATCGTCGGCACGGGCGGGGACGGCCTCGGCACGTTCAACGTCAGCACGACCGCCGCGTTCATCGCCGCCGGCGCGGGCATCGTCATTGCGAAGCACGGGAACGTGGCCTCGACGTCGAAGTGCGGCGCGGCGGACGTTCTCGCGGCGCTCGGCTACGACCTCTCGGCCACGCCCGAACGGGTGGCGCGGTGCATCCGCGAGGTCGGCGTCGGCTTCCTCTTCGCAAAGGGGCTTCATCCGGCGATGCGTTTTGCCGCGCCCGTCCGCAAGACCCTCGGCTTCCGCACGATCTTCAACCTGCTCGGCCCGCTGACGAATCCGGCCGGGGCGCGGCGGCAGGTCGTCGGCGTGTACGACGCGAAACTCGTTCCCGTGATGGCGGAGGCCCTGCGGATGCTCGGCAGCGAACGGGCGTTCGTCGTGTCGGGCGACGAAGGCGGGCTGGACGAGATCTCGCCGTCCGGCATGACGTTCGTCTCGTCGCTCGAAAACGGCAAGGTCTCGTCCACCCTGCTTGACGCGGGAGCCGTTTACGGAGAACGCCACCCGCTCGCGGCGATTGCCGGGGGCGACGCGAAGAGGAATGCGAAACTGCTGACGGCGGTGCTGACGGGCGAGGAACGCGGAGCGTATCGTGCGGCGGCGGTTGAGAACGCGGCGGCGGCGATACTCGTGGGCGGCGGCGCAACGACTTACGAGGCCGCAATCGCCGTCGCAAGGGAGTCCGTCGATTCCGGCCGCGCCCATGCGAAACTGCAGAAGATGCTGGAGGCGAAATGAACGACATACTCGAAGAACTGAGCGCGATGCGCCGCGCCGACGCGGAGGAATCCGCGAAGGCAATCCCCTACGAAACGCTTCTCCAACAAATCGGGCGCATGGCTCCCACACGCGACTTCCGTGCGGCATTTCGCGGCGAAGGCGTGCACATCCTCGCCGAACTGAAGAAGGCCTCGCCGTCCGAAGGACTGATTCGGGCGGACTTCCCCGTGGTGGAACTCGCGCAGGACTTGGAACGCGCCGGCGCGGCCGCCCTCTCGGTGCTCTGCGAGCCGCACCGCTTCCGCGGCGGACGCGCCTATCTCTCGGCGGTGCGCGGCGCGGTGAACCTGCCCCTTCTCTGCAAGGACTTCATCACCACGCCCTATCAGGTCGCGGCGGCGCGTGCGGCGGGTGCGGACGCGATCCTGCTGATCGCCGCCATCCTGCCGGACGAAACGCTTCTCGCGCTGCGCCGCCTCGCCCACGACTTCGGCATGGCCGCCCTCGTCGAGACGCACACGACGGAGGAAATCCGCCGCGCCGTCAATCTGGGCTGCGAAATCGTCGGCGTGAACTGCCGCGACTTGCGCACCTTCCGCACCGACCCGACAATCACCGAATCGCTCATCGGGGCAATCCCCGCCGACCGCACGCGCATCGCCGAAAGCGGCATTCACACGGCGGACGACGTCCGGCGGCTTCGCGCGGCGGGTGCGGACGGCTTTCTGATCGGCACGGCGCTCATGCGGGCGAATCGTCCCGCCGACAAACTCAAGGAACTACTCTACTGAAAGGAACGAACACAATGAAAGGACACTACGGAATCTACGGCGGACAGTACGTCGCCGAAACGCTCATGACCCCCATCAACGAACTGGAGGCGGCCTATGAGGAGGCGAAGCACGACCCCGCGTTTCATCGGGAGTTCGAGGACATCCTCAAGAACTACGTCGGACGGGAGAGTCCGCTCACCGAGGCGAAGCGGCTTTCCGACCATCTCGGCGGCGCACGGATTCTCCTCAAGCGCGAAGACCTGAACCACACGGGCGCACACAAGGTAAACAACACGATCGGTCAGGCTCTCTTGGCGCGGCGCATGGGCAAGAAACGGCTCATCGCCGAGACGGGCGCGGGGATGCACGGCGTGGCGACGGCCACGGTCGCCGCGCTCTTCGGCATGGAGTGCGAGGTGTTCATGGGCGCGATTGACGTGGAGCGGCAGGCTCCGAACGTAGACCGTATGCGGATGCTCGGCGCGAAAGTCCGTGCCGTTTCGGAGGGCAGCGCGACGCTGAAGGACGCGATGAACGAAGCCCTGCGCGACTGGACAACGAACTGCGACGACACGTTCTACGTGATCGGCACGGTGGCGGGTCCGCACCCCTACCCGGCGATGGTGCGCGACTTCCAGAGCGTGATTGGCAAGGAGGCGCGGCGGCAGTGCCTCGAACGGTTCGGCCGCCTGCCCGACCAGGCGATTGCGTGCGTGGGCGGCGGGTCGAACGCAATGGGGCTTTTCGCGGGCTTCGTCGACGACCCCGCCGTCAGGCTCGTCGGCGTGGAGGCGGGCGGAAAGGGTCTCGCCACGGGTCAGCACGCGGCTTCCATCAACGGCGGCACGGTCGGCGTGTTGCACGGCTCGAAGACCTACCTGCTGCAGACGCCGTCCGGCCAGATCATCGACACCTACTCCATCTCGGCGGGGCTCGACTATCCCGGCGTCGGACCGGAACACGCCTACTTCGCCGACACGAAACGCGCCGAATACACGGTGATTTGCGACGACGAGGCGGTCGCGGCGTTCGACGCACTCTGCCGTTTCGAGGGCATCATCCCCGCGCTCGAATCGAGCCACGCCCTCGCCGAGGCAATCAAACGCGCCCCGCACCTCCCGAAGGAGGCGATACTCCTCGTCAACCTCTCGGGACGCGGCGACAAGGACTTGCACAGCATTCAGGCCTACAAGGAACGCATGGCAAAGTAAACGAACGAAAGGAACAATCGAAATGAACAGGATTCAGAAACTCTTTGCAAAGACCCGTGCCGAGAAGCGCGGCGCTTTCGTCGCCTACCTCACGATGGGCGCACCCACCCTCGCGGCGAGTTTCGACGCGGCGGAAACCCTCCTCGGCGAAGGAGCGGACATCCTGGAACTGGGCGTGCCGTTCTCCGACCCCGTCGCGGACGGCGCGGTCATCCGCAACGCGGCGAACAGGGCGCTCGCAAACGGCGTGACGCTCGCCGACATCCTCGCGCAAATACCACCGCTTCGGGCGAAGCACCCCGACACGCCGCTCGTCGTGTTCTCCTACTACAACCCGATTTACAAATACGGCCTGGAGCGGTTCGCGGCGGATGCGGCGAAAGCCGGTGTCGATGCCATTTTGGTTGTCGATGTCCCGCTGGAGGAGCGCGGCGAACTGCTCGACGTACTGCGTCCGCAGGGACTTACCCTCGTTCCACTCATTTCGCCCACGACGGGCGAAGAGCGCATCCGTGCGAGTGCGGCGGGGATGGAGGACTCGTTCCTCTACGTCGTGACGGTGAAGGGCGTGACGGGTCAGCGCGCCAGTCTGCCACCCGAACTCGCGGCGCGGCTGGAGGAAGTGAAGTCCCTCACGTCCGTGCCCGTGGTCGCGGGCTTCGGCATCCGCACGCCGGAGGAAGGCGCACGAATCGCCGCGCACTGCGACGGCTTCGTCATCGGCAGCGCCCTCGTCGAGCGGTTCATGAACCGAGCCTGAGAACACCGGCGAATCCGTCGAACGCCAGCAGGGCATCGTCGATTTCCTGCTGGCGTGGATCGAAAGGGAGAGGACGCGATGACCGGCGAGTTCCATTGTCGCCGCTGCGGAGCGTGCTGCCGAATCAGGGACGGCATCGTCCGCGTGTCGGATGCAGAGGTCGCCGCCATCGCTGCGTATCTCGGCGTGACGGAAGCCAACTTCATTGACCACGAGACGGAGCTTGCGCCCGACCGCAAGTCGCTTATGCTCAAGAGCCGTCCCGACGGCTCGTGCGTCTACCTGACGGAGGAGAACCTCTGCGCCATCAACCCGGTCAAGCCGGAGAAGTGCCGGACGTTCCCGTTCGCGTGGCGAAACCCCGACTCGACGACCGTCTGCCCGGCGCTTGCGACACACGAACCGGGCGAACGCACCCCAATGGAGACGGCATGAAAGAGCGAGTTCTCCGACACCCACACCGAGTGCAGCGAGATCATCACCATCCTCGAAAAGGTCGTCAAGGACGCCCACCGCCGCAAGACGAAGGAGGAGCGGGATGGGAAGGCGGCTCGAAATGCCAAGCGGATGCTGGGCTGACTATATTCGTTTGCGCACAGTCTTGATTGTTTCGCGTCCGCAAATAAAGTGTTAGCGTCCCTATTGAAACCCCACAAGCACATTTGGTAAAATATATCTCAACGTTTACAATGAAGTCTTCTAATGGCATTGAGTTACAAGAAATTGTGGAAACTGCTGATTGATCGCGACATGACGCGGACGGACTTGCGGAATGTCACAGGCATATCCACGGCAACGCTCGCGAAGATGACGCGGGGCGAATGCATCGAATCCTCCATCATCGAAAGAATCTGCGCCAACATGAAATGCGACGTGGGAGACATAATGGCGTATGTGGACGAGTTCCCTTGCGGAGGACGGCAATGAGTTCGAGCAAACGAGACAAGGCATCGCCCGCGTCCCATGGTCGGCAACAGGCCGGACGGACTTTCATTTCGCTCTTCACGGGGGCAGGCGGTCTTGACATCGGTTTCCGTGCGGCCGGATTCCGTTGCCTCTTTGCCTCCGACATCATGAAGGAGGCGGCGGAAACCTATCGCGCCAACAATCCCGAGACGCCGTTTGCCTGCAAAGACATCCGCCAACTGCGGACTTCGGAAATCCGTGATTGCATCGGGTCGTGCAGGGTTGACGTGATTGTCGGCGGACCGCCCTGCCAGGGGTTCTCCAACATGGGGAACAAGAATTCGGGCGACCCCCGCAATCTCCTCTTCGAGAGCTATGTCCGCATCGTCAACGAAATCAAGCCCTCGTGCTTTCTGTTCGAAAACGTCAAAGGCCTCTATACGATGTTCGAGGGGCGCTACTTTGACAAGGTGGTTGCGGCCTTTGCCTCCATCGGGTACGACCTCTACTTCTCCTTGCTGAACACGGCAAACTATGGCGTTCCGCAAAAGAGGGAGCGGGTCATCATCGTCGGTTCTCGCACCGGCAGGGAGTTTATGTTCCCTCGCCCGTCGTCCACGGCGTTCGGCGGCATTCCGTCCTACGCGAACGTCGGCGAGGCAATCGGAGATCTTGCGGACAGGCACGAGGAGGTCCCCAATCACGTCGCCCTCTCTCACGGCAGCATTGTGACGGCAAGATACAGACTCATACCGGAAGGCGGGAAGCTTCCGCCGCCGGAGGAACTGCCGCCCGAATTGAGGCGCGGCAATTTCGGCAACACGTATCAGCGGCTGTCGCGGAACGCCGTCGCCTCCACGATGGTTCCCGGCAACAACGCATTCCCCATCCACCCGACGCTCGACAGGAGCCTTACGCCGCGCGAGGCCGCGCGCATACAGACATTCCCCGACACCTACGCGTTCTCCGGCGACCGCCGTTCGCAATGCATACAGGTCGGCAACGCCGTGCCGCCCCTGTTCGCCGCGAAACTCGCGGACGCGATATCGCGCCACCTGGACGGCAGCGAATGCGAGGGCGTTCCCGCCGAGCGGCATTTCGCGCGCGGACAGGCGATTGAACGCAAGCGGGCGACGGACAAGAGGGCGACGCTGAAGTTCGCCGACCTGTTCTGCGGCGCGGGCGGGTTCACGCAGGGACTTGAAGACGCCGGACTCAAATGCGTCCTTGGCGTCGACTTCGAGAAGAACTGCACTGCCGCCTACCGGATGAATCATCCCGACCACGAATGCCTGCGCATCGACCTCTCCTCCGAAGAGAATCAGCAGGCCGTCGGAGAGCGGCTGAAGGAGGAGAAGGTCGACCTCATTGTCGGGGGACCTCCCTGCCAGGGGTTCTCCATATTCGGGAAGAGGAGGTTCGTGAACACGAAGAGCCACGACGTCGGAAGCGACAAGCGCAACAACCTCGTGTTCGCGTTCGCGAACGTCGTCCGCATCGCCTCTCCGAGATGGTTCATCATGGAGAACGTGCCGGGAATCACCTCCGCGCGCGACGGCGAGTACGTCAAGGAGATCAAGGGCTATTTCTCGTCCCTTGGCTATCGCCTCGATTCCCGAATCATCAACGCGGCGGATTACGGGGCGCCCCAACTGCGGCATCGATTCCTACTGATTGGCACGAAGACGAATCTCATGTTCCCCTGGCCGAAGCCCAAGTACTACGAAAAGCCCGAGTCCTGGCAGCAGCCCTATCGGACGGTCGGCGAGGCACTAATGGACCTTGCGGACGACAGTACGCGCTTGCGCTTCAAGAACCACAATCCGCCAAGGCACAACGCCATCGTGTCGGGGCGGATGGCCTACATCCCCGAAGGGGGCAAGATGGATGTCGAGAAGCTTCCGCCGGAACTGTCCCTGGGGGTCAAGACCAAGGCGAAAGTCTCGAACTACAGCAAGGTGTTCTTCCGTCTGAACAGGGCGTTGCCGGCCCCGACCGTCGTTCCCGGACACAATGCGTTCCCCGTGCATCCGACCTTGAACAGGACCCTAACCGTGCGGGAGGCCGCGCGGCTTCAGACGTTCCCCGACAGTTACGAATTCGTCGGACCCATCATCAACCAGGCCCTGCAGGTTGGCAATGCGTTCCCGTGCATTGTCGCGCAGCTTTTCGGCGAGCGGCTTCGCACCGTCGAGAACTGCGGCTGGGAGGACGGAGACGCGACGGCTCTCGCGAAGAAATCAATGTTTGGAGGTGACTGATGCTTCTCAACCACCACATCCTCGCCAAGAAGGCGACCGATTCGGTTCTCGCGAAGTTCAAGAACGGGGACTGGACTTGCGGAGGCTCGTTCGGAAAGGACTTCTGCCGGACAGGGTGCGACGCCGATTTTCCATCCCCCGACGCGGCGTTCTGCGACACGGCGAACGACCTGGTCGTGACGTTCGAGTTCAAGCCACCCACGGAGACGAAGAGGGGAATCCTGACGGGGCTGGGGCAGACCATCGCCTACCTGCAGTTCAGTGACCTCTCGTATCTCGTCATCCCCGAGACCGTCGAGGACTACAACATCGCCGCACACCTCGGCGACATATTCGACACGATTGTCGAGGACAAACTCCCCGTCGGCCTCATTTCCTACAAGAACGGCGTTCCGGAAGACGTCGAGCTCGCCCACAACGTCGCGCACCTTGTGGGGCATGGGGTGAAGCACGTGAAAATCCAGAACAGCCGGTTCTGGGCGAACTACGTGGATCTCCCGATACCGCTGTTCCACCTGATTCTCCATTACGCTTACCTCAAGAAGATCAACGGCACGGACGAGGACGCTTTCGCGGCGTGCTGGCGGAAAGCCCTCGCGCCGTTCGGCAACCTCCAGAAACTTGCGCCACAGCCGTTTCGCGACGTGTCCGGGAAAATCGTTATGACCCCGCGAGGAAACAAGCCCCAAGTCTACTTCGAGAAGACGGCTGACAAGATCCGGAAACTGTCCGGCGCGGAGCGACATGCGGCAATCGCCGAGATGATCAAGCGTGCCGACCCCGCGACCAAGGGTGACACCATGTACGCCTCCGTGAGGAAGAACTGCATTCCGTTCATGCGCCATGTCGGAATGCTGGATTCGGCCTGCGAATTGACAGGCGAAGGGGTCAAGATGTACCACCTCGGAATCTCGAACGGCCCGCAAAGCCGCGTGTTCAGGGACTACTTCGCGCGCATGGTTCTGCTGGAGGGGCATCATATCGACTTGATCTATGACATGGAGCGGCTTGCCTGCGAATTTCGCGGACAGAAGGACGACAAGGACCTCAAGGCGATCATGCTGGACGAGTATACCAAGAAAGGGATGTACAAGCCCAATCCCGGTCGGAAGGTCGCATCAAATCCAAAGACCCCCGCCGAGAGTTTTCTCAAGGACGAGGTCATCCTCTGGGAATGTCTCGATCTCGTCAAGGAGACGCCGGGGAAACCGACAATCGCGTTCGACTGGCAGCGCATCAACGAAGTCTGCAACCTTCCGCCGTTATAAGGCGTCCATAAAGACAAGCGCATAAATATGGAACAAAAAATGGACGACTTGCTCAATACCTTTACCGAAGTTCGCGAATGCGATTACAAGGGCGAACATTATTCAGTTCGCGACAACGGCGCGATAATGCGTCATCCCAAGTCTGGCAAGAGACCAAGGGCGATGGATAACACTTGGACTTTTGGCCGACGTGACGATAAGACGGCCTATATGCTCTGGGGTTCCCATAGAATACACATCATCGTGGCAATGGCGTTTCTTGGAGAACACGATTCGCGTGTTTACGTCGTTGACCATATCGATACGAATCGGTGCAATAACAGGGTAGGCAATCTTCGCTGGTTTACAAGGCTTGAGAATGCCTTGAACAATCCAATTACAAGGAAACGAATTGAATGGCTCTGCGGTGGTGATATCCAGAAGTTCATTGACGACCCTTCATGCCTGAGAACAGACGATCCGAAAGCCCAGGACTTGTCTTGGATGCGAACCGTTAGCCCTGATGAAGCAAAAACCGCCATCTCCAATCTGATTCGTTGGGCCAAAAGACCATTGTCAACATCCGCTGACGGTGACACTAAAGGAGAGTCCAAGAAACGCGATACGGAGTGGATGTTCAAAAAACGCGACAGGAGCAGCCCAATGAATCAAATGGACGACGCATCAACTTCATCAAGGGAAACCGATGACGAGGTAATGACAAGCAGATCTGCCTATAAAAGGTCAATTAAGTTCCTCCAAGAACCGGAGGCATCCGCGCATCCTTCTCTTGAAGATTATTTCTCTCGCCTCAGGCCAGGGATGCCGTTTGCCGAAACGAATTATGGAATCAGCAGTGTAATTGAGACAAAAATGGCGAAAGACGGCTCTTCGTTTGGTGTCGCTGTAACATTCCCTTCGGGAATAAAACGCTACGCCGCTTACAGAGTCATAGTTTTGGGGAATCTTTACGCTTACGAGTTCTTGCACACTTGTTTTGAGAAGAGCGGAGCGCTCCAAAGAATGACCGAAGCGGCTGGAGAAAAATGGGATGGCCCCGACAGCATCGACAACTATTGCTAAAGCGACCTTTGTTGGCACGGGAAGATGCAAACAAACACAGACGCACACACGTAGATAGATCCATGAAAATCTACACGATACAAGGGATCTGCTCGCGGGCAATCGAATACAAGGTGACGGACGGCGTTCTGTCCGCCTGTCGTTTCGTCGGCGGATGCCCCGGCAACACGCAGGGCGTCGCCAGGCTCGCCGTCGGCCGCAAGGTCGAGGACGTCATCGCGCTCCTCAAGGGCATCCAATGCCGCAACGGGACTTCCTGTCCCGACCAGTTGGCGCGCGCCCTTGAGGCCGAACTTCAGAGCAAGGAGGTCGTCGCATGATGCGTATCGTCCGTGGCGACATCACGAAACTCGCGGTCGATGCGGTCGTCAACGCCGCGAACCAGGCGATGCTGGGCGGCGGGGGCGTTGATGGGGCGATCCACCATGCGGCGGGCAGGGAGTTGTTCGACACCTGCCTCAAGGCGCCGGAGGTGCGGCCGGGCGTGAGGTGTCCGACGGGAGAGGCGCGGATCACGCCGGGCTTCAGGCTGCCCGCGAAGTTTGTCATCCACACGGTCGGGCCGGTTTACCGGGACGGACGGCACGGCGAGCCGGAGAAGTTGGCGGACTGCTACCGCAATTCGCTCGCCCTCGCCGTCGGGAACGGATGCAGAAGCGTCGCGTTCCCCTGCATCTCGACCGGCGTGTACGGCTACCCGATTGAGGACGCGGCCAAGGTCGCCGTGCGCGAAGCCAGCGCGTTTCTCGCGACGCACGACGTCAAGGTCATATTCTGCTGCTTCTCGGAACGCGACGCGAAGGTCTACGAAGCCATGATGAAAGGAGAATCATGAAGAAGAACCTTGGAGCGAAGAACTGGATGTTCCCGATGCCCGTGCTGATGATCGGCACGTACGGCGAGGACGGGACGCCGAACGTGATGAACGCCGCATGGGGCGGAATCACGCTGGAGGACGAGCTGACGATCTGCATCGACACCTCGCACAAGACCTGGGCGAACGTCGCCGCGCGCAAGGCGTTCACGGTCGCATTCGGCACGGCGGAGACCGTCAGGGCGTGCGACTGCCTCGGCCTCGTGAGCGGGAACGGGACGCCGGACAAGGTGGCGCGGAGCGGGCTCACCGTCTCCAGGAGCGCGTTCGTGGACGCGCCCGTCGTCAACGAGCTTCCGCTCGTCCTCGAATGCGAGCTCGTCTCCATGAACGAGGCGAACTGCAACGTCGTCGGCAAGATCGTCAACTGCGCCGTCGAGGAGTCCGCGATGACGGACGGCCAGCCGGACGCGGAAAAGATGAGGCCCGTCTGCTTCGACACCTGCAGTCATGTCTATCGCCTCATGGGCGAGGCCATCGCCCAGGCGTTCTCGTGCGGAAAGGAACTGACGTGAGTGCAGACCTGACGACGAGGCTCGTTGCCGTTATGGTATAATTTGAGCGGAGAGACAAATGAAGCGTGAAGAGAACAAGGCGAGCGGTGGCACAAACGTCCAGGGAAAGATGAGACAAAAAGAAATCAGAAGATCTGTCGCCAAGAGCGAGAATGCCTCCGTCGAGTTCAAACGGGCGCGGGGCGGCGTTCCCGCCGACTTTTGGCCGTCCTACAGCTCGTTCGCCAACACGGACGGCGGCATCGTCATCCTCGGTGTCCGAGAAAAGGACGGCACGCGCGAAATCGAGGGATTGGAGGACGCGGAGAAGACCATGGCCGACCTCTGGAATGCCGTAAATAACCCTGACAAGGTCAGCGCGAACGTCCTGTTCAACGAATCCGTCTACCCCGTCGATATCGACGGCAAGACCGTAGTCGTCGTCGAAGTGCCGCGAGCGGAGCGTACCGTCCGCCCGGTCTTCGTCGGCTCCGACGTATTCAAGGGAACCTACCGCAGAAACGGCGAGGGCGACTACCATTGCTCGCGGGAGACGGTCGAGGGAATGATTCGAGACAAGTGCGCGGAAACGGCGGACAACTGCGTTCTCGACGAACTGACAATCACCGATCTTGATGCCGACTCCATCCGCCGGTATCGGATGCGTTTCAGCCAGCTGCGACCCGGCCATGTCTGGAGCGGGCTTGCCGACGACGGCTTCCTCATGAAAATCGGCGCAGCGGCTCGCGGCCGCGACGGCGATGTGCATCCGACGCTCGCGGGGCTTGTCTGCTTCGGCGACTTCAACGAGATCACGAACGTTCTGCCGCACTTCTTCCTCGACTACCGCGAACACCTCTCGCCGAATGTCCGCTGGACGGATCGCATGTGTTCGGGCGATGCCAGCTGGAGCGGCAACGTCCTCGACTTCTTCTTCCGCATCAGCCAGTCGATCACGGCGGGGGTGAAGGTTCCGTTCAGGATTGCGACGGACAACGTGACGCGCGACGACGACACACCCGTCCACAAGGCCCTGCGCGAGGTGCTGGCGAACGCGCTCATCCACGCCGACTACCACGGACGGCGCGGCATCGTGATCGACAAGTATCCCAAACGGCTTGAGGTGTCAAATCCGGGAACGCTGCGCATGAGCAAGCCCGTCGCCATCGCCGGCGGGACGAGCGATGCACGAAACGGAAAGATATTCAACATCTTCTCTCTTGTCCGCATCGGCGAGCGTTCCGGCATGGGGCTTTCGAGTCTCTACGGCGTTTGGGAGAAGGAGAGATTCGCCGCGCCATCCATCGTCGAGAGCTACGAACCTGACCGCACCAAGGTCATTGTCGAGTTCAGGGCAGACGAATCGGAACTGGGGGATAAAGCCTCGGAAGTGGGGGCTAAGTCTGGTGAAGTGGGGGTAAAAGGCTCTGGGCTTGGCGAGAATCCGCCCGAACTGGGGGTAGTGCGCAATGAAGTGGGGGTAAATCCCGACTTTGAAGTTCTGATGGGCGCATATCGAAACGACTTTCGCGACAACGCCCGAAGAGTCTATTCAGCCTTCGCGGAAAATCCAGG
>CAVAHB010000107.1:0-11077 GCA_963588415.1 Faecalibacterium sp. CAG:74
GTCGAGTGGACGATGGGCTCGACGACGCTGGAGGACAAGCGCGAGGCGAATGAGGCGACACACAAGGTCACCCTCACGAACAACTACTACATCGGCGTCTTCCCCGTTACGCAGACGCAGTGGGCGATGGTGTCGCCGGCCCGTCCGACTCCGTCGTTCTTCACCAATCTCGCCGTGCGCGCAATGCGTCCCGTGGAATGGATTGACTACAGCGAGATCCGAACCTCCCGCAGTCAGACCACGTCTCCCGATTCGAAATACTACTGGCCGAACGATCCGAATCCCGAATCCTATCTTGGGCTTCTGCGGGCGCGAACGAATATCGACTTCGACCTGCCGTCGGAGGCGCAGTGGGAGTTCGCCGCGCGTGCGGGCAACGGTTCGCCCTGTTGGGGCGACGGCTCGGCCATCCTGAATGCGGTGGCGGATGCGAATCTGGATTCGTTGGCGCGATATAATCCAAGCACGGAGTGGATGGCGCCGTATGGTCAGGAAGACGACGAAAGGCGTTCCTGCGGTGCGGAAAAGTACACGGCCATCGTCGGCTCCCGTACGCCGAACGACTGGGGCCTTTACGATATACACGGCAACGTGTGGGAATGTTGTCTCGACTGGTTCGAGGATGACATCTCTGCGCGAGACGGCGCTGTGAACGTCGATCCCGCGAATCCGGCGAACACGCTCTCCGGGGCGGCCGGGTCGAAGCGCGTGGCTCGTGGTGGTGCGTGGAACGTCGATGCGAGCTACAGCCGCCCGGCGCGACGCACGACCGCCGAGCAAACCGGATATGACGGGCGCAACAATCGCGGCTTCCGTCTCGTCTGTACGGCCGAACTGAAATAGCCTCCACGCCTTCCCGCAATTGCTCGCACCCGAAGTTGCAGTTCGGCTTCAGGTGCGTGTCGTTGCGGCGGCTTTCGTTTTGGCTGGTTTCGGTCAGCCCCGAAGGGCGGGGTCGAGTTTGTCGCGCAGCCAGTCCGCGAGGTGGTTGAAGACGAGAACCAGCACGAAAATGGCAAGCGTCGTGAAGGTCATTTCCCACCAGACGCCCTGCCACAGCCGCAGGCGGGCGTTATTTATCATCACGCCCCACGACGGCTCGCCCTGAACGCCGATGCCGAGAAAGGAAATAAACACTTCCGTCGAGACGGCGGACGGGAAGCGGATCGAGAACTGGATGAGGATCACGTGCGCGACGTTCGGTAGGATGTGTCGGAACATGATGCGTGCATTGGAATAGCCGAGCACGCGGGCGGCTTGGACGTACGCCTTGTCGCGGTGCTTTATCACCTCCGCGCGAATCGTCCGGCACACGCCGACCCACGTGGTGAGACCGATGCCGAGATAGATGCCGAGTAGTCCCTGTCCGACGACAAGCGAAATTGCGAGAATGAACAGCAGCCCCGGCATGGAGGCGACGGTCGCACAGAGCCAGACGACTACCGAATCCGTCTTGCCGCCGAAATAGCCGCCGAGCAAGCCCAGCAACACGCCGAGCGGAATCGCAATGAGCGAGGTCATCACGCCCACATGAAAGGCGATGCGCGAACCCTGCACCAGGCGAAGCCCGACCGATCGGCCGAGGTTGTCCGTTCCGAGCCAGTGCCCGGGGCCCGGCGGCAGGTAGCGTCCGTCGGGATTGACGACGTTGTAGGCGGGCGTGACATCCCGCGCCAGGGCGACGCGATACTGGACTTCGCCGTAAACCGCCGCGCCGAGATAGAGGGCGAGTACGGCAAGGCAGAGTTTGACCGAGGGCTTCACCTCCAGCCTTCCGGGAGCGCGTTCAGCACGGCCTCGACGACCTGCTCAAGCGTCAGGTCGCTCGAATCGATCTCGATTACGCCGTCCGCCTTGCGCAGCGGCGCATACTTCCGCGTCGAATCGATGGCGTCACGCGCCAGGAGCGAGGCCTTCACCGTTTCGGCATCCTCGTTCGCGATGCCTTTCTCGACCTCCTCCTTCTGCCGTCGGCGGGCGCGCGCCTCGGCGGAGGCCGTCAGGAAGAATCGTGCGGGCGAATCGGGGAAGACGGCAGTCGTGATGTCGCGCCCCTCGACGACGAGGTCTCCGTAGTCCGTCATTCCGCGCAGGAGGGCGGTGATGCGATCCCTGACGGCCTTCACCGTGGCGACCTGCGAGGCGTGGGCGTTGATTTCTGGCGTCCTGATTCGGTTGCCCGGAGCCTCGCCCTTCACGTAGTAGGCGATTGCGCCGTCTTCGGCGCGGCAATCGACCACGACTTTCGGCGCGAACGCGGCAATTGCCTCCGGATTCGCCGTATCGACCCCGTTCTCAAGGCACTGCCACGTCATGATTCGGTAAAGCGCACCCGAATCGACGTGCAAGAATCCAAGGCGTTCGCCGACAATCCGCGAAACGCTGCTCTTCCCCGCGCCACTCGGCCCGTCAATTGCGATAACTCTGCTCATTTCGGTGACTCCTGATAGATGACGAAGGCCGTATAGACCACGAACATCAAAACCCAGAACACGCCCTCAGGGCGCGTGACCAAGCCGCTTTCCCGTGGCTTGCGGAAGTTGATGCCGAAGACGGCAATCGAAAGCGAGAAGGCGATCATCGTCGGCAAGTCCCGCGTCAGCACGTAGGGGGAGAACTTCGCAATCGGGGAGATGCCCGCCGCGATGCCGACGACGGCCAGCGTGTTGAAGAAGTTCGAGCCGATGATGTTGCCCAGTACGAACTCGTGTTCGCCGCGTCGGGCGGACGCAACCGCGCTCGCAAGTTCGGGCAGCGACGTCCCCATCGCGACAATCGTCAGCCCGATCATCAGCTCGCTCACGCCGAGCGCCCGCGCAAAGTCCACCGCGCCCCACACGAGATAGTGCGACGACCCGATCAGCACCGCGAGCCCGACCGCAAGCTTCAGGACGGCGTTCAGCAGGATGCGGAGAACCGGTTTCGCCACGTCCGTGGACGCCGCCGCCGCGGCGTTTCGCTCGTCCGCCGCCAATTCTTCCCGCTTGTTCCGCTGGTCGTACCAGCAGTAGATTGGCAGAAGGACGAGGAAGATGGCGAGCAGGATGTAGGCATCCATCCGCGAACACTGCCCGTCCCGCAGCAGCCACAGCGAGACGAGCGAAATGGCGACGAGCGCGGGAATCGCAACGAAGACGGCCGACGGTTTGACGACAATCGGGCGAATCAGCGCGGCAATTCCGAGAATCCCCGCAATGTTGAAGATGCAACTGCCGTACGCATTGCCGAGGGAGAGGTCGGAGTGGTTGGAGAGGCCCGCCATCGCGCTGACGCACAGTTCAGGTGCACTCGTGCCGAAGCCGATGATGACCATGCCGATGATGAACGGGGAAATGCCGAGCATTTTCGCAAGAACCGACGCTCCGTCCACAAACAAGTCGCTCGACCAGGCGAGAGCGACAAGCCCCCCCCCGACGAAGACAAGTGAAAGAGAAAGTGAGATGTCCGGATACATTGGGGCAGTATTATACCAAAAGTTTGGTTTCGTCGGTTCGTGCTGGTGTGCCGTGTCGCCGCGAATATGGTATAATTATCGCATGATTATTGACAAGATTGCCGCCGAACAGGACAAATACTCGTTCGATATCGAAATGCTCGGGCCGTGCAAGATCGCCTCGCCGGTCCGCAAGCACGAATTCGTGCTCGAAGGGGAGCGGATTTACGCTTCCGAGAATGCCGCGTATTGCAAGTACGCCGCTGAACGGCTGGGGAAGATTCCGACCTTCGAGCGGGCCGGCCCGACGCCGAAGATCTTCCACGACCCCAACTGGACGCGAGTCGGCATCGTCACGGCGGGCGGGCTGTGCCCCGGACTGAACACGGTCATCAAGGGTCTCGTCGAGATTCTGAACTACGACTACGGGGTGAAGAACATCTTCGGCATCCGCTACGGCTACGCGGGGCTGAACCCGGAGTTCGGCTACCAGCCGATCATGCTGAACCCAGACGTCGTGGATACGATTCACGAGCTGGGCGGGACGATTCTCGGCTCGAGCCGTGGCCAACAGGCGGCGGAGACGATTGTCGATACGCTCGTTCGGATGAACATCAACGTCCTCTTCTGCATCGGCGGCGACGGGTCGCTCCGGTGCGCGGCGGACGTGTGTGACGAGGTGAAGCGGCGCGGACTGAAGATTTCGGTTGTCGGCATTCCGAAGACGATAGACAACGACCTCATGTTCGTTGGGCGCAGTTTCGGGTTCGAGACGGCGGTCGCCGAGGCGGCGAACGTCATCCGCTGTGCGCACGTGGAGTCGAAGGGAACGCCGCACGGCATCGGCCTCGTGAAACTGATGGGGCGCGACTCGGGCTTCATTGCCGCGGCGGCGAGCATCGCGAACCCCGTGGTCAACTTCTGCCTGATTCCCGAAATGCCCTTCGCGTTGGAAGGTTCCCACGGGCTTCTGAAGGCACTCGAGAACCGCTTCTCCGTCGGCAAGACCCACGCGGTCATCGTGGTTGCGGAGGGCGCGGGTCAGGAACTGATCGCGTCGAAGGGTGAGGTGCGCGACGCGAGCGGGAACGTGCTGAAGAAGGATATCGGCGAGTTCCTGAGAAAGAAAATCGCCGAGCACTTCAAGGCGATTGGCGTACCTTCGAGCGTGAAGTACTTCGACCCGAGTTATACGATTCGCAGTTGCCCGGCGCGTGGCACGGACGCGATCCGCTGCTACATGCTTGCGCGGAACGCGGTGCACGCGGCGATGGCGGGGCGCACGAACTGCGTCGTCGGCAACCTCGGCGAGAGTTATGCGCTTGTGCCGATTCGGCTCGCGACAATCGAGCGGCAGAAGATCCGGCTCGACGACGAAATGTGGCGCAGTGTGATGGACGCGACGGGTCAGGAGTTCTACTTCGGACTTCGCGACTATTCCGCCGGCGGCGACGGATTCGCCGCGCCGTAAGGCGGGTGGACGAGGTGGCGTATGACAATCGACGAACTGAACGGAATCATCGAGTCGGGCGGGTTTGACGAGTTCATCCGCGTCTGCGAGGCGCGGCAGACCAAGACCCTTGCGCGAATAGCGGATGACATTACCGCACGGCGCGGCGTTCGGCTTCTCCTTTTGTCGGGTGCGTCGTCCGCCGGGAAGACGACGACGGCGAAGCGGCTTTGCACGCAGTTGCGCGTGAACGGGATTGAGGCGTGGCACATGTCAACCGACGACTATTTCGTCGGCGATGCGCGCAACCCACGCGACGCGAACGGCGACTTCGACTACGAGACGGTGGAGGCCGTCGATGCCGTGCGGCTCGCGGGCGACCTGAACGCCCTGATGGAAGGCCGCCCCGTCCGCCTTCGCCGCTTCAACTTCCGCGCACACGAGGGGTATGACTCGCTCACGCCCACGGTTTTGCCGCCCGGCTGCTGCATCGTGCTTGAGGGCATCCACGCGCTGAACCCGCGGCTCACCGAGGGCGTGGACGACGTCTGCAAGTTCCGTCTCTTCATCGAACCGAAGGAACAGCCGGAGGTCTTCTGCCACACGCGACTGCCCTCGTCGGATGCGCGGCTCGTGCGCCGCCTCGTGCGGGACAACCGCTTCCGCCGCCTCGACCCGACGGAGACCTTCCGCATGTGGCCGAAGGTTCTGGAAGGGGAGAAGAAGTGGATTGAACCCTATCGCGGCAATGCCGACGTGGAGTTCGATTCGTCGCTCGCCTACGAACTGCCCGTGCTGAAGCCGTACGTGGCGGGGTTGCTGGCGCAGGTCGGGCTGCGCGATCCGCAGAATGCGAAGGCGGAAATGCTGTCGAACCTCTTCGCCCTGATTCGGGACGTGCCGCCCGTGGCCGTGCCGGGCGACTCGATTCTGCGCGAGACGATTGGCAGCAGTCAACTCGACTACTGAGAGCCTTGCCCGATTCCGAAAACGAATGAACCCGAAGGTCGTTGTCGGCGTTCAAGTCCTTGAAAAGGAGTTTTGACGACGATGGAAGCATTGAAGGCGACGGGCGTTTGCCGCAAATACGGGCGGCAGCAGGTTCTGAACGGATTCGGGCTGACGCTCGAAGTCGGGAGTTTTGAGGCCTTGATGGGCCCGAGCGGGGTCGGAAAGTCCACGTTCCTCCATCTTGCGGCGGGTTTGCTCGCGGCGGATGCGGGGTCGATTCTCGTCGGGGGAAAGGACGTGGTGAAGATGGGCGACGCGGAGGCGACGAAGTTCCGCCGCCGTCACATCGGGGTCGTCTTTCAGCAGTTCAACCTTCTCAACGAGAAAACCGTGGAGGAGAACGTCGTCCTGCCCGTGCGGCTCGACGGCGGACAGGTTGACCGCGCTCGCCTTGAGAACCTCGTCGGTCGGCTGGGCATCGCCGACAAACTTGCGCGCAAGCCGGAGGAACTTTCGGGCGGCGAGCAGCAGCGCGTGGCCATCGCCCGCGCCCTGATGATGAGCCCGGACGTGATTTTTGCGGACGAGCCGACGGGCAACCTCGATGCGAAGTCCGCGAAGGGCATCTGTACGCTTCTGAAGGAACTGAACAGCACGGAGCGGAGCGCGATTCTCGTCGTCACGCACGACCCCGTGGTCGCCGCCTGTGCGACGAAGGTTCACTTTCTGCGCGATGGGCGCATTGCCGCCTCGCACCCGACGGCGGGCGATCCCGAGCGCGTCTCGAAACTCTACCTGGAGACCTACAAGTGAGGGCGCGGCACGTTTGCGCCGCGTTCGGCATCGCGCTTGCGGTCGGGGCGGTCGTCTTCATGCAATCGCTCGTCGCGACGAACGACGCGCAGGCCCCCGCCGTGGCGAAGCGGCTGGCCGCCCCCTGGGCGGCGTGGAAGGTGGAGGGCCTTCGTCTGCGCGGGCGCGGTATGCGTCCCTCCGTCGCTGCAGTCGGCGCGAAGTCCGCCGCGAAGAAGTCCGAGCCGCGCCCCAAGGCGGACTTGTCGCTTCCCTGCCTTTCGATGCAAATCGACTACCGGCCGGGCGGGCGGGTGCTGCAGGGGCCGCCGATGACGTGTGTCGTTGCCGCCGCACCGGCCGAATCGCCCTACGGCTCCGCACCTCTCGTGGCGGGGCGTTGGGTGGACGAGGGCGCGGTGACGCCCGAACTCGTTTGTACGCGTGGCACGATGATGCGCTTCGGGCGCGGTGAACCGCCCGCGCCCGGCACGGTCGTCAAGTTCGTCGGCGAGAAGGGGGCGGTCGCGTTCAGGATCGTCGGTTACCTCGATTCGGTGCGTCTGCCGTCGGGCTGGCCGGGCGCATTCGCAAACGGCGCGGGTTTTGCCGCGCTTTCGGCGGAAACGAAGGGGCGCATCAGCTTCTGGCGGTCGCCCGTGAAGGGAGAGGGCGTGCAGACGGTGGAGACGATTGCCGCGCAGTTCACGAGCGACGCGGGGCGCAATATGGATCGTGCGAAGCCGCTTCTCCTCTGGGCGGCGGCACTGACCGCGCTCTGCATCCTCCTGAACTCGCTCTTCCTCTCAATCGAGGCCCAGCGGCGGCAGATTGCCATTCTGCGGATGGTGGGCCTCACGCGCGGCGGCGTCGTGCGGGGCGTCCTCCGCGAATCGCTCGCCCTGACCTTCGCGGGGCTTCTGCTTGGCATTGCCGTTTCGCTCGCGGCGCTTCGTGTCTACGTCTTTTTCGAACGCGGACTTTTTCCCATGGGCGCGGCAATCGGGTGGAAGGGGATTGGCGCGGCGGTCGTGCTGTCGCCGGTCGTCGCCGCGCTGGGGGCGCTCGTCGCCCTGAAGCCCGCACTCGCCGTGAAGCCGCTTGAGGCCGCGTCCAGCCGAATGCCGAAGAAGCGTCATCTCGGCATGTTGATTGCCTTCGCCTGCGGTTTCGGTGCGTTTGTCGCGGTTGAGGTGTGGGGGACGAGCCTGACGAAGCCGTTCATCCCGTCGAAGCAGTGGCCGGACGCAATCGTCTCGATTCTGCCGGGCGGCGTGTCGAGTTTTGAAATCGGGAAACTCCGCAACCTGCCGGGCGTGAGGCGGATTGCCGAACTCCAGCCCCTGCAGGTCAACTTCGCGCCGTTGGAGGAGATGAAGGGCCCGTGGGCGGGCGGCGGCGGGCCGAAGCAGTATCGCAACGCCCTACTGCTGGCGAGCGACTGGCTGCCCGACTTCACCTTTGTCGCGGGCGACCACGAAAGCGCGGCGAAGGCGATTCGCGAGGGGGAAGCCTGCGTCGTCACGGAGATGATGGCACGCGCCCGCAAACTGAAACTGGGGGACGACCTGAACCTTGACGCGGGGCAGGGGCTGAAGGCGTCGCTCAAGATCGTGGGTGTTGTCGATCTCAACTGGCACATGGTGACGAGCCGAGGTCTCGTGCGCGGACTGAACCGCATGCCGGGGAACACGGACGGCCCCGTCTTCGTCTCGTTCGACACCATGCAGGCGCTCGACCCGCGCCCGGCGGAGTTCGTGAACATGACCCACCTGTGGCTTGACTACGAACCGGACTTCCTCAACAGGCACGGTGTATTCCCGGCGGGACGGCTCGTAGAAGAGGAGATTGTGAAGGCTCTGAACGGCGCGAATCGCGTCACGAAGGACGGGGACGTTCGCGGAAACGCCGTGCGCCTGCATTCGCGGGACGAGGTGGCGGACGGTACGCTCGCCCACGGAACCGACCTCGTCGGGGCGATGGCGCGCGTCCCGTTCATCTTCCTCGCCATCATTTCGCTCGGCTTCGTCGCAATGCTCGTGGCGAGCGCGGATTCGCGGAAGCGCGAGTTTGTCGTCTTGCGGGCGGTTGGGGCGACGCGCGGACAGCTTGCGGCGGTTCTCGTCCGCGAGGCGGTGAAGACGGCGGGTCTGGCGATTGGGTTCGGTCTTCTCGGCGGATCGCTGGTCGGGTGGCTCGCGACGGCGGGCACGCGGGCGGCCATGGCCAACTGGGGGCTTCCCGCCTGCTTCGACCTGCCCGTGCTCACCGTCCTTGAGGGAGCGGTCGGGGCGCTCGGCTTCACGCTTCTCGTCGCCGTCCCGACGGCTCTCGCCCTCGTGCGCAGCCCACGGCGCGGCTAAATATGGTATAATTGGGACTTGAAAAGGAGATAATTGAAATGAAGAAGACGTTGATTCTCTTGGTTGCCGCGTTGGCTTCGGTCGTCGCCTGTGCGCACGGGCCGGGCGGCGGACACGGCGGGCCGGGCTTCCGTTCGGGTCCTGCGCCGCATCACGGCGGCGGTTTTTGGGGGCGCGGCGGTTCGCACTTCTGGCCGGGTTTTGTCGGAGGTGCGGTGGCCGGGCTTGTCGCGGGAGCGGTTGCGCAGCCGACGGCGGTCGTCGTTCAGCAGCCCGTCGTGCCCGTGCCGGTCGTCACGCCCCAGCCGGTCGTCGTTCAGCAGCCGGTCGTCGTCCAGCAGCCCGTGGTCGTTCAGACCGCACCCGTCTGCCAGACGCAGAACGTATGGGTCGAGGGGCGCTATGTGCAGACCGTTCAGCCGAACGGCACGGTCGTTCAGACGTGGCAGCCCGGCCACTACGAGACGCGCACCGTTCAGATTCGGTGAGAGTCGCCGTCGGCATTTCGGGCGGTGTTGATTCCGCCGTCACGGCTCTTCTCCTCAGGGAGAGGGGCTGTGATGTTGTTGGCATGACGATGACGCTCGGACGGGAAGGGGAGGCGCAGTCCGTTGCCGAGGCGCGGTCTGCCGCCGAACGGCTGGGCATCGAGTTTCGCATCCTCGACCTCGCGGCGGACTGGAATGCGAACGTGCTGCGCTACATCCGCGAGTCCTATCTCGCCGGCGAAACGCCCAACCCGTGCGTTCGGTGCAACGAGATGGTGAAGTTCGGGCTTTTGCCGCGTTTCGCCTTTGCGGACTGCGGGTGCGATGCGTTTGCCACGGGACACTATGCACGGATTGAGGACGGACGGATTCTGCGCGGCGTTGACCGTGCGAAAGACCAGAGTTATTTCCTCTATCGGGTGCATCCCGACATCCTGGCGCGGACGCTTTTCCCGCTCGGCGGCATGACGAAGGAGGTCGTGCGGGCGAAGGCGCGGCAGTTCGGCCTTGCCGTCGCCGACAAGCACGACAGTCAGGACTTCTGCGGCGGCGACCCGATGTCAATCGTCGGCGCGGCGGATTGTCCGGGGAACATTGTGGCGGAGGACGGAACGGTTCTCGGTCGGCATCGCGGCTTCTGGCACTACACGGTTGGCAAGCGGAAGGGGCTTGGCATCGGCGGCGGCATTCCCTATTACGTCATCCGCCTGAACGCCGCACGGAACGAGGTCGTCGTCGGCTTCCGCGAGCGGGCGGTCGTCCGCACGTTTTCGCTTCGGGGTGTTGTTCGCGCCCCGAGCGTGGCGCCGGGTGCGCAGGAGGCGTTCGTGAAGGTGAGGAGCGCGGGCGAACCGCACGGGCCCGTGGTCTGGGACGGCGAGCGCGTGGAATCCGCGGAGGGACTGATGGGCGTCGCACCGGGGCAGAGCGCGGTCTTCTATCGCGGCGAAACGGTTCTCGGCGGCGGCATCATTGCCTCTCTATAAGGTGTACGGCAAAGCCCGCGCTTGACCCCCTCAGGGAGCGCGGGCGTACTCAATAGATGGCCACGGCGTACTCCACTGAACACACGGAAGCCGCCTTCGGCGGCACACTGAAAACACAGAAAGTCGGCCTGACCTCCCTCCGAAGGCAAATTCAGTGTGTTCTGTGTCGGCCATAGGCCGTTCAGTGTGTTCAGTGGTAAAAACCCCACCCTGCCCGTCGGTTTCGACCACAGAACACACAGAAGCCGCCTTCGGCGGCACACTGAACACACTGAAAGTCGGCCTGACCACTCTCTGATGGCAAGTTCAGTGCATTCTGTGCCGGCCGTAGGCCGTTCAGTGTGTTCAGTGGTAAAATCCGAACCGAAACCGCGTTCGTGATGCCCGTGCTGAAGCCGCTGCGCCGCCGTTATACATAAGGAGTACGGGAAGACCGCCGTCCGCCCCTCAGAGAGTGCGGCGAACCCCCTCAGGGAGCGTTGGGATTCTCCATATATGGACTCAGGTGTTGTCCATATATGGACAAACCGTTCTCCATATATGGACAAACGCAAATCCATATATGGACAACTCGTTCTCCATATATGGCCAGCGGTTTCTCCATATATGGATTT
>CAVAHB010000108.1:0-9816 GCA_963588415.1 Faecalibacterium sp. CAG:74
CCACCCTATGGAGAAATCAAAATCACTAGATGGAGAATGCGTACTCAATATATGGAGAAAGTCAAATCAATAGATGGAGAACGCCGTGCCCATATATTAAGTACGCCGTGGCCATATATTGAGTACGCCCACGCTCCCTGAGGGGGTTCGCCGCGCTCCCCGAGGGGCCAGACGGCGGTCTTCCCGTACACCTTATATATAGGCAACGGCGCGGCGGCTTCGATACGGACATCACGAACGCGGTTGCGGCTCGGATTTCACCACTGAACACACAGAAACCGGCGGGCGGGGCGGATGCGTTTATCCTAAAAACGGCAGCCTGTTTTTTAACACGAGAGAGGGATTCAACTGCCGCGTTCAGGTTTATTTAACCACGATGACGCGAATCTCGCAGGGCTTGAGCGTCATCGTCTTCTTCCGGCCCTTCATCTCGTAGGCGAACGAACGGCTCTTCACCGTGTCCGCATTGAGGAAGTAGACCTTCTTCGGATACGTGCCGTAGACGATGGCGTTCGGCGAATCCGCGTCGGACGGCACGCCCGAAATCTTCACCGTCTGGTCGACGCCCCGGGCGAGGCGCGAGACCAGTTCCACGTAGGCCTTCCGAGAATCCGGGTCTTCGGACGGGAACTGCCGCGCCGCGAAGAGGAAGTAGCGTCCCTTCCCGAACTTCCTCTCGACGCAGGTGACCGGCTTTCCCTCCGGCGGAAGGAAGTCGAACGGGGCGAGCAGGTCGGCATCGGTGTAGTTCCTGAAGTCGCGGTCGATGCGCGTCGTGAGTTCCGGGCGCGACATGACGAGCGTCCCGCCCTCCTTCACGTAGCGTTCCAGCACGTCCTTCACGTGCGGGGTCATCGTGTTCCAGCCGCCGAAGACGAGCAAATCATACCGCCGCAGGTCGGCGACGGTCGATTCGTCGTCGACCTGCATCACGTCCACCTGCCCGAAGGGCGTGCCGCCGATCCACGTGTTGCGATACGGGGCGGTCAGTTCGGGCGGCCGGGGGAAGAAGAGGTCTTCCATCATCGCCTGGGAGTTCTCCGGCGCACCGTATTTCCAGAGCGCGGCGTTCGTCGCGGCGTTGTCGTGCTGGCTCCAGACGGTGAAGCCGCCGTTCTGGCCGAGGTAGCCGTCGAGGTTGCCGAGCGCGAGGGCGATGCGCGTTTCGGGCGTTCCCGCGTCGCGCGGATTCGCCTTCACCCAGTCGTAGAAGCGTTTCGTGACGTCGCGGTAGCTCTTCCCGACGTGTCCGTCGTAGCCTTCCTCCGCGCGTTCGGAGGCGGGCTGGCCGGGCGTGTCGGCGGTATATTTCCACGCCTGCTTGCCCTGAGCGCCCGACTCGAGCACGATGATGGAGGTTCCGGACACGTACTCCTGGAAGAATCCGACGAGGCACGAGTCGTATTTCTGGGGCGTCCGGTAGGGAATCGCGCAGGTCTGCCATTCGTGGGCGTTCCACGCGCACCAGTATTCGGGCTTCCACTTCCGCGCCGCGCCACGCGCCTCCGCCGAGGTGTGGGCGACGTTCTGCGCCCCGATGGCCCACATCTCGTTGCAGATGAAGTCGATGCCGCCCGCGAGTTCGTAGCAGGCGAGCGCCGCGCCGCACGTCGAGAACGTCCACGGAAAGCGCGACAGCCACCCGAACCCCGCGTTCGCAATGTAGCGGTTCACGAACCTGTCGCGGGCCGTCTGCAGGTCGACGTTCATCGGTATGCCGCAGTTCTCGCGCCCCTGATACATGAAACTCGCGTATTCGCCCGCGTTGTTGCCGAGGTAGCGTTCCCCGTAGAGTTCCGCCAACTTGTCCGCGAGATGGGGCGACGGCGGCGCGTAGATGCTCATCGACCACATCTTGCGCTCCTTCACGAGCTTCGCCCAGCGCGCGCGCTTCTCCTCCGGCCACGCCTCGGGCAGGGCCTTGGTAATCGTCTTCCATCCGACGTAGAGGTTGCAGAGGTCGTTCTCGAAGACGTCCCCGGTCAGGGCGCGGATGTCGCCGTAGGCGGTATGCCCGACGAGCACGAAGTCGTTCGGTGCGGGCGGCTTCACCGCATTCGCGGGCCGGCGCACGACGATGTTCGTGCCGTAGACGTCGCCGTGAATGTCGCGCACCGCCGCCCGAACCGTCCACGGCCCGTCGCCTTCGGGAAAGCGGCGGCGGAAGACCGTATCGCCCACCTTCGCGAACTCATGCTTCGTCGCCGACTCGCGGTCGGGGTTCGGGTAGCGCACGCGGAACTCGGCGACGCTCTCCTTGAAGCTATCCGCCGAGATCCAGTAGCTCCGCCCCGTGCGGTCATACTTCACGTCGAAGGTGTAGCGGGCGGGAAGGTCGATGCCGAGCGGCGCATCGCGGCGGATCTTCACGTCCGCGCCCGCGCCCCGCTCGATTGCGGACGGGTCGAACGCGACGCCCTTCGCGACGTCGATCTCGACCTTCGCGCCGGGCGCGGCCTTCACGATCCCCGGCTCGATTTTCGCGTCCCAGAAGAGCGTGACCCTGCCGCCCTCGAGAATCACCTCGACCGTGCAGTTCTGCCCGTTCGTCGCCACCGGCCCGCCGAGGTAGAGTTCGCCGCCCGGCTTCACCCGCACGGTCAGCTTGTGCCCCCACTTGCCTTCCGCGACGTCGATGCCGCGCAGGAGCACCGCACGTCCGGAGACTTCCCAGAGATTGTTCTTCATGCTGCCGAGCAGGAGCAGTTTCGTGACGTCGGCCACCCACTCCGCCTGCGGGGACACGATGACGCGCGTGTGGTCGTGCCGCCAGGCGTTGCCCTCCATCACGAGCCGCGCACCCGGCGCGAGCGTGATGAGGCGCGTCCCCGCGTCGCCCAGCCCCGTGCCGATGCCGCAGCCCCGCGCGAAGCGGAGTTCGCCCTTCGGCCCGACGTCGATCTTGCCGCCGTGAACGTTCACGTCCCTCGTGAAGGTCAGCGTCCCGTTCCGCACCGAGAGGGCCTGCCCGTTCCACTTGTCCTGCCGCCACGTCTCCACGGCGCGGCTCTTTCCGCCGAGGTCGAGCGAAATGCCCTCCTCGTCGGTGAAGGTTTCGCCGCGGTCGCTCACGTTCGCCGCAAGCGCGACAAACGCGGCAAACGCGAAGACGACGATTCCACACCCGAAAGCCACCCTACCCATCTTCCGATCCTTCCTCACTTGACGGTTATCGTCCCGACGCGGTTCGCCCGAAGCGCCGCGTCCCACATTCCCGCATTGGCGAAACGGACGGCGCGGCGCGGCAGTTCGCCCGCCCGCTCGTCCCTGCACGGGGCCGAGACTCGCACGTAGACGGCGTAAGCCCCCGGCGCGGTCGGCCACCCCGTCAGCGGAAAGCCGACGAGTTTCCCGGTTCCGCCCGGCAGGGCGAGGTCGGCCGTCGTGGCGAAGCACTCCGCCCCGTCCGCCGCCCCCTCGCGAACCCACAGGACCTCCGACCTGAGCGGCAGAAGCGGCTTGCCGAAGCCCGTGTTCTCGACGTGAAGCGCGATCACCGGCTTGGACGACGCGCGCGAAAGCGAGCGCGGCAGACGGGCGTTGCGCACGACAAGGCGGTAGCCCATGTGGTCGCGCACGAACTTGTTCATGTTCGTGCCGTCGTATTCGGCGAGGTACGGCATCCCCGCCCAGGCGTAGACGTTCGTCCGGAAGGTGAGGTCGTTCGTCAGGAAGTCCGCAAGCGTGTGGCCGCGTTCGCCGAGGTTGCGCAGGTAGGTGAGGTGGGTCTCATACCACTCCTTCACGACGTTCCACTGCGCCGGGTCGAAGACCTTCATGTTCTGCGCGAGCCAGTCGCGGCTGACGTAGGCCATTTCGCCGCCGTAGGGGGCGTTCGGATTCGCCGCGACCAGCCGGACGCCGCGTTCGCGGGTGAAGTCGCCCGCCCACGTGCCGTAGTCCGCCCACGTGCCGAGATAGCCGTCGTTGTACATGCCGAGCCGCTGAAGATAGGGGTCCGTGAACGGGATCTTCTTGAGAAGCTTCTCCGCATTCGTCCCGGCGAGCTTGGTAAAGTAGTTCGGGGCGCGCACGAGGACGGGAATGCGCGGGCCGAGATTGTCGACGTAGGCCTTCAGGATGCGGTTCATATAGTCCGCGCCGCAGTAGTCCGACGAGTGCATCTCGCCCCACGGCCCGGCGACCCCCGCCTCCACCGCGACCACGACGTCGTCGAAGTCGGCGAGGATCTTCGAGAGCGTCGCCACGTGGCCGAGCAGGATATCGAAGTCGGCCGGCTCGCATCCGGGATGTTCGCTCCACGTGTAGCCGAGCCGCACGACGAGCGCACCGCCCTTCTGCCGCGTCTCCGAGAGGAACCGCCGCACGTCCGCCAGCATCGCCTCCGTCAGCGGGACGTCCTTCCCGCCGACGCGAGCCTCGGGCGGACGCTTCCCGTTCTGCTCGCGCCCGCCGGAGAAGCGGCTCAGTTCCCAGAGCGACGAATGGAAGCCGCCCTGCCCGCGCCAGTTCGGCAGGCCCTCCGGCTTGAACGTCGTCCACCCGCCGCCCGCCGGCCCCCGCGCCGGATTGTCGAACGTCTCCGCGCCGTCCTCGAACGAAATGCAGGGCCGCACGTAGTCGCACGGCTTCGCGAAGCAGACGGCGGCGAACCCCGCGGCAAGCGCCGCGCCGAGCGCGAGCCGCCTCACTTCGCCACCTCCCGCAGTTCGCCGGGCCGGAGAACGAGCGTTTCGCCCCGGAACGCGACCGTGCGCGGCGAAACGCAGTCCGTGTTGAGGAAATAGAACCTGTCGCCGTATTCGCTCCAGTTCACGTAGGCGGCGTCCGCGCCCGCGATGCGCTCGCGCTGGACGCCGCCGAGGACACCGGCGAGCAGCGTCTTCCAGAACTCGAGGCGGAAGCCCGCACGAAAGGACGGGAACTCCTCGCCCTCGCGCCGCGCCGCCGGATAGTCCCACGCGAGGCAGAGCCAGAACGCGCCCTTCCCGTGCCGCGCCCGCACGAGATACGGCCTCCTGCCGAGCGTGGCGACCGCCTCGGCGTTCGCGCCGAGTTCCGCCTCCGCCACGCGCAGCTTCACGGAAAGGTGCGCCGGATACGCCGCCTTCAGGAAGTCGGGGCTTTTCGCGTTCGTCATGAGGATGTCCTCAACAAGCTCGGGGGCCTTCACCGTCACGCCCGGCACGGCCTGCACGAGATCCGCCGCCGCGTAGTCCGCGTATTCGCGGTCGAGCCGCGCCGACAGCTGCGGCACGGCGAGGACGACTTCGCCGCCCGCCGCGACGTAGTCCCGCAGCGTCTTCGCGATCGTCGGGGTCATCGTGTTCCAGCCGCCGAAGGCGACGGCCCTGTAGCGGGCGAGCTGCGCGACGGTGAGCGCGTCATCCGCGTTCACCACGTCGAGCTGTCCGTAGGGCGTGCCGCCGAGCCAGCCGTTCGCGAACGGCTTCAGGCAGTCGGCCGGACGCGGGAAGAAGGTCTCCATCACCGCCTCCCACGTGAACTCCGGCGCACCGACCTTCCAGTTCGCGTTCGTCTTCGCGAGGTGGTGCTGGCCGTAGACGGCGAAGATGTCGTGCGTCATGCCGACGTAGCCGTCGTAGTTGCCGAGCAGAAGCGCGGCGTCGACGAGCGGCGTTCCCTTCGCGCGGGGATGCGCCTTCGTCCACCGGTAGAACTCCTTCACCGTGCGGCGGTACGCCTTCGGCACGTCGCCGTCGTAGCCCTGCTTCGGGGTCTTGAATTCGGTCATCGCGCCGTCGGGCGGCGTGTAGTCGTGGGCCTGCGTGGTCTGCGAACCCGATTCGAGCACCATCATGCCCGTGCCCATCACCCACATTTCCTTCAGCCCGACGAGAAGCGAGTCGTATTTCTGCTTCACGCCGTATGGCACGCGCGGCCAGCACGTCTGCCATTCGTGCGCAAGCCACGCGCTCCACCAGTCCCCGCCGCGCCGTCGCGTCGCCCCGCGCGCCTCCGCCGTCGCATACGCCAGGTTCCCGCACCCGACCGCATACATCTCGTTGCAGATGTAGTCGATTCCGCCGTCCAGTTCGTAGCAGGCGAGCGGCGAACCCGAAGTCGAGAAGACGTTCGGCTCGCGCTCGTCGGCGGGCCGCTTCATCTGCGCCGCCCGCGGCCCCGCCAGCATCGTGCCGACGAGCCAGTCGTGCGCCTCCTTCAGGTCGCGGCACTTCGGCCACGACTTGAAATAACTCTTCTCGTCCTGGTAGAGAAAGCCCGCGTATTCGCCGACGTTGTTGCCGAGATACAGGTCGCCCCACGTCTCGCGCAGCTCCTTCGTCCGCGCCGGGGTCTGCTTGCCGTAGATCGTCATCACGTGAATGCGGTTCGAGACCGCCCAGTCGAACCAGTCGCGCCCGAGTTTCCCGGGCAGCAGGTTCTCGCTCCGCGACCACTGCACCCAGAGGTTGCACTCGTCGTTCGTCATGAGTTCGCGGTATTCGGGGCTTTCCCCGTAGCCCGTCACGCCGACGAGAATCTCGTCCCCGGCGACGGGGCCCTTCGCCGACGCGCAGAGCGCCGCGCCCGAAACGGCAAGGACGAGAAGCGCGGCGCCTGAAAAAACGTTCGTCATCGGATGATGATCTTGAAGCCGCTCGAGACCTTCGCCTTGCACGTCACCACGCCCTCGGTCGCGGTCTCGCTTTCCACGACCTTCAGCGTCCGTCTGCCGCATTTCACCGCGACATTGTCGAACGCGCCCGCCGGGAACGTGCCGAGCGTGAGGACGTCCGCCGCGTTGAGCTCAAAGTCGCCCTGCGGCACGAGTTCGACAACGCCCGCGTCACCTGCCTCGACGACGAAGCCCTCCTTCAGCGTGACGGTGTCGTTCGTCGCGACGCCATCTTCGCCGCGCCACACGCGAAGCGGCAGCGAGGAGACCAGCCGCGCCCTGCCGAAGGTCGCCGTCATGGCCGAATTCGTCTCGGCGGCGTGGTTTTGGTCAACGGGAAGCATGTCGACGTTCCCGTTGAACACGACCGTACCCGCCCACTTCGCCCCGTTGGCGAAGTGAACCCGAACCTTGGCCGTATCGACGTCAGGGGCGACGAGAAGCGTTCCCGTGCAGGCGTTGTCGGCGCGATAGATGGTCGGCTCCATCGTCGTGCCCGCCCACGTGTTCGTGAAGAGAAGGTCGCCGCCGCCCGTGAACGGCGCCTCCAGCTCAAAATAACTGAGCCTTTTGTAATTCGTCTTCGACCACTTCTCCGGTACGCCGCGGAAGGTCATCGTCGTGCCTTCGACGATTTCAACGGCCGTCAGCCGGTTGAACAGGTGGTTGCGGTTGCCCCACCCCCACCAATAGCTCTTCCAACAGTCAAAGAACCCGTTCGCAACGCGAATGGCGCCCTTGTCCAACCCGTTCAGCTTATACCAGGAGCCCACGCCTCCTTCAAGGATTTCAATCCCCGCGAAACCCGTCTCGTCCGGAGTCACGTACACGGCGCCATTCGTCACGTCGCCATTCACCCGCGTCACGCCCGCAAGGATCTCGCCGCCTGAAACGAGCGTGACGACCGCGCGGTTCAGGATGCGCAGATTGTAGTAAGAAGCCTCGGTATCGCCCTCGTAATCCCATGCGCGGCAAAGGACGGATCCGTTCGTCAACACGAGGTTGACGCCTCCGGCCACGTAGGTCTCGGCGCCGAAGTCGAGCCGCGTATTGTCCACGACAATCTTGACGGACTGATCCGTCGGGTTGTTCAAGCCGAACGAGAACCCGTCCTTCTGGTTGTCCTTCGGTTCGGAAGCCTCGGCGTAAGTGATCGTCGAATCCTTAATGACGATGGGCTCGACGGCGACAACCCGTCCCCCCTTCACGGGCGCGGCAATCGCAAGGCGAACGCCATTCTCCTCGCTCTTCGCCGTAACCGTCGCGCCTTCCGCCGCAAGCGAGATATAGGACGTTTCGCCCGAAACGGCCGTGCCGATGGTCAGCGTCCCGTCGTCTGTCGCCTCCAAAGTCCCCTTCAGGTCAATCGCCACGTTCTTGAACGCCATTCCGCCCTGAACCTTCAGGGTCGCCCCGTCCGCAACGGCGACCTTCGGAAGCGTCGTCAACGGATCGAGTCCGTCCTTGAGCAAGACGTGAAAATCGCCCAACGTCGCGCTCGCGCCCTCGACAAGCGTCAGGGCGGACGACGAGCCGACCGTGATCGTCGGCAGGGCGACCTCCCCTGAAATCTGCAATTCCGCACCTTCTGTCACGGTGACGGACGTGAAGAGCGCAAACGACGAAGCCGTGCCAACGGCCTTGACTCCAGCCCCCGAAATGACGACGTCCGAGCCTTCGGGAGGCAATGAACCGTTTTTCCAGCCCGTCGCGTCGCCGAGATCCGTCACGGTCGCGGAGTTGAAGACATAGGCGGATTCACCGACCGTCAAGGTCTCGCCGTCCTCGTCCACGTTCATTTCAGCCGCTTCCGCCGCCGCCTTCACCGCCGCGCGAAGCGCCGCGCTCGGAGTCGTGACGATCACGTCCCCGGTCAAATATGCGCCCTTTGTCACCGAAACCGTGCCGAAGACCGAATCCGGCGCATACGCCTTGACCGTCAGGCCTGCCGCCGCAAGCGTCAGGGAGCCGTCAACCGCAACGAGTTCGTCAATCGTCGTGTTCCTGTTGGCGACCGTGAAGGACTGGCCTTCGCCGATCTCAAGGCTCGTCATCGCCGTCTGCGAGTTTGACGCGAAGGTGACGGGGCCGCCCCGCATGGAAATCGCCGTCGGCACGTCGCCGAGTTTCAGCGTTCCCGCGCCCGTCTTGCGGATCGTCGCCGCGCCGTCGTAGGTGAACGGCGTCAGGTCGAGCGTCTTCCCGTCCGCGACCTCGACGTCGAGGTCTGCGCCGTCCGTGAACTTGAAGTAGTTGTCGTAAGTGAGATTGTACGCAAACGAGACGTCGCCCGTCGCCGAGACCTTGCCGCCCGTCAGTTCGATCTGGTAGTAGAGGTTGTTCTGCACCTCGAACGGGCCGCCCCAGACCATCTCGCCCGCCAGTTGGCAAATCCTCCACGGTGCACTCCACGTGCCGTTGAAATTGCAGAGACCGTTTTCGAATGTCGCCGTGCCTCGGTTGTTCACGTACCAGAGGTAGTTCTTGTTGCAATTCTGAAGGACGGTATCCTTACCATAGAGCCACGAACCGCCTTCCTTAATCTCGAAGTTCGCACAACGCGGCCAGAATTTGCCGTGGATTTCAAGCGCACCGCCGTTCTCTATCGTGAGTTGGCAACGATTCCAGCCAGCGTTATAGTTCACGCCTATGTCAGCGTTTGCAAGCGAAAGCGTCGCACCCGATTTGACGACAATTGTTGCCTTTTGTATGAAGTTGACTTTTTTCGAAACCGTGAGTGACCCGTTCGTGAAGGCGTAGAGGTCGTCGTTCACACCCCAGGTATCAGTGAAGAGTTCGGATACCGTATACCCCCCCCCCCCCTAGGTCCCAGCGCCAGGCTGCGCGTGTACCGTTCTTGTTCGCTCGAAGCACCTTGTCGTCCGCGCCCGGCGCGGCGGTCGGCGCGGCACCATCGACAAGCCAGTTGGCGGGATTGCCCCACTCCTGCCACGTCTCGCCGGACGTCTGGTTCCACGTGTAGTCGGCGGCGAAAAGTCCGCCGGCCGAACCGATGAGGATGAGACTTGCTGCTATTCTTGCTTTCATGACTGCCTTGCTCCGTTTTTGCGCCGACTCGACACTATGCCAAACCAGACGAGAATATGTTACCAAAAAACGGACGCATCTGTCAACTGGGTTCGGCGGCTCGGATTTCATCCGCAGTTTGCCATAATAACGGACACTCTTTCAGGAACGGAAGATGTCCGGCGGGA
>CAVAHB010000109.1:0-24093 GCA_963588415.1 Faecalibacterium sp. CAG:74
ACGTGGAGAAGGCGTGACGGCGTGGTTGATAGCGGCGTTGTTCGGACTTTCCCTCGGCGGGATTGCGTGGTATTTCGTCAGCGGAATCCGCATCAAGTCGGGATGGCAGAACGGCGAATCGCCGCTTGCCCGCTGGCTCGACAACCGGCGGCGCGCGAAGTTCAATACCCAGTTGCCGGAAGCACTGGCCACAATGTCCAACGCCCTACGGGCTGGATTCTCGCTTTCACAGGCGTTCGATTCGGTCGTCGAACTCGGCGACAAGCCGATTTGCGAGGAGTTTCTCATCTTTCAACAGCAATTGCGCATCGGCATGAGTTTTGAGGATGCGCTCGAATCCATGTCGGGGCGCGTCGGTTCGGATGACCTCACACTCGTGACGACGGCGATTCTGATCAGTCGGAAGACGGGCGGCAACGTGACGGAAATCTTCGACAAGATTTCCGAGACAATTCGGGGACGACAGAAGATTGAGCGCAAGGTGCGGTCAATGACGGCGCAAGGGCGCGTACAGGGGATTATCGTCTCAATCCTTCCGATTCTTCTTGGCATTTTCATGTTTATCATCAAGCCCGGCATGATGACATCCTTCCTCTTCAGCCTGACGGGGCTTATCGCCATTACGGTGATGCTCCTGCTGATTACGGTCGGGTGGCTCATCATTCGCAAGATCATCAGGATTGACGTCTGACGGTCGGGATGGAAGGAGGTCGAAGATGGAAAGACTGCAAACGATACTGACGAGCGTCCAAAGGCGCATAACAGCCGCGTGCGAACGGGTGGGTCGCGACCCGTCGGAAGTTGAAATCGTGGCGGTAACGAAAACCCATGGGGCGGAAGTCGTGGACGAGGCTTGGCGGGCGGGGCTTCGCATCGTCGGCGAAAACAAGGTTCAGGAGGCAGCGTGGAAGAAGCCGGCGAGCGTTTCCGGGCCCTCGTGGCATCTGATTGGCCACCTGCAGGGGAACAAGGTTCGGCACGCCCTCGAACTCTTTGACTGCATCCACTCGGTCGATTCGGTGAAACTCGCCGACCGCATTAACCTAATTGCGGGTGAAATGGGACTTCAGCCGCACATTCTCCTTGAAGTGAACGTTTCGGGCGAGAAGTCGAAGAGCGGCATGAAGCCGGAGGAGGTCGAACCAACCGTGCGACACATTCTTGCGAACTGTCCGCGCTTGACCCTTGATGGACTGATGACGATGGCCCCGTTTTCGGAGAACCAAGAGGATGCACGGCCATACTTCCGCCGTCTGCGCGAGATGCGCAACGGTCTTGAAACTAAACTCAACGTCGGTTTGCCGCGCCTGTCGATGGGAATGAGCGGCGACTTCGAGGTGGCCGTCGAGGAAGGCGCGACATGGGTTCGTCTCGGCTCGGTACTCTTTGGCGAACGGCCGAAGGTCAAATCTGTTGCGCAACGTGCGGCGGACGACGGCGATTCGCTTGTTTCGGACGGACTCGATTCGTATTCCGGCGCAGGGCCTACCTACAAAATAATTGACTAATACAAACTATCCGCATAAGGCGGGTTATGTGAACTAAGGTTTTATCGGAGGACACTTCCATGGACAATAATGCGACAATCAACGACGGGATCAACGCCGTAAGCGTTTACGGACAAACGGACGGAATGGATGACTTTCCCGTCCTCAAGGCGTTTCAGCAATACATTGACGCGGAACAGGCGAAGGCCCGCAAGCGGATGGTGATGCTCAGCGTCTTCTTCGGCTTCATGATTGCCGTCATCATTGCAGTGTTCGCAGTGATGATTCATTCGGTCAGCGAACGCAATCAGATGCTTAACGACCGACTTGTCGAATACGTCATGAAGGAGCGCGATCGCCAGGCGGAATCTGCCGCACAGGCCGCCGCGTCCGCGCCGTCTGCGAATGAGATGACCCTTAGGGCCATGACGGATTCTCTCGTCGCCATCCAAAAGGAACTGGCTGAGAAAAAAGAGACGGCAGTGCGCGTCCCTTCACCGCAGGAGATTGCGCGGCAGAAGCAACTGCAGTCCGAACAAGATGCGCTCGACAGTCAACGCGCCCTTCTCGACGCCGAAAAGAAGACTCTTGCGGAAGAGCGTGAGAAACTGCGTCAGCAGGAAATCGAGATGCACCGACGCAAACTCTACCCGGAATACTATCAGGGAAAGGATGCTGCCGCAACGACAAAGCACCAGACAACGCCTCAAGCGACAACGCGGACAAAGCGGATGCCAACCCTCTCGCAGTCGGACATTGACGAGATCTTGGCAGAAGTCAACGATATCTACGAGGAGGAACTGGCGGCGGAAAAGCCCGTCGCAACCCCGACCAAGACCGCGACAACGAAATCTGCGGCAAAGGCCACCCCCGTTGAGATTGATGATGACGACGCAATCGAGTACTTTAACGATGACGAATATTCCCTTCCCGTTGAAATCAGGGGGACTTCGACGGGATGGAAGATTCCGCTGAAATGACGCGGCACTTTCGCCTTTGAGGGCGATTCTCAGACAAGTTCGCGACTGCGCTTTGCCGCCGCTTCCAGCGTGTCGGCAACGATTCTCTTGAATTGGGGGTTTGCGAGTTTGACCATTCCCGCCGCCGTCGTACCGCCTTTTGTGCACACGCCGTCAATGAAGGACTGAAGGTCAACGCCGCTTTCACGTAGGAACTTTGCCGTTCCATACATGGTCTGTTCGGCGAGAAGTCGGGCCGTGGCGGGCTTGAGTCCGAGCCGAATGCCCCCTTCCATCATCGCTGCCGCCATATAGGCGAAGTAGGCGGGGCCGGAACCGCTGAGAGCCGTCACCGCGTCGAAGTCCTTTTCCCGAAGGACTGCCGTTGCGCCAGCCTCGCCGAGAATGCTTTCGACCGTCTTCACGACATTGGCGGACACATTGGCCGCCGGACAGATTGCACACATTCCGGCTTTTGCGCGGAGGGCGAGATTCGGCATCACGCGGATGAGTTTTGTCTTGCGTCCGAATGCTGTGCGGAGTTTGGCGAGCGTTTTCCCGGCCACAATCGAGACGACTGTCTGCGCCTCGCCGAGACTCCCCTTCACCTCCGCTGCGACGGATTCGACATCCTGCGGACGAACGGCGAGAAAAACGATCTGCGCCTTTGCCGCGACTTCCTGCACACTTTCCGTGACGGCCACGCCATACCGCTTCTTCAGGTCGGCGGCGCGTGCGGCGTTCTTTTCCGCCATGATGACGTTCTTCACCGACGGCAGGGCCGAGAGAATCCCCTCGGCCATTTTTCCCGCACCCCAGAAACCTATCGTTGGATTCTTCATGCCCTGTAATATTCCTCCCAACCCTTCCGAGGAGCAGGCCCTTTCAGAAAGGCGTTCGCGTATGCGTCGCCCTGAATCGTCCCCGTCGCGGGGTCGAAGTCGAATCCGCGATTGACGCGCTGGGCGATGCACCCGAGGCAGAACAACTGCGACAGGGGCGCGGCAATCTCAAACGGACTGCGGGTTTTCTGCTCTCCCCTGACGGCGAGTAGGAAGTTGCGGTAGTGGGTTTCGGTCTCGGCGGGATAGTCCGGCAGTTTGGCGTTGTAGTCGCCGACGATGTGAAGCGGGTGCTTGTGGGAAAGAGACTGCCAAATCATGCCGTCGCGGCAATACATCTCCTTGCCTGGAAAGAGTTTGACCTGATCTTCGCCGAGGTTGGCCGAGTTCTGCGGAATGCCGTCGGGCGTGGCGTAAACAAACCCCTTCGGAAGCGTCGGCAAGTTTGCCACGCCGTCATACCACTCAAGGCGCATGGCATCGTGTCGCTCGTTTTTCGGAAACGAAAATGTCATTGTCGTCGCACACGGAAAGACGAACTGGTTCCAACCCTCGCACTTGTTCAACTCGACTTTCGTCGGAAGATCGCCTTTCAGGATGAACTCGTGCACGCAGTCCATCAGGTGCGCCCCCCAGTCGCCAAGACAACCGTTGCCGAAATCGAACCAACACCGCCATTCGCCGCGCACGTATTCGTCGGAATAGTTGTGATACTGGGCGGTCGTGAGCCAGGTATCCCAGTCCAGCGTATTCGGAATATCCATCGCGTCGGGATAGCGGAAGATATTTCCGCCGTACTTGTGCCACCGCCGAGGATAGTTCATGTGGACGACGACACGCTCAACATCCTTCACAATCCCCTTCTCGACATATTCCCTGAACTGGTGATATTTCTCGGATGAATGACCCTGATTGCCCATCTGCGTGACGACACTGTATTTCTTCGCGGCGGCGGCAAGGAGCGAACATTCCTCGTAAGTGTGTGCGAGCGGTTTCTCGACGAAAACAGCCTTGCCGAGTTTCATCGCGTGCATCGCGGCTGGGAAGTGCGAAAAGTCGGGGATGGCGATTACCACTGCGTCGATTGAGTCCGCCATTTCATCGAACATCTTCCTGAAGTCGCGGTAGCGCGGCAGATTCGGGTGCGCGGCGATTGCATCGAGCGTCGCCTTCGACCCCATGTCGGTATCGCAGAGTGCGACGAACTCGCAGATGTCGGAGCACTTCATAAACTCCTGCATATCATACCACGCCTGCTGTCCGACGCCGATTGCGGCAAGCCTGACTTTTCCATTGGCGCGGTAGGCCGAGGCTGAGAAGCAACCCGGCAGAAGCGGTGCAACCCCCGCAGCCAGCATACCCTTGATGAAATGACGACGATTCATAGTTTCTTCAATTCCTTCGTTTTCTTTTTCATTTGGAAGAGGAAGCCGCCATCAGACAATGACGACGGCTTCCCCTTCGCAACTTATCTGGAACGGCCGCCTATCAGACGACAATATCCCAGCCGTTGCGGTAGTGTCCACGCTTCAGCCACGTCGCGTCACCCGTGCCATTCGCGAACGCGAACGCCTTGGGATCCCAGTCGAAGCCCGTGTCGTAGACGTAGCTCATGTTGCAGAGCTGGCAGAGTACCGCGCCACGCGCACCGACTTCGGCGGGCGAAATCGTCATCTTGCGCGTCTCGATGCACTCGCAGAAGTTCTTCACCTGATTCGGGCTCTTGTAGAGCTGGACTTTTGCGTTGGCGAGGTCGAACCCCTTCTCAAGCGTGTCGAGCGCGTTGGCGAGCGCATCATCCTTCTTGACGGTCGCGTCGGTTCCGTAGTCCTTGCCGATGGAGGCCGCGACAATCTTGTCGGGCATGAACGTGGCATCCGCAATGGTCTTGCGGATTTCAGGCGTCGGCTTGACAAGGCCAGTTCCCTTCCAGACCGCAATCTTGCCGCGATTGACGGCGACGATGCCGTCGGTTCCGTAGAACACCGTACCCCACACGCCGAACGGGCCGTGGTAGAGTTCAACGTCGCCGTAGGGCTTGCGGAAGATCATCTTCATGCCGTACTGACGGCGGCCGCCGTGGTAGAGGTCGGTCGAGTGCGGCTCGTCCGAGCAAATTGCCTTCACGGGACCGGACTTATCCATATCGAGCCCCCACTGCGCGATGTCGAGGTGATGTGCGCCCCAGTCGCCGTTGTAGCCCGTGCCGATGTCGTCGTCAAAGCGCCAAAACATCGGGTAGAACTTGTTCACGCCACGCGGCGCGAGCTGGTCGGAATAGGGACGCCACCGCGCCGGGCCGAGCCACATATCCCAATCCACGTCGGGATTCGGCGCCCCTTCCGTCGCGGCGTTCACCGGGTTGTCGAAGAAACGCAGCGGATGCGAAGGCCCGCCGAGTTTCTTGCCGCCGATGCCGTAGTTCGCATCCACATACATGATGTTGCCAATCAGGCCGTTGCGGACAATCATGCAGGCGGTGCGGAACTCGCGCCAGCTGCGCTGCATCGAACCGGTCTGGAAGACGCGCCCATACTTCGCTTGCGCCTCGACCACCTTCTTCGCCTCCTCGGGCGAGAACGTGAGCGGCTTTTCGCAGTAGACGTCCTTGCCGTGCTTCATCGCCTCGACGCACATGTAGGCGTGCCAGTGGTCGGGTGTTGCGATGCACACCGCGTCAATCGTCGGGTCGGCGAGGACTTCACGGAAATCGGCGACGGCCTTGCAGTTCGCCGTCTTGTAGGCATCGTTCACATGCTTCGCACCGGCGGCCGCGCGGACGCGGTCGCAGTCGCAGACGGCCACAATCTCGACGTTCTTCGCGAGGTTCTTGTCAAGGAACTGCGGGATGAGGGCCGTGCGCATCTGGATGCCGTAGCCAATCATGGCGATGCGACGCTTCTCGCCGGGCTTCAGTTCGCGAAGCCCGACCTTATGCGTGGCGCACCCCGCCAGGGAAATGGCGGCGGCCGAACCGAAGATGAAATTGCGACGGTTCACGTTCATCAGTTGAGCCCTTTCGTCTTGAGGAACGCATACGAGGGCGTGATGGCCGAGAGGTCGTTATCGTGCACTTCGCACTCGACGACATACCATTCGACGCCGTCCACCGCCGTCACGGGAATAAGCTTGTCCCAGTCCACGCCGACTGCGCCTTCGCCGGGCTGGCCGAGAATCGCGTCGAACTTGCCCTTGCAGCCCATGCCGTTCTCCTTCGCGTGGAGCGTGAGGGAGCGGTGCGGATACTTCACGTACTGTGCGCACGGATCGAAGCCCGCGCACGTCGTCCAGCCGACGTCCTGCTCCATCTGGACGCGCTTGTCGGTGTGGGAGAAGAAGTAGTCCCAGAACGAAATGCCGGTCGTCATCTTCACGAAGTGCTCCCACTGGTGGTTGTGCAGACCGACCTTGCAGCCGAACTTGCCGGCGTCTTCCGCCGCCCTGTTGTAGTAGTCGCAGAGTTTCTTGGTGAAGTCGTCGATCTCCGCAGAAGGCGCGGGCTGTTCGCGTCCCCAGCTGCACTTCGGCGGATTGTTGCCGCCGCCGGGGCAGCAGATGAAGTGGTTGCCGTAGCCAAGCTCGAACTCGCAGGTCGCCGCGACTTTCTCGGGCGAGAACGCATCCCGGCCGACGTGCGTACCGCACGCGACAAGCCCGTTGTCGTCCAGCATCTTCTTGAGTTCGGCGGACTTGAAGCCGTAGTAGCCGGCGAATTCCACGCCCTTGTAGCCAATCTTGGCGACATCCTCAAGAGCCTTCGCGAGGCCGACCTTCTTGATGTAGCCGCGAATCGAGTAAAGCTGGACGGCGATTTTCGCATTCTTGTTGCACAGCCCGAAGCCGCAGCAACCGGGAAGCGCCATCGTGGCGCCCGCAGCCGTCAGGCCGCCAAGGAAGTTCCGACGAGTCAGATTCATATCTTAATTTACCTTTCTGTGTTTGTGTGTATTGTCTTCTCAGCGAAGACATCCGACATTATAGCAAAAGTGATTTTCCGATTCAACCCCCGCCACGGAGTTTACCTTTTTCCACTGGGACCTGATTCTTACGGGCGAGCGGGACGCTCGCCCCTACCGCTGTCAACCTAAACTCGTCAGTTGAATCTCTCTCGTTCTGATATTTGATTACAGAATCAGTCAAGACCGCGAATGGACTGGTTGGAGGTAAAGGCGAGCCATTCGCAGGTGAACGGGTGGCGAAAGGCGAGGGACTTTGCGTGGAGGTAGAGCCGCGAGGCCTTCATCCCGCCATACTTCTCGTCCCCGACGACGGGATGACCCGCTTCGGCGAAATGGACGCGTATCTGGTTCTTTCGTCCCGACTTCAGCGCGACTTCGACGAGGGTCGTGCCATTCTCCACCGAAAGTTTGCGCCATTCCGTGCGGGCGAACTTGCCGAACTTTGCGTTCCTGACGCTTGCGACCTTCATCGTCTTCGGGTCGTCGCGCAGATACGATTCGAAAGTGCCGCGCTCTTCCGCAAGCACGCCTTCCACGCGGGCGAGGTAGGTCTTCTCCGTCAGGTTGTTCCAGTTCGCCCTGAACTTCTCCGCCACGGCCTCGGACTTCGCGAACATCATCACCCCGCTCGTCTCGCGATCCAGCCGATGCACGAGCCAGACGCGCTTCGAACTGCGCAACTGCCCCTTGCGCACGTAGTCGTTCAGGATGTTTTCCGCCGTCAGTTGTGTTTCGCGGGCGATGCGCCCGACGAGTTTCGTATGGGTCGTCAGAAGGCCGGCCGGTTTGTCGATGACGATGACGTCACGGTCTTCGTAAAGGATCTCGAACGGCAGGCGGTGGCGGTTCGTCTTCATGCGATTCGTTCAAGGATGAGGTCGTTCGGCACAACTCCCTCATGGTAAATCGTGAACGCCTTCAGGAGTTCCGCCGCATTCCGTTCGAGTGCGTCCGGGGCGCGTGTTGTCTCAAGCGTCGCGAGGGGTGCGCCGACGGCCACGCGGTCGCCCCGCCGCACCGCAAGCGTGACCCCGGCGAGCGGGTCGATGCGATCGCCCGCTTTCTCGCGACCCGCACCCAGCTGGAAGGCGACACGCGCCACCTTCTCGGCGTCAATCGCCGCGACGAAGCCCGAACGCATCGCCTGAATGCGGAACTTGAAAGTCGGCTTCGCGAGAAGAGCCGCGAAGCGGTCAAGGTCGCCGCCCTGCGCCGCAACCATGGCGCGGAACTTCGCGAGGGCCGAACCGTCCGCCAGTCGGGCGCGGCACTCCTCACGCGATGCATCAAGCGGAATCCCCTTCTCAAGCGACACCATCAGCGCGGCGAATTCGACGCAGAGCCCGACCATCGGGGCCGTCCGCTCCGCATCCTTCCCCTCAAGGACGGCAAGGGCTTCGGCCACTTCGTTTGCGTTGCCGACGGCGAAGCCGAGCGGCGCATTCATATCCGTGACAAGCGCGGCGGCCTTGCGCCCCGCCGCCTTTGCGCCCGCGACGAGCGCGTTGGCGAGGGCCGCCGCCTCTTCGCGTGTCTTCATGAACGCGCCGTTTCCACACTTCACGTCGAAGACGAGTGTGTTCGCACCCTCCGCCAACTTCTTGGAAAGGATGGAGGCCGTGATGAGCGGAATTGACGCGACCGTTCCCGTCACGTCCCGAAGGGCGTAGAGTTTCTTGTCCGCCGGGGTAATCTCATCCGTCTGAACGGTCATCGATACGCCGACTTCGGTTACGACCTTCTGGAAAACGTCCAGCGAGAGTGCGGCGTTGTAACCGGGAATCGTTTCAAGTTTGTCCGCCGTGCCGCCAGTCAGGCCGAGGCCACGCCCCGTCAGGGAGGGGACGGCGACGCCGCACGCGGCGGCGAGCGGCTGGATGACGAGCGAAAGTTTGTCGCCGACGCCGCCCGTCGAATGCTTGTCGGCTGTCGGCATCGCCCAGTCGAGGCAACGCCCCGATTCCATCATCGCCCGCGTCAGGTCGGAAGTCTCGCGCTCGGTCATGCCGCGGCAGCAGATGGCCATTGCGAGTGCGCTCATCTGGTAGTCGGGTATTTCGCCGCGCACGAAGCCTTCGACGAATTCGCGGATTTCCGCGTTGCCGAGGGCGTGGCCTTCGCGCTTCTTGTCGAGAACGAGTTTTGCAATCATTGTTCCTCCTCCGTCGCCACCTGCGTCAGCGTCGTGGACTTCAGACTCTTGTCGGGCTTTCCGCCCAACTTGCAGATTCGAAGGGCGGGACCCTTGATGGAGCGGCCCGAACCGTCCTGCGCGGCGAGTTTCAGTACGTCCTCCAATTCGTCCGAAGCGGACTTCATCTTCCTGCCCGCCGTCTCAAGGCTGGCGAAGAGTTTGTCCACGCGCTCGACGAGCAGTTTCGCCTGCTCGAAGATGCGGTCGCAATTGCGGTCAAGGTTGTACTTGCTCCAGCCGCGCGCAATCAGCCAGAGGTAGCCGAGCAGGGTGAGGGGCGTGACAAGCACGACACCGCGTTCGTAGGCGAACTGCGGGAACTTCGGGTCCAGCCGAATCGCCTCCTCAAGCATGCCGTCGCACGGCACGAACATCGCCACGAGTTCGACGTAGGCGTAGCCGTCGCGCAACTGCCGTCCGTTCGCCGGATAGTTCTTGTCGGCGAGTTCCTGCACGTGCTTTCGCATGCTCGCAAGGTGCTGCCTGAGCGCGGCGTTTCGCGCCGTCTCGTCCTCGGCGTTGTAGGCGTCGAGGTAGTCCTTCAGGCTTGTCTTCGCATCGATGACCATCATCTTCGAACTCACCGCGTCGAAAATCACCGCGTCGGGAATGTCGCCCGCGCCCGTCCCAGTCTGCGTCACGAAATGCTCGCCCTCGACAAGTCCCGACCGCCGCAGAACGTCCGCCAGCACGTTTTCGCCCCACATCCCCTGCCTCTTGTTGCCGCTCCTGAGCGCCGCGACGAACCCCGTCGCCTCGCGCTCGAAGCGCACCGCCGTCCCCTTCAGCGCGTCGAAGTGGGAGCGGATTTCGCCCTCCACCTTCTGCGTCGCCTTCGCGGACTCGTTCGCCGCCATGCGGAACGATTCCAACTGGCGGTAGAGCGGCTCCAGGAGCGCACGAACCTGCGTCCCGTTCGTCTCGTTCAGGGTCTTCTCGCGCTCGGCGAGTTTCTCGGCCGTCACGTTCGAGACCTGCGCGAGCAGCGTGCGCATCGCCTCCGCCGTGCGACGTTCCGTTTCACCGCGCACTTCCTCGCCCGCCCGAAGCGCGGCGCGAAGCCCCGCGACCTTCGCCGCGAAAAACGCCCACGCCACGAACGCCCCGAGGGCGAACCCGACGACCGCCACAAGAAGAACCTGCATCACGCCGCCTCCGTCGCCAATAGTTCGCGGTAGAAAACCGCCTGCCCGAAGTTGAGATAGAGCGTGAGATAGAGGCCGAATCCGACGAGGAACAGGAATGCGAGGAACATCAGCAATCCGAAAACGGCAAACAGTTGCTCAAACAACTGTAGGCCGACGAACAGAACCGTGAAGACAAGCAACCCCGTCAGCCAGACCGCAATCGGCTTCCAGTAGGAGCAGTCGAGCAGAAAGGACGCCCACTTCCGCCCTTCCATCAGCCGTCGAGTCTCGTTAAGACACCTGTTCGCGCCCCAGTCGGGATGCCGAACCTTCACGAACCAGGCGAACCGATAGCGGTAGGCGGCGATGACCGATAGTGAAATGCCGGCGACGGCGGCGACGGCCGCCACCGCGAGGATCGCGGGCGAGGAACCGCCGCGAATCCACGCGCCGAAGCCGACAAGTGCGCCGAGATAAATCCACCACGTCACGCGAAGCGACCAGAAGAACATCAGGCCGAACATCCCGAACGGACGCCCGAAGCCCGCCAGCGCCGCCCTGAACCAGCTTTCCGACTTCTCCTCCGTCACGGCGCAAAGCGTCGCCGAATTCATCGCAAATGTCTGAATCCCGAGAAAGACCGATTTGATGAAGGCGACGAACGCCGTCGCAACCGTCATGTAGGCGGCCACGCGCAGGGAAGGTATCGCCAGTTCAATCCCGGACGACCATCGCGCCCGCGCCGCCGCAACGGCGAAATCCGACCATGTCTGAACGCCCGTCCCTTCCAGTCCGATGGCAAGGGCGTTCATCACAAGCGACGCGCCAACCCCGACGAGCATGCCAGTGCACAGGACGCGCCATCCCCACGGAGTCTTGCGAAGAAGCCGCCACGCCTCGCCCCTGATTTCGCGATTCGTCCGCACGCCGCCGCCTACCACACGATTTTCAGGTAGCCCGAAACGGGAACTTCCGCATCCTGCGTTCCCGCGACGAGCGCGGGGGCGCGAACGGACTTGCCGACGGTGTCAAACGCCTCGACGGACTTCGGCTTTGCCGCAAGGCGCAGGGTGACGCGGCCCGCGCCGCTCCCGTTGACGACGTAGACGGGCTTGTTTGCCGCCCCGCAGTCCGCCACCGCCGCGTCGTTGTAGACCGCGACGATGCGCTCCGCCGCCGATTCCGCCTCGATGACTGGATACATCGCCTCGTAATGACGCGGACGGAACGCGCCCTTCAGGAGCGTGTCGCGGTGCGCCTTCGTGAAGTCGAGCCAATGCGCGACCATCTTCTTGTGTTCCGGCGGCAGTTCGCGAAGCATCACCGAATACTGGATTACGCCAAACATGGACGCAAGAACGGACCGCGCCGCGCTCTCGACCGTATCCGCCGCGTTCCACTCGAGCATGTCGGCGTGAACGGCCGTCGTACCGGAAGTGAGACGCAGGTTCGCGATTCGGCAGCGGTTCGCAAGCAGGTCGCCGGGGCAGTCCGCCGCCCGCAGCATGTTGCCATACTGCCGGATGCCGGGGCCGATGTAACTCTGGCGAAACTCGATGAGCGCGTCGGGCTTGACGGACGTAAGACGTGCGTGTACCTCCTTCATCAGGCGGTCGACGGCCTCGGAGAGCGACCGAATGTCGCGCCCGGCGTAGTTCTCCCGAACGGCGGGGTCTTCACCGCGAAAGCCGAAACTGTCGATGAAGTCGAGCTTGAGCCCGTCGAGATCGTAATCGCGCATTGCCTTCTCGTAGAGATTGCAGAGGAACTCGCGCACTTCCGGGAAGCGCGGGTCGAGACAGGAAAAACTCGCCCAGCGGCCTTGTTCGCCCCAGAGATACTTGTCCTTGAAGCGTTCGGCGTTCACGCTCTTTTTCCCAATCATCGGAACGCCATACCAAATCATGTATTTCATGCCGAGGTCGTGAATCTTCCGCACGTGCGCGGCGAAGTCGGGGAAGCGGTTGGTGGAAACCTGCCAGTCGCCGCAATAGGCGTAGCCCCGGGTGTTGTCGTCCGTCTGCCAGCCGTCGTCGACGATGAGAACCTTCATCCCGAGTTTCGCGGCCTCGGCGCACTCGGCCTCGATTTCACGGTCGGAGACGTTCTGGTGGAAGGAATACCACGACGAATAGAGCGGCTCGAACGCCGCCGCCGGCGCGGGCGCGGGGACGAGTGCGGCGGTTTTCGTGATCCACGCCGAGGCGTCGGCGATCGCGTCGCCGAAGAACACGTCGCGGCGGTCGAAGCGCAGGGCCGTCTCGTAGGTGCGAATCGGGGCCTCCGCCTCGCGGAAGAAGTGAATCTTCCACTCGATGCGGCATCCCTCCTCGCGAAGCCCCGCGTCAAACGCCACGAGACGCTTCGCCTCCGAACAGGAAACCGCGAGGCGGTTGCGGTCGTTGTCGTTCAGGTATGCGACGATCGGCTGCCAACTGCAGAGCCGCGACCCAAAGCCGCTCGACCAGTTCGGCGGCATCTTGACGTCCTCCGACGCCGTCCAGCGGTGGTGCATGTCAACTTGCGGCACGTCGAAACTGATGGAAAACTGCGGCGGCGGAAGATCCTTCTCCGCCGCGAGACGAATCTTCAGTTCCGGCACGCCGTCCGCGCCGACGGTGCGCGAGACGGCGAACTTCCAGCCGCCCGAATCCCCGCAGCGCACCTCGACTGGCCCCACGCCGAGCCCGTCAACGGTTTCCCTGTATTCCGCCGCACCCGCCGCGAATGTCGCGAAAAGTGCAAGCCCGGCCATCATTCGTCCTGCCATACCTTCGTTCCTTTCAGGTTTGTTCGTCATATGGCGCTATTATACCAAAAATGAAGCCGCTCGGTTCGCGGCGGTTTTTGTCCGGCACGGTCACGCGGGCGCGTGACCGGCCAACGGGAGGAATCGGCTACCGTTCGCGGACGATCGAGACGAAGCCCGCCGTACCGGCGAGCATGGCCGCCGCGTAGATTGCGGCAGCCACCACGGGCGCGATGCACGACGGAACGGCGGCGTGCAGCGCGGCGGCCACGGTGGCGACGATTCCGCAGAATGCGGCCCACGGGCGCATGTTTCGTCTGATACGGATTACCGAAAGGAGAAGCACGAGCCACCCGACGACGTTCATTGCGCAAACGCCTATCGAAATCGGGCGGGAGAACCGTTCGATGGGCGTTTCGGACGAGAAGATCAGATACCAGTCAAGGAACTGTCCCAGCACGAGGAAGATGAATCCGATGCGTCCGATCTTGCCGCCGTCCCTGTAGTCGTCGTCGAACATCTCCTTCAGCAGAATGGAGTTCGCGCCCCCGACCAGGAACACGGCGAGCGACGTCACCGACATCCCGATGACGGCGAACTTGCCAAGGGTCTGGCAATCACAGAAGACCTCAAGCAATCCGCCTGCCGCGAACAGCACGAATGCGCCTCCAATGATGATGCCGAAGATTTTCACTCGCCAATTCATGCTGCTTTTTCTCTCGCTTTCCTTTGGGGATTGTCTTCGCCCGCCAATACAAATTCGCCCCCGACGGACGGCAGGCGGTCGCATCGGGAAGCACACAAAGCGGAATGTCGCAAACGGGGCGCGGCAAAAGGCTCTCTAAATCGCACGGAAAGACCCTCCTGGGTCGCTCCTACCTGGGGGGGGGGGGGGGGGGGGGTTACCCCCCCCAAAAAAACGCACCGGGGAGCGTCTGAACGCCCTCCCTGTCGCCGCTGGCGCGGCTCTTCTCAAAAGCCTTCATCCTGTGCATAGTGTACGGGTCAGAAACGGCCGATATGATACCATAATTTCGCCTTGCCAGTCAACGGCAAATCATCCATTTTCCACGGAAAGCGGAGTCCGTTTCAGAATCTTGGGATGCGGATTGTGAAGCGGCAACCCGAAGGGCGGGCGGACTGCAGCGAAACGTCGCCGCCGTGAAGGCGGGCGATGCTGCGGACGATGGCGAGGCCAAGCCCCGCGCCGCCCGTTTCCGCCGTCCGCGCCGAATCGACGCGGTAGAATCGCTCGAAGACCCGTGCGGCGTGTTCGGGGGCGATGCCAACGCCATGATCCTCAACCGTGAGTTCCGCCGCGTCGTCCGCATTCCGCGCCGACACTGCGACCTCCTTCGACCCCGAATAGCGGATGGCGTTTTCAATCAGGTTGGCCAGCGCACGCGAGATGAGCTGGGAATCGCAGCGGGCCGTCACGCCCGCCGGAACCGCGGTGGTCAGCGCGACGTTCGCCGCGCTTGCCCGCGCCCGAAGGCGGTCAACCGTCTCATTCACGAGATCCGTCAGGCTGACGTCCGTGCGGTTGGGCGCGAAGCCCCCGCGTTCGAGCCGCGCAAGCGAGAGGACGTTCTGCGCCAGGTCGTTGAGACGCACGGACTCCTTCCTCACCATGGCGAGCAACTTCTGCCGGACGGGGGGGGGCGGGTCGTCCGTCAGGAGGTCGACCGCGCCGAGGATGCCGGTCAGCGGGGTCTTGATGTCGTGCGAGACATCCGCGATGAACTCGCGGCGGAAGGCCTCCAGCCGCGCCAGGGCCCGCATGCGGACGTGCTGGCGGTAGGTCGAAAGAAGGACGAGCAGTACGCACGCGCCGCCCAGAAGCCCCGCCAGAAGGAAGCCGAGCCGTGCGCGGCGAAACGGGGCGAGGACGCGGTCAAGGGGCAGCCCGAGCCGCACGTCGCACTCCCCGACCGCCCGCATCTCATACAGGCAGTCGGGCGGGCTCTCGCCCGGCCGTACGGAATCGAAGACAAGCCCGCCGCCGGGACGGCTGAAGATCGTCAGGCGCAGGTTCTGTGCGCGACAGGTTTCGCCGAAGGCGTGGATCCGGCGGAAGTCCCCCGTACCCAGCGCCTCGCGGAGATTCCCCGCCGCAAGTTCGGTGCGCGACGCGAGATCCCGCGTCGCCCATCCGATGACGGCGCGGCGAAACGACCCCATTTCAACGCCGAAGACCACCGCAAAGACGACAAGTCCGATGGCCGCCAGCGTCGGCGGCAGGAAGTTGAACCACCGCTCCCTCATGCCTTCACCCGATAGCCGATGCCGCGAATCGTCTCGATGTGTTCCGCCCAGTCGCCGAGTTTGCGCCGAAGGTTTGCAATCTGCACGTCAATCGTCCGCTCGGTGACGGCACGTTCCTCGACCTGCACCGCATCAAGAATGCGCGACCGCGCGAGGACGCGCCCACGATGTGAAATCAGGAGGGCGAGGATGCGCATTTCGCCGGGCGTAAGTTTCAGTTCCGCGCCGTTGAGGGTCGCGGTTCGCTCGTCGCCGTCGAGCACGAGCCCGTCGAACGCCGCGCCCGCCTTCACCGTGTCGCCGCGCCGCAGGACGGCGCGGATTCTCGCGAGCAGGACGGCGCGGTCGAACGGTTTCGTCACGTAGTCGTCCGCCCCGCACTCAAGCCCCCGCACGATGTCCTCGTTTTGGGTGCGGGCCGTCAGCATGATCACGCGTACGGCGGCCAGCGAAGGCGTTTCGCGGATGCGGCGGCAGATTGTGAAACCGTCAAGCCCCGGCAGCATCAAGTCCAGCAGCACGAGGTCGGGCTTCTGACGTTTGATGGCCTCAAGCCCCTCATCGCCGCGCCCGAAACTCGACACGTGGACGAAACCCGCCCCGAACAGCGCCATCTCCAGCACCGTCCGAATGGTCGCATCGTCCTCGACGACAATGATTTCAACGAGTTCGTCCATACCTGCCAGTCTTCCCGACGGAACTAATTATACCATAAATCGATGGCGCTTGATGAGTTCCATGGCCGGCACCACAGTACAGAGTAGTACACGAGCCCCCCCTCCAGTTCAAAAAAAGTTGCCTTTCTGTCGGCGCGGCGACCCCTTCCTGTCCGACCGCCGAGCCCATATATGGACAACCCCCGAGTCCATATATGGAGAAACCGAAATCCATATATGGACAACCCCCGAGTCCATATATGGAGAAATCAAAATCCATATATGGAGAAACCGCTGGCCATATATGGAGAACGCCGTGGCCATATATGGAGAATCCCAACGCTCCCTGAGGGGGCAGACGGCGGTCTTCCCGTACTCCTTATATGTACAGACGACACGACAAGGTGAAGGAACAAACCCACCGCCGATATGGTATAATATGCGACGTCGTCATGCGTGACGGCATATTCCATGATAAACTCTACGGAAAAGAAGAAAATGACAAACTACAAGTATGCGTGCCTCAATCCGATTGCGGATGTGGGGCTGAAGAACCTACCCGATAACTATGCCCGAACAGAGAACTTCGCGGACGCGGACGCCGCGTTCGTCCGGTCGGCGAAGATGGACGAACTCACGCCCGGCAAGAACCTGCTGGCCGTTGCCCGTGCGGGTGCGGGCGTGAACAACATTCCCCACGCCGAGTACGCGAAGAGGGGTATCGTCGTGTTCAACACGCCGGGTGCGAATGCGAACGGGGTGAAGGAACTCGTGATTGCCGCGATGCTGCTCGCGAGCCGCGACATCGTCGGCGGCATCGAGTGGGTGAAGGCGAACGCGGCGGATGCGGCAATCAACAAGACGGCGGAAAAGGCGAAGAAGGCCTTCGCCGGCACGGAGATTCAGGGCAAGAAACTCGGCGTCATCGGCCTTGGCGCAATCGGCCAGAAGGTCGCGAACGCGGCGGTTCAGCTCGGCATGGAGGTCTACGGCTACGATCCCTACCTGTCGGTTGACGCCGCATGGAATCTCGACCACGCCGTGAAGCACTGCAAGAACGTCGAGTCAATCTACGAGGCGTGCGACATCATCACGATTCACGTGCCGGCCCTCGAATCGACGAAGGGCATGATCAACGCCGAGGCGATCGCCATGATGAAAAACGGCGTCATCGTCGTCAATGCCGCGCGCGATGCGCTCGTCAACGAGAAGGACATGCTTGCCGCGCTTGAGTCGGGCAAGGTGCGCCGCTACGTGTCGGACTTCCCGAACGCGACGACGGCCGGCAAGAAAGGGTGTATCGTGATTCCGCACCTCGGGGCCTCGACCGCCGAAGCGGAGGACAATTGCGCGGTGATGGCCGTGAAGGAAATGCGCGACTACCTTGAGAACGGGAACATCGTCAACTCGGTGAACTATCCGGCCTGCTCGCTTGGCAAGCCGAACAAGGCCGGGCGCATCGCCATCTGCCACCGCAACGAGACGAACATGCTCGGCACGTTCACCTCGATTCTCGGCAAGGCGAACATCAACATCGACGCGATTGCGAACAAGTCCCGCGGCGACTTTGCCTACACGCTGATCGACACCGACACGGCAGTCCCGGCGGAGGTCGTGGCGGCGCTCGAGTCGAGCGCGGCGGTCATCCGCGTGCGCGTAATCAAGTAGGACGACGGACGCGATGGGCTACGCGAAACGGAGAACGACGGCATCGGGAGGCGCGGGCGCGAACCCCGCTCCCGCGTCCGCACCCGCTCCCGTGGCCCCGAACGCGAAGAAGAAGGAAGGGAAGTCCGCCTCGATCTGGAACATGCAGGTCGGGGGCGGCAGGCGCAAGGCGGATATGAAGAGCGTGGAAGTCCTGCTCTTCACGTCCGAACTCGCCGACCTCATCGAGGCGGGCATGACGCTCGGCCAGGCCCTTCAGGCGCTGGCGAACCAGGGCGAGGAGACAAGCGCCCAGCGATTCATCAGCCAGGATCTCTGCGACCGCATCGTGCGCGGCGAAAGTTTCTCCGATGCGTGTGCGCACCACCCGAAGACGTTCCCGCCGCTCTACTCCAACATGATTCGCGCGGGCGAGGCTTCGGGGGCGATGGTCGAGGTTCTGCGCCGGCTCGTGGACCACTACGAACGCTACGACAACATGCGCGGCAAAATCAAGAGTGCGCTCTCCTATCCCGTCATCGTCCTCATCTTCGGTGTCGTCGCGGTGATCGGTGCGCTCGTCTGGATTATCCCGCAGTTCGAGAAGGTCTTCACGTCCATGGGGGCTTCGCTGCCGCTCCCGACGCAGATGCTGATCGGCATGAGCAACTTCATGGTGAACTACGGCTGGACGCTGGCCGTCGGGCTGGTCGTCTTCTTCCTCTGGTTTCGGAAGTGGCGCAAGACGGACGCGGGACGACTGAAGATCGACGGCTGGAAGTTGAAGATTCCGCTCATTTCGGGAATCGTGGCGACGGGGGCGTATTCGTCGCTCGCCTACACGATGAAGACGCTGCTCGTGAACGGCGTGAACGTTCTGCAGGCGCTGAAGATTTGCGAGGAGACGTGCGGGAACGCGGTCATCGGGCAGGCCCTCGCGAACGCCCGCCGACGGGTGACGGACGGCACCTCGATCTCGGGCCCGCTCGCGTCGTCCGGCATTTTCCCGCGCATGATGACGGATATGCTGGCGGTCGGCGAACAGGCGGGCGACCTGCCCGCGTCGCTCGAGCACATCGGCAAGCGGTATCAAAAGGATATGGACCGCAACATCGCCGCGTTCACCAACGCCCTCGAACCGATTCTGATCGTCGCCATCGCGTGTGCGGTCGGCTTCGTGGCCATCGCCATCCTGATGGCCGTCTTCAAGGTCTCGTCCTCAATCGGATAACCAGGGAGTGGAAAAACATGTTTGAAGTCACGTTGCTGAGCATTTTGCAGGGGATCGCCGAGTTCCTGCCGATTTCGAGTTCGGGACACCTCGTGCTGGGGAAGTCGCTTCTCGGCATGGGCGACCTCGGCATGCGAATCGACATTTTCCTTCACGTCGGGACGCTCGTCGCCATCTTCGCCTTCTACTGGCGGATCATCTGGCGGATCGTGCGGAATCTTGAGTGGGACTACCTTCTCAAGGTCGTTGTGAGCGCGATTCCCGCCGGCGCGGTCGGCCTCCTCTTCAAGGATCAGCTGGAGGCGGCGTTCGCGAGCCCGAAGATGGTGGGCGCGGCACTCGTCTTCACGGGGCTCGTCCTGACGGCGACGAAGTTCCTGCCGAGGGGCGGGAAGGACGTGTCGTTCGGGCGCGCCATCCTGATGGGCGTCGCACAGGCGGTGGCAATCCTGCCGGGCGTTTCGCGGAGCGGCATGACGCTTGCGGCGGCACGGGCGAGCGGTGTCGAGGCCGAGAAGAGTGCGGAGTTCTCATTCCTGATGTCCGCGCCGCCAATCGCCGGCGCGGCGCTTCTGCAGGTTCTCAAGGCGGGCGACGCGGCGGCGGGCGCGGCGGAAGTGAGCTGGGGGCTGACGATTTACGGCTGCGTTCTCGCGGCAGCCGTCGGCTACCTGTCGCTCAAACTCCTTCTGAAGTCGCTGAAGGGACGCTGGTTCTGGCTGTTCGGGCCCTACTGCCTTCTGGCCGGCGCACTGACGCTGGTTCTCGCCTGATTTATGGTATAATGTGCGCTCAGTCCGGGATGACCCGGAGACTGCGAGGTAGATATGGCAAGACTGACGGAAATTGGCTGGAACGACTTCGAAAGACTCCCATTGACGGAGAAAGCCCCCTATCTTGAACGCCCCGAGGGGGACGGAATGCCGTACCACACGCTGTTCGCCCAGCAATTCGACCGCGACCTGATGGAGCGGCTGTGTGCGCTGGCGAACCGAATCCGGTTCATCAACAAGACCCGCGAAGGGTCGCTCTACCTGAAGGGCGTCCTCGCCCACCGGCGCGCGATGCTCTACTTTTCCCAGCCGAGTTCGCGCACGTTCCTTTCGCATCTCGCCGCGTGCCAGATCCTGGGGCTGACCACGGGCTCGGTGCGGGATTCCGCGACCTCGTCCGAGTTCAAGGGCGAATCCCACGAGGATTCGATCCGCACGTTCAGTTCCTACTTCGACATGATCATCATGCGCAGCCCCGAACGCGGGCTTGCGGAACGCATGGCGTGGGAACTTTCCAACTCGTCGCGTCCGATCCCGATCCTGAACGCGGGTTCGGGCAAGGATCAGCACCCGACGCAGGCCCTGCTCGACATCTACACGCTGATTCGCTCCTTCGAGGACAAGGGCGGAATCGACGGGCGGACGGTGACGTTCTGCGGCGACCTGATGCGCGGGCGCACGGTGCGTTCGCTCAGTTACCTGCTCACGAACTTCCGGAACGTCCGGCAGATTTTCGTCGCGCCGCAGGAACTGCAGGTCCCGGCCGACGTGGTGATGGTGCTCGCGAAGAAAGGCGTGGACTTCGAGGTGACGGACAATCTTCGGGAGGCGGTGAAGGAATCCGACGCGGTCTACATGACGCGCATTCAGGACGAATGGGACTCCGCGAAGGGGGCCTCCGCGAAGATCGACACGTCGCGCTTCAAGTTCGGCGCGGAGGAACTCGCCCTCCTGAAGCCGGAGGGTATCATCATGCACCCGTTGCCGCGCCGCGACGAAATCGCGACCTGCTGCGACCGCGACCCACGCGCCATGTACTGGCGGCAGATGCGGAACGGGATGTGGATTCGCGCCGCGCTGATTGCCGCGACATTCGGGTACGAGAAGGAAATTATGAACTGCGGCTACTGATTGCCGCACACCCAAGGGAGAAAATAACGCAAATGAACGAAGGCGCATTCTTTCAGGACTTGGCCATGCTGATGACGGTGGCGGGGCTTGTCTCCGTCGTCTTTGCCAAACTCCGCTGGCCGAAGGTGCTCGGCTACATCTTTGCGGGCGTGGTGATGAGTGCCAACACGTGGGGCGGCAGTTTCCTCGCCGACACGCAGTCCGTCAGCACGATTGGCCAGCTCGGCGTCGTCTTCCTCATGTTCACGCTGGGACTTAGTTTCTCGACCTCGGAACTGAAGCGCATCAAGAACGTCACCCTTCCCGTCTCGATTCTCGACACCGTCATCATGACGTGGATTGGCTACACGATCGGGCGCACGTGCTTCGGATGGGGCAGCGTGCCCTCGCTCTTCCTCGGCGCGGCGATTTGCGATTCGGCGACGACGATGCTCGCGAAGATAATCGATGAAATGAGGTGGTCGGATCGTCCCTTCGTCAAGTATGCGGTCGGCACGTCGGTTTGCGAGGATATCATCTGCGTCGGCATCATCGCGCTCATCACGGGCGTGGCGAACGGCGGCCACATGTCCCTCGGGTCCGCCGCGTTTTCCCTTGGCGGCCTCTTTGTCTTCTTCCTCGCGGTCATCGTCTTCGGGTTCATCCTCGTGCCGCGCCTGCTCGCATCCGTCTCGCGGACACGGGATGACGAGGCCCTCGTGCTGACCGTGCTCGGATGCTGCTTCTTCATCTCCTGGGTGGCGTTCAAGTTCGAGTTTTCGCTTGCACTGGGCGCGTTCCTAATCGGCGTCGTCGCCTCCACGAGCGAAATCCGCCACCGCATCTCGTCGCTCGTCGCGCCGCTCCGCTCGATGTTCGCGGCGGTTTTCTTCGTCTCAATCGGCCTGCTGATGAACCCCGCATCGTGCTGGGAGCACCTGCCCTCAATCCTGCTGCTGTCGGCCGTCGTGATGGCCGGCAAGTTCCTGAACTGCACGTTCGGCGCGCTGATTTCGGGCGAGACGGTGAAGACCTCCGTCCAGATGGGCATGGGGCTTGCTCAGATTGGCGAATTCGCGTTCATGGTCGCCATCCTCTACGTCGGCACGACGGGCGACCAAACCTGCCCGATGTACGACATCGTCGTCTCGGTCTCGCTGCTGACGACGCTCCTCAATCCGCTGATGCTGAAGTGGTCCGAACCCGTCGGCTCGTGGCTGGAGGCGCACGTTCCCGGCGGACTCGCCCGCCGGCTCGAAACCTATCGCGGACTCGTCGCAAAGTATCATGGGACATCGAAGGCGGATGCCGCGCACCGTGAGATTCGCAACGGCGTGATCGAACTCGGCGTGATTGCCGTTCTGGTTTTCGCGGTCGCCGTCGCGTTCTCGCTCCTGAACGGACGGGACTGGTCGAACTTCTCCGTTTTCTTCAACGCGCACAAGCGGTTCTTCTTCTGCCTTACGGCGAACGTCTTCATCGTGGCGATGCTTGCGCCGGTTCTAAAAATCGCCCGCCGACTTGGCGAGCGAATCGGAACGGTTCTCGTTTCGGGCGAGGAAATGTGGCAACAGGCCGTGCGCCGCGTCATCCTGCTCGTTGTACTGGGGGCGGTAATCGGGCTCTTCTTCCTCGAGACGACGATGGTCAACGTCAACCTTGCGCCGGCGGAGCCGTGGGCGAAGGCGGCGATTGCGGTTCTGCTCGTCTTTGCCGCGATTTTCGGCTGGCGGTTCTTCCTGAAGGCGGGGCAGCGCGCCGCGACGCGCTTCAACGAGGCGCTGGATGCCGACGAACGGATTGCGAAACTCGGCGATATGCTCACGTTCACCGTGCCGGCGAATTCGCTCCACCGCCTGCCGCTCGACATTTCCTCCCCCGCCATCGGCGGCACGGTCGGCACGCTCAACATCCGGGCGAAGACGGGCGCAACCATCGTCTCCATCGAACGGGACGGCAAGAACCTCCGCAACATCGGGCCGGACGTCGATTTCCGCGTCGGCGATGTGCTGGTGGCCATCGGCGACGGCTCTCAGATCGCCGCGCTCAAGGACCTTCTCGGCATCACCGCCTAACGACTGGACTTTCGCGTCGGCGCGGTCGGCGCACAAAGGCCCGTGGCGTTCACTCCCCAAACTTGGCCAAGCAAAAAAAAAGCCCCGCGCTAAAATGCCGGGGCTATGTGGGAGGGAATGAAAAGTTTTTACTTGCCTATGCCTCGGTGACCGGCTGGGGCTTCGGTTTCCACAGAATGCGCCCATGCTCGTCCGTCAGCGCCACGTCGTGCGCCACGAGAGCCGTCGTCGTCGCGTCCACATCCGGGACGCGGAACTGGGCAATCAGAGTGTTCTGAAGTTTCTTCAGCGAGCCGGGAGCCATTTTGCGCAGTCGGTCAACCTGCTCTTCCGTCAGGTCGAGAATCGGCTTCTTGGCGGCTTTCGTTCGCGTTCGCGTCGTTTTCTTCGTCGCAGTGGTTCCCTTCCGTGCGCGCGTCTTCGGCGCGGCCACGGTTTCCCCCGTTTCTTCCTTCGGTTCGGAATAGGTGACGGATTCGGCCGGCGCTTCCGGCGCTTCCTTCGTTTCCTTTACGCCTTGATTCGCGTCAGGGATCGTGTTTTCCTCGGGTGCTTTTTTCTCCAGCGACTTCGCCAGGGAGTCCGCGACCACGACGGGAACTAAATCGGGAGTCGGCGCATCACCAAGAAGGCCCAAAATCTCAGCCGGAGACTCTCGAACCTCGTAGTCAAGGTTGTCGCCAACGGGAACGACAACCGACCCGCCCTGCCGACCGGGCTCGATCGCCACAACAAAACTCGTGTTCAGCCACACGGGCGAACCGTTGATTCTTGTCAACTTCGTGAACATACAACTCTTACCAAGCATCGCAATGGTCGGGGCGAGAGGATTTGGACCTCCGACATTCTGCTCCCAAAGCAGACGCACTACCAGGCTGTGCAACGCCCCGCCAAAATCTTTGTGGGAGATTATACCAAATTTTCAGCCGCTTGTGCGACTGGAGTTCATCCATTTTTCGGCCGGCGCAGTTTGCCATAATAACGGACACTCTTTCAGGAACGGAAGATGTCCGGCGGGA
>CAVAHB010000110.1:0-9543 GCA_963588415.1 Faecalibacterium sp. CAG:74
GGAGGATGCGGTGGCGCAGCACGTCGTGCGCGACCTCCTTCACGTCCTGCGGCGTGGCGTAGGCGCGGCCGTGCAGAAGCGCATTGCCGCGCGCGGCAAGGTTGAGCGAGAGCGTGGCACGGGGACTCGCGCCGTTCTGCACGTAGGCGTTCGCCTCCCGCGTCTTGAAGACGATGTCGAGAATGTAGTCCCCAACCTTCTCGTCGCAGTAGACCTCCTTCAGCGTCTCGCGCAGAAGCGCAACGTCTTCGGGCGAACACACCGTCTTCGCCTCGGGTGCGGACGCATTGCCGGCGAACCGCTGCATGATGCGCCGTTCGTCCGCCTTGGACGGAGTCTCGACGAGGCACTTGAACATGAAGCGGTCGACCTGCGCCTCGGGCAGCGGATACGTTCCCTCCTGCTCGATCGGGTTCTGGGTCGCGAGCACGAGGAACGGATCCGGCAGGCGGTAGGTTTCGTCGCCGATCGTCACCTGCCGCTCCTGCATCGATTCGAGAAGCGCGGACTGCACCTTCGCCGGTGCGCGGTTGATTTCGTCCGCCAGCAGCAGATTCGTAAAGACCGGTCCTTTCTTCGGAGTGAACTCGCCCGTTTTCGGCGAATAGACGAGCGTGCCGACGACGTCCGCCGGCAAGAGGTCGGGCGTGAACGAAATCCGCCTGAAGTCGAGACCGAGCGTTTTCGCGAGCGTGTTCACGGAGAGCGTCTTCGCGAGACCCGGCACGCCCTCGAGCAGAATGTGTCCCCCCGTTGCGAGCGCGAGAATCAGCCGATCGATCAGTTTCTCCTGACCGACGATGACTTTCGCGACTTCCTCGCGAATCCTCGTGACGAGTTCGCCCTGCGCGGCGATTCGGTTTGTTGCTTCCTTCAGGTCCATATTAGTCGTTTCCTTTCATCAGTTTGCGCACCATGTCTTTTACATCGTGCCATTTTACCATATTCAGCCGCTTGATGGCCGTTGAAATCTGAAATCTTTTCATATCCGTTGCCGCGTCGCCGTTCGCGGGCAACGCACCCCGCATCCGCCGCAGTCGGTCGCCCCACAGGTTGCGCACGAACTCCTGCAGGATGTCCGTCGCGCTCTGCGCACAGGCGTCCGTCCTGCCGGTCTTGGATACGACGCGGTCGAACCACGTCCGTTCGCATGCGTCCAGTTTCCCGGCAAACGCCGAAATCGCGTCCTCGTCGCTTGCGAGTTCGACGCGCCACGCCTCGACGAACGCCCGTGTGAAGTCGTGGACGAAAACCTCTCCCGGCAGGAACTCCCCGACCATACCGTCCAGCGTCGGATTGCGCTCGTTCGCCAGCAGAAACTCCATCAGAGCCATCTCGCGTTCGGGCGGCGGCTCGACGGCGCGGGCGTCTTCGCCCGCCGCTTTCGCGTCGAACGTCTCCTCGGTCTCGTCCGCGCCTTCCTCATCGACGGCATTGAAGTCCGCCGCCGCCGCCTCGCGGGCGGACGGCGCGACGGGCGGCGACACCTTCATCTTCCCAAGTTCCTCCGCAAGCGCGGCGGACGGAAGCCCAAGCAGACGAGCCGCCTCGTCCACCATGCTCGCCCGCAGGATTGCGCTCGGACACGCCGCCAGCGTCGCCAGCACCGACTTCGAAATCCGCGCCACCGCGTCAATCGACTTCGCGTCCTTCTCCTTCGCCTGTTCGACGCGGCACTGGAAGCTGACGATGGATTCCGCCCCGTCGAGCAGGGACTGAAACGCCGCGCTCCCCTCCGCGCGGAGAAAGGAATCGGGGTCGTTCCCGCCCGGAAGCGAAACGACGCGGACGGGCATTTCCTCGGCGAGCAGGAGCGCGGCGGTTCGGATCGTCGCCTTGTGTCCCGCCGCATCGTCGTCGAAGACGAGTACGACCGAATCGGCGACGCGCTTCAGCATTCGCGCGTGCTGTTCGGTGAACGCCGTTCCCTGACTTGCCACGGCGACGGGGAAGCCGCAGATGTGCAGGCGAATCGCGTCAATCTGGCCCTCGCAGACGATGGCCTCGCGGTGCGGGGCCTTGGCAATGTTCGCGGCGGCACGGTCGAACCCGAAGAGAACGTTCGACTTCTTGAAGATGAGCGTCTCGGGTGAGTTCACATACTTGCCCGAGTTCTTCTTCTCGACAAGTTGCCGCCCCGAGAACGCCACCACGCGCCCCTGCCTGTCCTTAACCGTGAACATCAGCCGTCCGCCGAAACGGTGGTAGCCCCTGTCGCCGGGTCGTCCGTCCGGCGGCTTGATCACCCCCGCGTCGGCGAGTTCCTCCGCTGTGAAGCCGTATTTCTCCGCCCACGTGAGAATCGGCTTGATGCCAACCGGCGCATAGCCGATCAGGAAGTCGTCCTGAACCTTCCCGTCCAGTTCGCGCTTTGCAAGATACGCCCGCGCCGGCGCGGCGTCCTTCATCTTCAGCAGGCAGCGGTGGTAGAACTGGGCGAGTTCGGCCATCAGGGCGAAAAGCCGCGTCCGCTTCCCGGCCTCCGGATCTTCGCGGGTCTCGATCTTCACGCCGCACTGCCCGGCCAGTTTCTTCACCGCCTCCATGAAGGTCAGGCCTTCCTGCTTCTGGACGAACTTGAACACGTCGCCCGACTCGCCGCACCCGAAGCAGTGGTAGAACCCCTTCGCCACGTTGATGTGGAAACTCGGCGTCTTCTCGGAGTGGAACGGACAGCACGCCTTGATGCTCGACCCCGACTGTTTCAGCGGTATGCCATACGAGGAGACCAGTTCCGCCAAATCAGTGCGTGACCTGACCTCCTCTATGACGCTCTCGCTTATCCGTTCCATGGGCGCATATTATACCACATCCCAAAGCCGGCCCGACTTCAGGCGCTTCTGCACGAACGGAGGTCGAAACCGCTCTCGACGGGAATCAAGACCTCATCTGCCGATAGCCCTTCGGCGCAAGCCCCGGCGAAGCGCCCGCATGCGCGGATTGTCGGCGGAGGGCGAAGGCTGCCCCTTCGGGTCGCTCCACTCGTGCTCAACCGACCAGCCCTGCCACTCGCGAAAGGCATGGTACGTCCAGTCCCAGCCGTACTCCTCGAACAGGTCAATCACGTCGGCAATGTAGCGGTCCGCGCCCGGCGTCCAGGCGATGCACGAGAACTCACCCACGAGAATCCGCGCCGAGTGCTTGCGCTGGAACGCGACGACATCCTGCATCCGCTCGCGCAGATACGCCTTGTCCCACCCCTTCTCCTTGCACGGATAGGAGAGAATCGGCCGCGTCGAGTTCTTGTCGCCCCCCACGCGCTGGTGCGTCAGTTCGTGCGGACGGTACATGTGGAACTGGTAGATGACGTTGTCCATACGAAGCGGCGAGAGGCGGGCGAAGCTCTCCGGGTTGTCCCAGTCGTCGGCCTCGATGACGATTGGCGTCTTCGGGTCGATCTTGCGGACGGCTTCCGCCGCGATGCGCTGCAGTTCGACACTGTCGATGCCGACGGGCTGGCCGTATTGCACGGGTTCGTTGCAGAGGTCGTAGCCGTAGATGATGTCCTCGTTCCCTTTCAGCCGGGTTGCGATCGACTTCCAGACTTCGATGAACTTGTTCGCATACTTCTTCTCGTAGAGCATTCGGAAGTCGCTGGGGCAGCCGTAGCCGTTCGGATCGACATCGCCCTTCTTGTAGCGGTTGCCCGGCGGCGTGTGCAGGTCGATGATGAGGCGGATGCCGTATTTCCGCGCCCAGCCGAGGATGTCCTCCTCCAGCCGCGTCACCCAGAAGTCCAAGTCCTTGTCATACTCCTCGCCCTCTCCCCTCACACACATCTGGTAGCGGGCGAGCGTTCCGCACCACGCGGCGAGATCGGCGAGATCCTTTTCCTTGCACGGGCGGCCCGGCAGCATTACGCCGCGCAGAACGGGCAGACTCGAAACGGCATCGGGGTATTTCACCTTGAAGTCCTGATTGACGAGTTTGGCGGAACTGCCCAGCGCGCGCACGCCGAGCGTGGAGAGGTCGTAGTGCACGGTTCCCGCCCCTTCCTGGAAGCCAAGCACGATCGATGCGTGGATGCGCCCCTGACGGGGCTGCTTCTCAATGACCTTCATGCTCCGCCGGTCGAACGTCCCGCTGAGGGCGGGCGAGCCGAGATAGGTCTTGTCGCCGCTCGTCGGGTCCTTGTAGACGACCATGAACTTGAACCCGAGGCAGTTGTTCGCGCCCTTCGCCACGTTCTCGCCCCACGTCTCGATCTTGGCTTCGAGTCCCTTCGAGTTGAAGGCGGCGAGATCGACGTCCGCCGTCACCAGTCCCCAGCCCGGACGGTTCGTCGGAATGCTGACGGTCAGGATGGATCCGTCGATTTTCGCGTTCGGCGGCAGCCGCCAGTTCAGGTTCGTGAGGGGCGTGTAGGGCTCGCCCTTCCGCCAGGAGAGGGAGTCTTCCCGGCCAACCCGCGCCTGCCGCCACCAGGCGGCCATCACGTGCGCGGCGCGGCAGGCATCGATTCGTTCGGGCGAACTGCGGCGGATCGCGCCGGCGATGAAGTCGGCGAGTTCCTCCGGTTCGGGAATCTCCGGCGCGAGAAGTTGCGTGAGGGCGAGTTCGCCGTCCCAGCACATTCCGTAGGGCGGTTTGGCGAGATTCGCCCGCTTCGCGCGGTTGCGGGCGTATTTCGCAAACACGCCCATCGCCTCGCGGATCTTCGTCGCACGCACCGGATTGCGTCCGCTTTCGTAGGCGAGGATCAGCTCGAGCGAGACGTTCGCCTGATAGAGCGAATAGCACGGCATGCGCCCCTCCACCTGATGCGAGGGCAGCGTCTTGATCTTGAGCGTAAGTTCAAGGGCCTTGTCGATGAAGGTCTCGTAAAGGTCGCGCCAGTGCGCGTCGCCCGTGGCGAGGAACGCCGCGCAGTAGATCATCGGCAGCCGCGCCGCCTCGTGCGGCCACACCTCCGGTCCCCACATCGTGCAGATGCCGCGATAGTCCTTCTCGGGACTGTCCGCGAGACCGAAGTTCCACTCGCTCGCCGCCGTCACGCGGCGTTCCATGAACGCGGCCACCTCGGCAATGCGCCGGCGGTATTCCGCCGCGAGCGCGGGTTCGGCGAGACCCGGCGAGGTGACGTAGCGCCACAGCCCGTGCACCCAGTGCGTGTACTGGTCGCGGCTCGAAAGCGACACCGTCGTCCTGTCGTCCGAACAGAACCCCCGGCAGACGAAGCCCCTGTAGCCGTGCAGGATGGCGAGGTTGAGAACGCCCTTCGCGACCTTCGCCGCCTCGGCGCGAACGGCGGGGTCGCGCGTGACGGCCCACTTGTCCGCGAGTCCCGCGAGAGCCGTGCCGCAGATGAGCGGCGCGTCGCCCACGCCGGCGGACCCCCACCCGCCGGGCCGCCCATTGTACATTCGGTAGAGGTTGTTCGTCGCGTCCGCCGGCGGCGGCGACTTGCCGGGCGCAACGCCCGTCACCACGCCCGTGCGCGGATTCCACGTCGTCATCGCCTTCGCCCAGACCGCGTCAGCCCGTGCGCCGAGGTCGTCCGTTGCCGCACCGAACGCGCCGCCTGCGGCAAATGCGCCGCAGACCGCCGCCATCGTCAGTCTCACCGTCTTCGCTATGTTCATTCGTCTGTCTCTTTCCTTCTTTCTTTGTTTTCCTTTATCGAATCTTCAAATAGAATCCCGAACGCGACGCGAGCGTGACGACGATCTTGCCGTCCTCCACCGCCACGTTGCCGCGCAGTTCGGGGTCGCTCGTTGTGACCTTGCACCGCCCAGAGACGCTCGCCGCCGCACCCGTCTCGATCGTGGCGACGGTGAACTTCTGCCCCTTCGCGAGAGCCGTCGCGCCGGCCTCCACGAAGATGCGCCCGACGACCGTCGCGTCGCCCGCACGAAGCGGAGTCGCCGACGAATCGGCCCTCACCTTGACCGCGCACGTGCCGTTCGAGACGACGCCGCCTTCGCCGACGAGCCACGCGCCCTGCCGCACGTCCTGCCCGCCAAGGTCGAGCGTTCCTTCCCGAACCTCCACGTCGCCCGTCCCTCGGAAGACCGGTTCGCCGTCCGCCACGGCCGCGAGAACCATCGTACCCGCGCCCGTCTTCGCGACATCGCCGTCGCCCCGGAACGGCGTCGCGAACATGTGCGTCACGCCCTCGCCGACCAGCACTTCCATGCCCGCGCCCGTCGCGGTGAAGCCCTGCACCTCCGGCGCGGCGAACGCCGTCTTCGCCTCCACCCCGGATTCGTCGGCCGTCATCTCAAGCGTTCCGCCGTCGAAGACGAAATCGACGTGCTTCGCCGCCGTCGCGCCCGCGTTGAGCGTCTCGATGCGCGACGTGCGGATCTTCGAGCCTTCCGTCACGCGCAGCGTTCCCCACGCGCCGTTCTCGAAGCGCAGTCCGTGCCAGTTCGCCCCCGCCCCGGACGACCATTTCGCCGCAAGCAGAGACCCGTTCGTGAGCGTGACGTCGAAGTCGCGGTGGAAGTAGTGACCCATCGCGTATCTGTCGCGGTATTGCGTGACCTGCGTGTTGTCGAGAAGAAGGCGCGGGTGCACCCTGTCGTTCGCACAGCCGACGTTGAAGCCGCTCTCGAACGTCACCGTCGAGTCCGTCATCGTCACCGTCGGGTAGACGTCGACCGTCGGGCTTCCCCCGCCGAGTTCCAGTCGGTGCGAGATGAAGTTGGCGTCGCGCAGCGTCAGGTAGGGGGCGTTGAAGTCCGCCGATGCCGTCCCCACCGCCAGTGCGGTCGTTCGCTGCGTGCCGTCCGCCTGGTAGGTGCAGTCCGAAATCTCGAGTCCGGGCCGGGCGGTGGGTGCGAAGCCCGTCCCCACGAAAATGGATTGCCTGCTCTCCACCCGCGTGTTGCCGCGCCCCTCGCCGGTCACGCGCACCGCACCCGACAGGATCTGAAGCCCCGCGCAACTTGCCATGCCATACTGCGTCACGTATTCGACGTCCGCCGGCGCCGACCCGTCCGCCGGCAATGCGTTGAGCGCCTCGTCCGCCAGCCAGTCGTAGCTACTGTTGAGGTGCGTCGTGCCGACGCCCTGCCGGAGCGTCAGCGTCCCCGCGCCCGACTTGACGAGGCCGCCGGCGGTCGAATCGAGGCCGCCCGCGATTTCGAGGTCGCCTTCGATCCGCGCGAGAAGCCGCTTCCTCACGGTTTCGCCCGAAAGCGCGGCCCGTCCCGCGAACGTCCCCGCCGCCGCGCCCTCGTAGGCGAACGCGCCTTCCGCCTGAACCCACGAACCGAGGAAGTCGGGACTGTCGGCCTTGAAGACGACCTGACCCATTCCCCTCTTCTCGACCGTCACGTTGACCCCCGAGACGGGCGACTCGAACGTCACCGTCGAACCGGCCGGCACGTCGATGACGACCTTGCCACCGACGAACTTGACGGGCTTCTTGAAGACGACGGCGGCGTTCTCGCCCGAAACCGTCAGCGACGCGGCAATCGTCAATTCTTCGTCGAAGGTCGCCGAACCTTTCACGGTCGTCCCGGCGGAGCCGGACGATTCCGCCACCGTGCAGACGACGGTCGCCGTGCCGTCTTCCGCAGTCGTCTGCGACATCGCATAGTCGAAGCCGTCCGTCCACGCGGCGGGCGCAATGCGCGCGAGCGCCGCATCGTCGAGCGGCGCGTCGAGCGTCAGCACCGTATGTTCGCCCGCCTCGGCCGGCACGGCGACCAGAACCGCCGCGCCGGAGGCGATCTCAAGCGTCCGCCCGAAGCGCGTCACGCCGTCGGCCAGCGAGAGAATCCCCGCGCGAACCGCCGTCTTCGTGTGCCGCGAGGCGGCGAAAACGGCGAGCGTGCCGCCGCCTTCCTTCGCGAAAAGCCCGTCCGCATCGTCAAGGTCGGCGAACGCCTGCGAACAGGCGTCCGTGCGGCCGAGCGGTGTGCGCAGGGTGAGGCCGCCCGCGCCGAGTTTCGCCGAGTCGAAGCTGGCGAGCGTTCCGCCGCCGGACGCGGTGAAGACGAGCGTGCCGCCGTCGGCGACGAGGTTCGCCGCGCCGCTGCCGCGGCTGAGGGTCTGCGCGGTCACGACCGCACGGTCGCCAAGAATGAGATTTCCAACGCCGTTCGCCACCCTGCCGAGCTTGAGTTCGCCCGCAACCGTCAGCGCGGCATCGCCCGAAACGCGCACGGTCGCACCTGTCGCCGCATTGGCAATGACCATACTCGTGCCAGTGAGGACGGCAGACCCGCCCAGTTCGAGAACCGTCTCACCGGTCACGCCTCGGTTGCCGACGACGATGGCTTCCGCCGAAACCGTCCCCGCCGTCTGGCTGTAGAGGACGGACGGCAACCAGTCTTGCCCCGCCTTGTTCTCGCCGACGGTCAGTGCGCCGAGCGCGTGGTCGCCGCCTTCCACCACGAACTCCGCGCCCTTGATAAAGGAACTCGGGGCAATCAGCAGGGAGGGGGTCCGAAGCGACGTCCCCTCCTTCAGAATGACCTTATCGGTCGCCCCCGCTTCGGCATTGAAGAGATACAGTGTGCCGGACGAACCAAGACCCATGAAGTCCCAGATGCCGCGTTCTAGCGAGAGGACGCTGCCAGCGGCCTTGGACTTGTAGAGGCGGACGATGCCGTCCGTCAGCGTGAAGACCGATTCGGACGCCGTGGCGGACGACAACGTAACCTGGAGGATGTGGGGATAACTCACGTGACCACCGCCGCCGCAGAGCGTAAAGACCTGCCAGCTGCTGAAATACTTCCCCGCGCCAAATGTCCAAGTCGTCCCCGTCGCATCGAACGTGAGGGCCGAACCGTCGGCGAGTTCCCTCGCAAAGTAATAGATGCCCCTATCCGTCCACCCAGAGGCGGGGAAGCGAACCGTCTTGTCGCCCGAACCCGTAAAATAGGCCATCTCGCCACTGGTGTCCGCCGTCCCCTGCGCGGGCAGAACGCCGTCCTTCCAACTCGTCGCCGCATCGATGTAGCCGTCGTCCACTACCCAGTTGCGCTGAGTCGGATTAGCTGCAAAGGCGTTCCCCCCCCCCCCGCAAAAACCATGCCAACGACAGCGCACCGCACCGACGCGGAGACGAACCTGCCTACTGCGAGTTTACGCATATCGAGAATCTCCTATTTTGAGTTATCGTTGATTGTTGATGCCCGGTCTTGTTCACAGAAAGTTTCATCCGCAAAAGGTTTCACCAGACGTCTCCATTATACCATTTCTTTTCCTCACCCGTCAACGGGGGCTCTGACTGCGACTTGATTCTTACCACAAATGTGACTTCCAGACGTAAGGTGGGGTTTTTACCACTGAACACACTGAACGGCCTTCGGCCGACACAGAACACACTGAAGGTGTTGGGGCGGAGGCTGAAGGTGTTGGGGTGGGAGGTTCAGTGTGTTCAGTGTGCCGCGAAGCGGCTTCTGTGTGTTCTGTGGTAAAAACCCCGCCGCGCCCGCCTCCGCGAACTCTGCGCCTCTGCGCGAGTTCCACGGCCAGCACCACAGTACAGAGTAGTACACGAGTTCCGCACCAGTTCAAAAAAAGTTGCCTTCCTGTCGGCGCGGCGAACCCTTCCTGTCCGACCGCCGTACCACCCTATGGAGAAAT
>CAVAHB010000111.1:0-17422 GCA_963588415.1 Faecalibacterium sp. CAG:74
CGCGCCGAAAGGAAGGCAACTTTTTTTGAACTGGAGGGGAACTCGTGTACTACTTTGTATTGTGGTGCCGGCCACTGAACTCGCGCAGAGCCGCAGAGAGCGCAGAGGTGGGCGCGGCGGTCACGCGCCGCGTGACCGGGCTGGACGGCATGCCGTCCGCCGCCCAATCCTGTCAATCCTGGCTAAAAGCTGCCGCGACATCTCGTGAAAACGGGGTAAACTCCAAAGCCAGAGACCCCGTTGACGGGCGAGCGACAGGTATGATACAATATGCGCCACAATTTGGCAGGGCGGCCGGGCAGATGAAGGCATCGGCTTGTCGGATTGTCCATCTTATCCGGGTGTCGTCGGGCACGGTGCGCGGCGGCTGAGAAAATACCGGTATCAACCTGAACGGGGTAATGCCCGCGTAGGAAAATAAGGAGTAAATAGAGACCATGGCCGAAAATGCGGTGATGGAAGAGGTGATCTCCGGCGCAATCGTGCGGAGATATTTCAAGAAACTCGAGGACAATCTCGCGGTTGACGTGGCGATTGTCGGCGCCGGGCCGAGCGGACTCGTTGCGGCGCACGACCTCGCAAAGGCGGGGTTCAAGGTAGCCGTCTACGAGTCGAAACTGGCTCCCGGCGGCGGGACGTGGGGCGGCGGCATGCTGATGAACGAGGTGACCGTGCAGAACGACGCGGCGGAAATCCTGCGCGAATTCGGCATCACGACGCTCCCCTACGACGACAACTACCACACGGTGGATTCGGTCGAGATGGCGTCCGGCCTCATCTTCGGTGCGCGGAAGGCCGGCGCGACGATCTTCAACACGGTGCGCGTCGAGGACATCGTGATGCATAACGGCATTGTGTCGGGCGTGGTCATCAACTGGAATCCCGTGGCGCGGCTCGAGATGCACGTCGATCCGCTCGTGGTGACGACACGCGCCCTCATCGACGGCACGGGCCATCCGAGCGAAATCATCAACAAGGCCGTGCACAAGGCGGGCGTGAAGGTCGATTCCCCGACGGGCGGCATCCTCGGCGAGAAGCCGATGTGGATGGAGGACGGCGAACGCACGACCGTTGTGAACACGAAGCGGCTCTACCCGGGGCTCTATGCGTCGGGAATGGCGGCGAACAACGTGCAGGGCGGCTTCCGCATGGGCCCGATCTTCGGCGGCATGCTGAAGAGCGGGCGCAAGATTGCACAGATTGTCGCGCAGGATCTGAAGGCGTGATGGAAGACTTCGGTCTCTATCTCGTGATGACCGATCCGACCGTCGGCTACGAGCGGTGCTGCGAGGCGGCGGTTCGGGCTGGCGTTCGGATGGTCCAGTTGCGGATGAAGGAAGCGCCGCGCACCGAAGTCGTGTCGGTCGCCGCGGCGCTTCGCCGCATCACGGCGGGGACGCAGACGACCTTCATCGTCAATGACGATCCTTCCGTCGCGGCGGAAGTCGGGGCGGACGGCGTGCACGTCGGGCAGGGCGACATGCCCGTCGCCGAGGTGCGGCGGCGTTATCCCGAACTCGGCGTCGTGGGGCTTTCGACCCACAACCCCGAACAGGCGGACGCGGCGATTGCGCAGAAACCCGACTACATCGGCGTCGGGCCGGTGTTCGCCACGCCGACGAAGAAGATACCCGACCCCACGCTCGGCACGGAAACGGCGGGGCGTATGATTGCGGGCGTGCCGTTCCCGGCGGTGGCGATTGGTGGAATAGACTTCGAGACGCTGCCTTCCGTTCTTGCGGCGGGGGCGCGGAACTGGGCGGTCGTCCGGGCGGTCTGCCGTTCGCCCGAACCCTACGACGCCATCCGCCGTCTGCAGGAGATTGCGGCGTCCGACAAATGAAGGTTTCCGTCGTCATTCCCGTTTACAACGTCGAACGATACCTTGTCAGGTGTCTTGATTCGGTTGTCGCGGCGGCGCGGCAGTTCGTCTCGTCGGCGGGGAATCACGCGGTTGAGGTCGTTTGCGTGGACGACGGGTCTACGGACAACTCGCCCGCACGCCTTGCCGACTACGTGGCGCGGCAACCGCGGCAAGAATCCCTGACATTCCAGATCCTGACGAAGCCGAACGGCGGGCTTGGCTCGGCGCGGAATGCAGGGATGGACGCAATGACGGGCGATTGGGTGATGTTCGTCGATTCCGACGACTACATTCCGGGTGATGCCATTTCGGCGTTTGCCGCCGCCGCAGTCGAGACGGGTCTGCCGTTGGTCGTTTCCGCGGCCTTCCTGAAGGATTGCGGGCGCGGCGTTTCGCCTCGCTCCGCCGGGGGAAGGCGCGACTGGCGGATTCGCTCCGCGTCCTGGATTGCCGGGCGGAAAGTCCAATACACCGCCTGGAACAAGTTCTATCGTGCGGACTTCGTGCGGACGCGGCGGTTTTCGGAAGAGGTGCGGGCGTTCGAGGATTATCCGTGGACGACGCAATGCCTTTGCGACGTCGGGGAAATCGCCGTCGTGAAGCGTCCGTTATACGTGTATTGCATCAATCCGACGGCAAACTCAATCATTCATTCGCCCTATACGGACGGCAAGTTGCGCGATTCGTTTGCGGGCGTCCGCGCCATTCTGGAACACGCGAAGGGGAAGCCCTCCTGGCCGTTCGCCCTGCGTCAGGCCGGGGACGGGCTTTCCTCGACGATTGGCAAGATATTCAAGACGCACGACAGCGAATTGACGCGGAAGTTGCTCGTCGGTTGCGACGGGTTGTTGCGCACGTATCCTGGATTGAAACGCGGCATTTCCCCGAAGGCGTCTATCCGCCTCTGGCTTCTGCGGAAGAGCGCGGGAATGCGTTGATAGGTTGTATGCCGACGGGGAAACTAAGTGATTGGCTCGTGTTTGACCGAAAGCGCCGCGCCGCGCTTTTCACACTCGGCGTGATGGTTGCGGGGCTTGGCGTGGCCCTTTCCACGCAGGCGGGGCTGGGGGCCACCTCCATCTCAAGCGTCCCGTGGGTGCTGACGGGGGTTGTGCCGCTTTCCTACGGAACGCTGACGCTGATCTTCAAGTTGTCGCATGTGAAGATTGCGTTTGACGCGGGTCTGACCCTCGCGGCGATTCTCCTCTCGCTGGGCTTTCTCGGACGCATTGAGGGCGTTCGGGAGGGAACGGTCTTGAGCGTCTTTCTGGTCGGGACTTTTGTCGGCTTTTTTCTGTCGCGTCTGCGTGGACTTCGCAAGTGGTGCTATCACTGGTCGGCCGTGTAGCCGGCGCCGTTGCGTTCCAATGCCGCTTTGCCGGGTCTCGTCACGCGGCGTGTGACCCGTGCCGTCGGTTCGCGGTCAAAAAATCGCCAGTCAAACGACTGGCAAGAACCAGTCGTTTTTTGGTATAATATGTCCGTATGAATCTGTTGAAATGTCTGTTAGGAACGAAGAACGACCGCGAACTGAAGAAGTTGTGGCCGCTCGTGCGTGAAATTAACCGAATTGAAGAGGAATATCAGGCGAAGGGCTTTACCGACGAGGACTATCCGAAGATGACGGAAGCGTTCCGCCAGCGCGTCCAGAAGGGCGAGTCGCTCGACTCGATTCTGCCGGAGGCGTATGCCCTCGTGAAGAACGCCTGCCGTCATCTCGTCGGCACGACGGCGGAGGTGTGCGGCCACACGCTGACGTGGAACATGATTCCGTTCGACGTGCAGATTATCGGCGGCATCGTCCTGCACCAGGGGAAGATTGCCCAGATGCAGACGGGCGAAGGCAAGACGCTGGTCGCGACGTTCCCCCTCTACCTGAACGCCCTTGCCGGCAAGAACGTGCAACTCGTGACGGTGAACGACTACCTCGCGAAGCGCGACTCGTCGTGGATGGGCCATCTCTACCGCTATCTCGGCCTGACGGTCGGGTGCATCCAGAACTCGATGGAACCGGAGGAGCGCCGCGCCCAGTACGCCTGCGACATCACCTACGGGACGAACTCGGAATTCGGCTTCGACTACCTGCGCGACAACGGCATGGCGCAAAGCCCCGAACAGGTCGTGCAGAACGGGCACAACTTCGCGATCGTGGACGAAGTGGACTCGATTCTCATTGACGAGGCGCGAACGCCGCTGATCATTTCGGGCCCGGCCACGATGTCCACGAGCCACGTCTATCAGGAAATCAACCCGCTTGTCTCGGCGATCGTGCGCGTTCAGACGGCGATGTGCAACGACCTCATCCAGGAGGCGAAGCGGGCGCTTGAGAGCGGCGAGACCCAGAAGGCAAAGGATCGGATCTACCAGGTCTACCACTCGATGCCGAAGCACAAGCAGCTCATGCACATGCTGGAAGACCCGGCGGCGCGGAAGTTGCACGAGGACGTGGAGATGCAGATGCTCTCCGAGATGTACAAGGAACACGCGCAGACGCTGAAGGGCGAACTCTACTTCACGATTGACGAGCGGACGCGCGAGGTCGCACTGACGGACAAGGGGTGCGAGAAGATCTGCCCCTCCGATCCGACGCTGTTCGTCCTCCCCGACCTCGCCGCGCAGATGAGCGCAATCGACGGCGATGCGACGCTGACGGATTCCGAGCGGCTTGAACGGCGGCGCGACACGCAGTCGGCGTTCATGGAGAAGAGCGAGCGAGTTCATGTTGTGGATCAGCTTCTTCGCGCCTACTGTCTTTACGAGAAGGACGTCGACTACGTCGTGCAGGACAATCACGTCTACATCGTGGACGAGTTCACGGGGCGCGTCCTGCCCGGCCGCCGCTGGTCGGACGGCCTCCATCAGGCGGTGGAGGCGAAGGAGGGCGTGGAGATCGAGAAGGAATCCCAGACGCTTGCGACGATTACAATCCAGAACTACTTCCGTCTCTACAAGAAACTCTCCGGCATGACGGGCACGGCCGAAACCGAGGCGCGGGAGTTCAAGGACATCTACAAACTCGACGTGGTGGCGATTCCGACGAACAAGCCCGTGCGGCGAATCGACGGCAACGACCAGATCTACCGCACCCAGCGCGAGAAGTTCAAGGCGATTATCGCCGACGTCGCAAAGCGGCACGAGAAGGGTCAGCCGGTGCTGCTCGGCACGGTGACGGTTGATACGTCGGAGATCCTGTCGCGGATGCTGAAGATCGCGCGCATTCCGCACGAGGTGCTGAACGCGAAGAACCATGCCCGCGAGGCGGAAATCGTCTCGCTCGCCGGCATGCGCGGCGCGGTGACGATTGCGACGAACATGGCGGGGCGCGGTACGGACATCAAACTCGGCGAGGGCGTGACCGACCTCGGCGGTCTGCACGTCATCGGCTCTGAGCGCCACGAATCGCGGCGAATCGACCGCCAGTTGCGCGGGCGTTGCTCGCGTCAGGGCGACCCCGGTTCGAGCCAGTTCTTCATCTCGCTCGAAGATTCGCTGATGCGGCTCTTCGGTTCCCAGAAACTTTCGGGCATTATGCAGCGGCTCGGGCTGAAGGAAGGCGAGGTGATGGAGCACCGGTGGCTGAACAAGTCCGTTGAGACGGCTCAGCGGCGCGTCGAGCAGCAGCATTTCGCCGTGCGCAAGCGTACGCTTGAATACGACGACGTGATGAACCGCCAGCGGTCAATCGTGTATGAACTGCGCGGGCGCGTCCTCAAGGGATCGCCGGAGGAAGTGCACAACCTCATTCTCGACGTGATGAACGACCTCGTGATGACGCAGGCCGAACGCTACCTCTTCAACGAGAAGGACGGCAGCCTTGACGACTTCATGAACTGGCTGGGCGTGACCTTCCCGATTACCGTGACGGAGGAGGAGATGCGTCCGCTCGTGGGAGAGCCGCAGAAGGCGGGCGAACTCGTGATGAAGCGCGTGGAGGAGGCCTACGAGACGAAGTGCGCGAGTGAAGATCCGGCGGTTCTGCCGTTCATGGAGCGCGGCGTTTTCCTCCAGGTCATCGACCGCGAGTGGCAGGACTACCTGCGGGCGATGGACGACCTCCGGCAGGGCGTGAACCTCCGGGCCTACGGTCAGCGCGATCCGCTGGTCGAGTACAAGAAGGAGGCGTTCTACATGTTCGAGACGCTGATGACGACCGTGAAGTCGAAGGTCGTTTCGGCGGAGTTTCGGAGTGCGACGGCGATGCGCATGCAACGTGCGCTCGCGGCGATGGGTGAGCGGCCCGTTCGGGTCGTGACGAATGCGGCGGAAGTCGCCGGCGAGAATGCGCCGGCGGACGGGGCCGGAACCGCCGCAACTCCTTCCGCCGCCCCCGTCAGGACGGTTGCTGACGTTTTTGCGTCAATGATGTCCACCGCCGGGCGGAACGCGATGTCGCGGGCTTCGGCGGCGGCTCCCCGTGAGGGTGGTAAGCCGATCGGGCGCAACGATCCCTGTCCGTGCGGATCTGGGAAGAAGTACAAGAAATGCTGTGGAAGGAGTCTGGTATGACAAGTGCAATTATTGTGGCGGCGGGCAAGTCGGAGCGGATGGGTGTGGGGACGGATAAGGCGTTCCTCTCGCTTGTGAACAAGCCCGTTGTGGCTTGGAGTTTGCTCGCGTTCGAGCGATGTGCCGACATCGACCGGATCGTTTTGGTCGTTCGCAAGGATCAGCAGATTGCGGCGAAGGCCGTCGTGCGGATGTTCGGCATCTCGAAGCTGCAGGCAATCGTCGCGGGCGGCAACCGTCGGCAGGATTCGGTTCAGGCGGGGCTTGCCGCGTGCGATGCCGACACGCGCTTCGTGGTCGTGCACGACGGTGCGCGGCCCTGCATTACCTCCGACGTGATTAGCGAGGTCGTCAAGATCGTGAAGCGCACCCCGGCGGTGACAGTCGGCCGCCGCGTGATCGATACGGTCAAGCGCATTGAGAAGGGGACGACCGTTTCGGAGACGGTTGACCGCAGCCACCTTTGGAACGTGCAGACGCCGCAGGCGTTCCAGATCAAGGTTCTGCGCGATGCCTACAAGGCTCTTGCGCCGAAAAAGGAGGTTTCGGACGACTGTCAGGCGGTTGAACTTTCGGGCCAGCCCGTGAAAGTCTACGAGAGCCGCCGCCCCAACTTCAAGATTACCACGGTGGAGGATCTTCAGCTCGCCTCGGCACTCCTCAAGTAAGGAAACCGTATGCAACCACACCTCTTCGCCATATTCGGTGACATTCACGCCAATCTCGAAGCCCTGGAGGCCGTCTTGGAGGATTGCCGCCGCGAAGGGGTGACGGACTACCTTTGTACGGGTGACGTGGTCGGCTACAACGCCAGTCCGCGCGAGTGCATCGCACGCATCCGCGAACTGGGCTGTCCCGTGGTGAAGGGCAATCACGACCATTACGTCTCGTCGCGGCAGAACCTGAACGACTTCAGCCCGAATGCGGCGACGGTCGTCGAATGGACGCGCAAGCAGCTCTCGCCCGAGGAGATCCTGTGGTTGCGGAATCTGCCGTTCGTCAGGACTGCGATGGGCGTTTCGCTCGTTCATGCGACGATGGACAATCCGGAGGGCTTCGGCTACGTCTTCGACCACCTTCAGGCGGAGGCGAACTTCATCTGCCAGAAGACTCCGCTCTGTTTTTACGGGCACACGCACTGCCCGATGATTTTCGAGAAGCAAATCGGTGGCATCTACCGAATCGACCCGCAGGACTTCAAGTTGCCGCTCGGTCGCAAGTATTTCATCAACGTCGGTTCAGTCGGCCAGCCGCGAGATGGCGATCCGCGCGCGGCATATGTGACCTACGACAAGGAGCAACGAACGGTGCGTTTCCATCGGGTGGAATACGACATTGCTGCCGCACAGGAGCGGATTCGCCGCGCGGGTTTGCCGGAACGCCTCGCGGAACGCCTCGCCATCGGCCAGTAGGCAAGGGAGAAAAAGACACATGAGAAAGGGAATCATTCTTGCCGGAGGGGCGGGTTCGCGGTTGCATCCGCTGACGTTCGTCGTTTCAAAGCAACTTCTGCCCGTCTACGACAAACCGATGATTTACTATCCGCTTTCGACGCTGATGCTGTCGGGTATCAGGGAGGTGCTGATCATCTCGACGCCGACGGATCTGCCGATGTTCCGGCGGTTGCTTGGCGACGGCTCCGCGCTGGGGATGAAGTTCTCCTACAAGGTTCAGGAGAAGCCGAACGGGCTCGCCCAGGCGTTCGTGCTCGGGCGGGACTTCATCGGCGGCGACGACGTCTGCCTCGTGCTGGGCGATAACATCTTCTATGGTGCGGAACTGCCGCGTATGCTCAAGGAGACGTGCGCGTCCGCCGCGCCGACCGTCTTCGGCTATCGGGTGGCCGACCCCGAACGGTACGGGGTTGTCGAGTTCGATTCGAACGGCCGCGCCATTTCACTTGAGGAAAAGCCCGCGAAACCGAAGTCGAACTACGCGGTCGTCGGGCTTTACTACTATCCGAACGACGTGGTGGAAATTGCCGCGAAGCTGAAGCCCTCCGCACGCGGCGAATACGAGATTACCGACGTCAACCGCGCCTATCTCGCCGAAGGGCGGCTTTCGGTGAAGACGATGGGGCGCGGCTATGCGTGGCTCGACACGGGGACGCACCAGTCCCTTGCGGACGCGACGAACTTCGTTCGGGCGATTATCGAGCGTCAGGGTTTGCAGATGAGTTGCATTGAGGAAATAGCATGGGACAAGGGCTGGATTACCGACGACCAGTTGCGCCGTCAGGCCGAGGCCTACGGCAAGTCGGGATACGGCAACTACCTGCGCGGACTCGTGGCCAGGGGCAAGTAGGAAAAGGTGGAAGAAGGGACGGATGAAGACATACGTTTGCGGACACAGGAATCCTGACGTCGATTCGGTGGCGAGTGCCTATGCGCTTGCGGATTTGCGTCGACGCACGGGCATGGCGGATGTGGAGGCCATCTGCGCGGGACGACTGCCCGAGAAGGCGGCGTGGATGTTCGACCACTTCGGGTTGTCGCCGATTCGCGTGAAGCGCGATGTCTACCTGCGCGTCCGCAACCTGATCGACCCGTCCGTCCCGATGATTGAGGCGGATATGCGGCTTGAGGACGCGCTCCGCAAGTTGGAGGCGAGTGGCGAATCGAGCCTTCCGGTGCGGGATGCCTACGGCAAGTTCGTTGGCATGCTGGCCCCGGCGAAACTGCTCGGGCTTTTCATCGCCAAGGCCGACCTCTCGATTCCCGTCGCGCAAGCCCCCCTGCACAGTTGCTCGCAGATACTTTCCATGACGGATCCCGTGCACGACATCAAGTTCTCCGCCGTGCGCAACACCCACAACCACTTCCCGGTCGTTGACGATTCGGGGCGGCTCATGGGCACGGTGCTGAAGGGTGCGTTCGCCGAACCGCCCCCCGTGCGGATGATTCTCGTAGACCACAACGAGACCGATCAGGGCATCCCGGGTTTGGATGAAGTTCCCGTCATCGAAGTTGTTGACCACCACCGCATTTCCTTCGCGCCGACGCGCGAGCCAATCAAGTATACGGCGGATGTCGTCGGCTCGACCTGTACGCTCGTGGCGCGGATGTTCCGTGGCGCGGGGTTGCGCCCGACGCGCGAAACGGCGGGAATCCTGATTTCGGGAATCGTCTCGGATACGCTTCTCTTCCAGTCGCCGACGACGACGGACGACGACCACACGACTTGCGCATGGCTTGAGAAACTGTGCGGCGAATCGGCGAAGGACATTATGGACGGTCTCATGTCCGTCGCTTCGCCGCTGACGAGTATGACGGCCGATCAGGCGCTCGCAAGTGACGCGAAGACCTACAAGGAAAGCGGCTTCAAGTTCTCGCTGGCGCAGATTGAGGAGTCGAACATGGCGCTTTTCCACGGTCATCTGCACGACCTTTCCACCGCGATGACGAAGGCCATGGGGGCGAACGGACTCGATTTCATGGCCCTGATGGTGACGGATCCCGTGAGCGGCAATTCGGAACTGCTCTTCCGTGGCCCGGAGTCCGTCCGCCGTGCCTTGCCCTATCGCCGCAGTCCGTACGGAACGCTTCTCATGCCGGGCATTCTTTCCCGCAAGAAGCAGTTGCTTCCCGAGGTCATCGCGGCACTCACCTGAACGATTTTGCAAAAACGAATGGAGACCACGGAGGAATAAGCATGAAGACGAATGAAACGGCAAGGTCGTTTGCCTGCGCGGCGCTTTCGGTTCTTGCCACGACATTGAATGCGCTCGGTATCGTGAACGGGCCAATCCCTGCGGCGACGGACGGTGGCCCGTGCTTTGGCGCGGCGGAATGGATTTGCCCCGCGCCGCTTCTCCGTGCGACGAACACGACGGCCGAGTTCCGTGCGACCTTCACGGCGACGGAATCGGGCGCGGCGACGCTCGCAATCGCGGCGGATACGGTCTGCTCCATCAGCCTGAACGGGCGGACGGTCGTGGAGACGCTGCGCTTCCCCGACGTGCCGCCCGAACGCCTTTACGACCTGCTGGACGTGTCGGACGTGCGCAAGGGCGAAAACGAACTGCTGATTCGCCTTTACGTTCAGGGCATCGACAGTTTCCAGCACATTCCCGGCAATCCCGGCCTGCTCTTCTCGCTGACCGCCCCCGGATGCCGTGTGACGAGCGGGGCGACGACCGAGTGGCGGATTTCAACACGAGACCGCGCCGAGGGCGTTCACCGTGTCACAGACCAGCTGGGCTACTCCTTCGAGTTCCACGCGGCGGCGAAGCCGGACGACTGGCGGCCTGTCGGTCGGGACGGGTGCATTGGGAGGGCTTCGGAAATGTCCCTGCGCCGTCGTCCCGTGCCGCGTGCGGAAGTTCGCCCGCTCGTCCCCTCGCGTCTCGTCGTGGGGACGGCGACGAATGCTGCGCCCGCGTCGGGCGAACTTCGCCTGCTCGTCGATCTCGGACGCGAGGAGAGCGGACTTCTTTTGCTTGATTGCGAGACGGACGCGGGGGCGACGATTGACATCGGGTGGGCCGAACACGCCGAGGACGGACGGATTCGTACGCGCATCGGCAACCGCAACTTTTCGGGACGCTATGTGGCAAGGGAGGGTCGCCAGTCGTTCACCTATTGGCAGCGGCGCGTCGCGTGTCGGTTCATCGAGTTGCGCGTTCATGGCGTGAAGTCGCGGTTTGTGTTGAACGCCCTCTCGCTCAAGCCCGTCGTGCTCCCAGTCCGCCGTCGGCCGGTGCCCGCCAACCTTTCCCCCGAAAGGCGCAAAATATGGGAGACGGCGGTGCGGACGCTCGAACTGTGCATGCACGAGCATTATGAGGACTGTCCGTGGCGCGAACAGGCCCTCTACGCGAACGATGCGCGAAATCAGATTCTCGCCGGTCGCTACGCCTTCGAGGGAAACGAGGCGTTTGCGGCGCTTTCGCTCGAATTGCTCGCAAAGGGCCTCCGTCCCGACGGGTGGCTTTCGATGTGCATGCCAGCGCGGATTCCCTTCACGATTCCTTCCTTCACTTTCTCGTGGACTCTGGCGATGAAGGAACACTGGGACTTCACCCACGACGAGGCGTTCGCCCGACGGATGTTCCCGGTGATGAGGACGGTTCTCGACACGCGGCTTTCGGAGATGAAGGGCGGACTCTTGCCGTGTCCGGTCGGGGATGGCTACTGGCAGTTCTACGACTGGGCGAAGGGCCTTTCCGGCGAGGACAGACTGGCGAAGGGTTCGATGCGCTTCGAGTCCCCGCTGAATATGTTCTTTCTCCTCTCCCTTGAGTCGGACGCGGCATTGGCCGATGCGATTGGCGAGACGGCGGCGGCCGAACGGTGGCGCGGTGCGGCGGCGAAACTGCGCCTGGCAATCCGCACCGCATTCTGGAATGCTGGGAAGAAGCAGTTCGAGATGGCCGTCGTGGATGGAAGGATGACGGACGAGCCGGCCTCCGAACTCGTGCAGTCACTTGCCATCCTTGCCAATGTCGTGCCGGACGGCGAGGCGGGGCGACTTGCGGAGAAACTGAGCCGTCCTTCGGACTGGACGGAAACGACGCTCAGCCAGTCCGTCCACAAGTATGCGGCCCTGCTCAAGATCGGCGGCGAATGCGCCCGCCGTGCGGTGGAGTCAATGGATGGCGAGTGGATGGCGATGCTGGATGCGGGCGCGACGAGTTTCTGGGAAATGCGGGAGGGCTGGAAGGCCTTCGACAACGCCGGCAGTCTCTGCCACGGATGGTCGGCGATACCGGTCTATTTCTACGGGGCTTACCTCTCCTCGGAGACGGGTGACCCGTCCTGCAAAGGAAAGTGAGCGACCGAATGCGGGGAAACAGAGACAATTACGCCGCCGTCCGCAAGCGGATTGAGGGTGCGACGCGCATTCTCATTTCGGGACACCTGAGCCCGGACGGTGATTCGCTCGGTTCGATGATTGCGCTTGCACGCCTTCTGACGAATGCGGGTCATCCGGCTTTCGCCACGGCGGATGTGAACGCGCTTGGCAAGCCGGGCTTCCTGACGGGTGTCGAGGATCTGATTCCCGTGCGGAAACTGAAGCGGCAGAAGTTCGACCTGTTCATCGCCGTGGACTGCGGGGGCGTTGACCGTCTGCCGCCAGAGGTTCGTCCGTTTGCGGAAAAGTTGCCGGTCGTCTGCATTGACCATCATATGACGAACGACGGCTCGTTCGGCACGGCGAGCATTGTCGATCCCGAGGCGTCAAGTGCGGGTGAACTCGTCTGGCGGTTTGCGAAGTGGATGGAATGGAAACTCGATTCCGCGATTGCCGAGGCGCTGTGGGTGGCGATGATTACCGATTCGGGGCGGTTCGCGTACGATTCGACGAAGCCGGGCACGATGCGTGCGGCGGGCGACATCCTCAAGCACAAGGTGCGCACGGCCTACATCAACGACCTTCTGTATGGAAGTTTTTCGCGCAAGACGATTGAGTTGAAGCGCATTGCCTGGCGGTCCCTGCGCATTTGGAAGAACCGGAAGGTTGCGGAAGTGACGCTGACGCGGGACGACTTTCGCTCCGTGCGCGGCACAAAGGCGGACGCGGAGGACATCATCGAGATTCCGCGATCCGTCACGCGCAACGAGATCGCACTTTTCTTCTATCAGATTCCCGACCGCACCCATGAGACGCGCTGCTCGATTCGTACGCGCGGCGATTGGGATGCGACCGTGCTCGCCGGGAGGTTCGGCGGCGGCGGACATCGCAAGGCATCGGGTTGCACGATTAAGGCCGGTATGGGCCCGGCGAAGCGAATGATGCGCGCCGCCGTGAAGGACTTGCTCAAGAGCCAGTGCCGCAAGACGATTCGCATCGCCGACCTGAAGTTGAAGGAGACGGCGGAGGTCGGAAAATGAAGGGAAAAATCCTGATTCTGACCGACGGAAAGGCCGGGCATGAGAACCAGTCGAAGGCGTTTGCCCGTGCGCTCGGGTGCGACTTTGACTTGGTTGAGGTGCATTTCAAGTCTGCTTTCGCCAAGGCGCTTTCCTATCTTTTCGACCGTCTGGGGATTCGTGCGGGCGGACTGTTGCGCGTCTCGAAGGGAGCGTTGCCTACGGAGCGCGGCAGTTATGCGGCCGTCATTGGCACGGGTTCGGGCACGTTCTACCTGGCGAAAGTCGTTGCGCGGCGGTTGGGCGTCAAATGCGGTGTCGTGCTCTATCCGCGTGGCTATCGCATTTCGACCTTCGACTGCGTGATGGCCCCCGCGTTCGACCGTCCGAAACACGCGGCGAATGTGGTTGAAATCCCGGCGAACCTCGTGGCGAACGATACCGCCTTCTATGCGGCGGGCGAAGCGGCGTTTCGAGCGCGGCACACGGTGAGGGGCGGTGAGGTCGCGGCGGTTGCCGTCATCGTCGGCGGGCCGAACAAGTGTTCGACGCTGACGGCCCCGTGGATGAAGGCGCAGTTGGACGACATTTTCGCCGCAAATGGGAAGGGTGAGCGGAAGGTCGAGTTCTGGGTGACCACATCGCGGCGAACGCCTCCGGATGTCGAGGTCGTCGTCGATTCGTATCCGTGGGACTATAAACTCCTTTATTCGAAAGACCACTTCAATCCGATTCCCGCGTTCGTCACGCTGGCGAAGCGGCTGTATGTGACGGCGGAATCAACGGGGATGCTTTCCGAGGCTTGCACGTGCGGCACGGCGGAGGTCATAGCGCTCGACAACCTGAAGCCAGGCCCGCATAAGTTCCGCCGATTCGTTGACGATTTGGCGGCGGGGGGCTATGTGAACGGTCCGCGCAAGGTGAACCTTTCCGCCGAGTTCGCCCGTGCGGCAAAACTGATGGGACTATGAAAGGCTTTCGCCCTTTCATCCATTGCGTCCTGATTTGTCTTCCAGCCGTCGTGCTGTGCGGAATCGGGGTCTACTTTCTGGTGAACGAAGTTCCGAGGATTGTCCGCAACGAGCGTGCGGCAATCACGCGGGAATATCGGCAGGTGGCCAGGAGAATCCTTGCCCGGGGTGACGCGGCGTTCGACTACGTCGGGTCGCGTGAGGGGAAGGGGTGGCGGATGACGGGGCGCATTGACGGGATGAAGTGGGGTGTGGCGGATGTTCCGCAGGGGCGGCTTGTCTGGGTCGAGCGCGATGGAATCGTTCGCGGCGTTCGCGTGGATGCGCTCAGGGAAACGGATTACGAGCGGATTTTTGTCATTGGCATCGTTTCCGTGCTTGTCGTGCTCCTTCTCCTGACGTTCGTGTGCGCACGCTTCTTCCTGTGCTATGCGAAGATGCGCGACGACTTCCTTGCGGCGGCGGCGCACGACCTGACGACGCCCCTCGCCTCAATCCGTTATCTGGTCGGGAAGGACGATGAAAGCGTCCGAACACTTGTCGAACGGATGCTTTGCATCGTCGAGAACATCAGGGACTTCCTCCGGCGTGGCGGAAAGCGTCGTGAACCGCAGTATTCGGTCTTCGACTTCAGGCGGGCTTATGAAGAGGCGTATCGGCTCTTCAGGGAGGATTATAGGGATGCATTCGATGGTGCGGATGTCGCGGTCGAGACCGTTGGTTTCGACGGCGGGGAGGCTTGTCCCGTCTATGCCGACGAGACGATGACCCTGCAGATTCTCTGGAATCTCCTTGGCAACGACCTCAAATACGCCGCGCCCTACGGGTCGGTTCGGGCGAGGATCGAGAAGCGAAGCCGAGTTGTCGTTTTTTCGCTGATTGACAATGGCCCCGGCATGACGGCGCGGCAGATGCGCCATGCATTCAACCGCTACTATCGCGCCCGAACGGTGCTCCAGACGGGAAAGGGCGGCTTCGGCATCGGCCTCTGCACGGCGTACGAGTTCGCGAAGTCCATGGGCGGCAACTTGTCCGTCCGCAAGAACCAGCCCACGGGCTGTTGCTTCGAACTTCAACTCAGAAGTCCATCGTGAGGCGGGTTTGGTTTGGGCGGCTCGTGCCGCACGATCTCCGCCGTCTCGAGGTAGATGACGTCTTCCGCGATGTTGGTCGCGAGGTCGCCAATCCGTTCAAGGCATCTCGAGACGGTGAGCGCGTCGAGGTAGTAGCCCGCTTCGGGCGGGTTCGCGAGAATGCCCTTTGTGGCGCGGGCGTAACTCTGGCGGTGCAGGGCATCCACCTCGTCATCCGCCGCGATGATGGCGCGGGCTGCCGCCGCATCGCCTTCCGCGAGCGAGCGGAGCGCACGTGAGAACATGTCGGTCGCGAGTTTCCCCATCTTCGCGAAGTCCCACGATTCATCCTCCCCGACACGATACTGCCGCGAATCGCACACGCGGTCGGCGATGTTCACGGCGAGATCGCCCGCACGTTCGATTTCCCCGTTCGCCTTGAGGATGGTGATGACGCGGCGGAGGTCGGTCGCCACCGGCTGGTAGAGTGCGAGAATGTCGAGGCACTTCTCCTCGATGACGTTCTCGGCGAGGTCGATTGCCGTATCACCCTGAATCACCGTTTCGGCGAGACCCGAATCGCCGCGCTCCATCGCCCGCACGGCGGCGTTCACCGCCGTTTCGGTGCGTCGGGCGTTCTCGGCGAGCAGTTGTTCAAGGGCCGCGAGGGACTTTTCGAAGTGGACTTTCATTGTCATATTAGCCGAACCTCCCGGAGACGTAGTCTTCCGTTTGCTTGTTTCGTGGATTGGTGAAGATTTCCTTCGTCGGGCCGACCTCGACGATGCGCCCCTTGTAGAAGAAGGCGGTGACGTCCGAGATGCGCGAGGCCTGCTGCATGTTGTGTGTGACGATGACGATGGTGAACCGCTTGCGCAGACGGTCCATCAGTTCCTCGATCTTGAGCGTGCCCACGGGGTCGATGGCGCTCGTCGGCTCGTCCATCAGCAGGACTTCCGGTTGTGCCGCGATGGCGCGGGCGATGCAGAGTCGTTGTTGCTGTCCGCCTGAGAGTGCGGTGCCGGGCTCGTTGAGTTTGTCCTTTACCTCGTCCCAGAGCGCCGCGCCCCGCAGAGCCTCCTCGACGCGGTTCCTGATTTCGCCGCGCCCCATCTTGAAGTGCAGGCGGAGCGGATAGGCCACGTTGTCGAAGACGCTCATCGGGAACGGCGTCGGCTTCTGGAAAATCATCCCGACGCGGCGGCGCAGGTCGAGCAGGTCAACGTCCGAATCAAGGATGTTCTTTCCGTCGAGCAGGACTTCGCCCGAGGCGCGTTGGCCGCGATGCAGTTCGTAGATGCGGTTGTAGATGCGCAGGTGCGTGGACTTGCCGCACCCGGACGGACCGATTACGGCGGTGATGCGGTTTTCCTCAATCGCGAGATCGTTGTCGAACAGCGCCTGGTGGTCGCCGTAGAAGAAATTGAGATGCCGCGTGATGATCTTGAACCGCTTGGACGGCGGTAGCGTCTCGTATGTCTTCTCAGTCCTTGGACGTTCTTCCATTTGTTTCCGATCCTTCTTTTCGTTTCATCGGCGCATAGTATGCGCTTTCTCCGTTAGGATCGAATGAGCATTGTGTGAGAAATGCGTGAGAAATAACGCGACCTTGGCAACGGAACGCGAACTTCTCCGCAGATGAACGCGGGAAGCGGGCGGGTAGGAATTACGAATCGGATGAAGGAGGGGGTGATGCGGAGATTGTGTCGCAGGCGGGTTCCGTTCCGCAGGCCCATTCGAGCAAATCGTGTTCAAGCGCCGCGTTGGCGCTGTGCGTCATGCCTGGGACGGAGATCATCGACTTGTCCTTCGACCCCAGCGTGTTGAACGCGCACCAACCGCCGGCGGGCGGACACGTCACGTCGCTCAGCCCGACGTCATAGTGGCAGTCTGGACGGTCGGCCGAAACGGTGAAGCACGTCTTCGCGTACGCGCACAGGACGGGCAGCGCGGCAATCGCACAAGTGAAAAATGTCAGTTTTAACTTCATTTCAGTCTGTTTCATTCAGTCTTCACCTTTGGACGTTGTCATCTTTCGACGGTGTGGATGATAGCAAATCCGCCCCTCGCCTGTCAACGGGAACGAGGAAAAAATCTTGCCCTTCCGAAGCGCGGCGGACTGCACCCGGGTGCAGACACCTTCTGCACCCGGGTGTAGACACCCTCTGCACCCGGGTGCAGACACCCTCTGCACCC